>NZ_QFGA01000008.1 GCF_004369205.1 Pelotomaculum schinkii | reverse complement strand
GGTAACTATTCAGTAAACCACGTAGCAGTAGCAGGAGCTATAAACTTGTGATAACCCCGACAGTATTTTTCAGTTCCCGATACTCTTCGTTAAATCTTTTTCGTATGCCGCTGCCATAAGTAATATTATAGGTAGTTATCAAACTGTCATAAATGATTTTACCTTCAAAGGGAAGAAGGACCGCCTTCGAATAAAGAGGCAGGGCATAAGAAGGAAACAGTTCCTCAATGTGACTGGCTATGCCGACTACACCATAGAGCTTGCCGTTACCCATGAAAACAGAGTAGTTCTTCAGGTGTTTGTAGATTAGAAAATCACCAATGACCCTCTTTCTCCAGCTCACCACCAGTGATAGTTCCCGCTCAGAGAAGCAAAGAGGGTTATCGGTGACTATACGGTTGATAATATCATCGCTTTCCCAAAGCTTGTCGCGGACCGGCATAATCGCGGTGGGGTCGACGTCATCAGCACCGGACGTATTTTTAAGCCCGGGTACCACCTGGTAGCAGCCATTGGTGTAATCGATCAGTTTAAAGAATACTTCATAGAACCAGACCGTATCTTCCCTGGTCAGCTTCATCGGCCAACCTCTCCAATCTGCGTAAATTGCGGGTGACTTGCTAAAATCATTCGTAAATATAATTAACACCAGCCGGCCATCTTCGTTAATCACTATAACAAAAAAAAGCGTCCCTTGGAAGGATACGCCGATAATAAAAGCAAGGTTAAACCAGAAACATGCGAAAGTTTTTATCAAGAGGGTAGAGATAGATATCCTTTACCGGTACCTTGTGTTTATGAAACCTGTCCAGTTTACCCCGGCCCTGGGTGGCGCCGACATAAATCCAGTTGGCCGCCTTGTAACAGGTACCGGCAAAACGATCTTTCTCAACAAAAGTCTCCATGAGCACCGGCCTGTAGCCATAGACCTCCTGCCAGTCCAGAGGCAACCTTTTAGCACAGAGAGACAGGATCTTTGAGGCAAGGTGTTGGCATCGCACCCAGGGCAGGATCAGAAAGCGGGAGTTACCGACCAAAAGATGCAGATTTTGCACCCGGCGCTCTGCGCTCCAGCCGATCCAGGCGTCCCTGGGCCCCACCTTCCAGGCTGCGGCAGAAAACCCGATGGCGCATAGATAGCCGGCCGGCGAGTTGATCAGATACCGGAGCTGGGCGCCCGGCAAGGGAGTGTAGCCAAGGTAGTGATATCGGTCGATAAGCTCGTTCCAGAGGGAGGAGTCCTTTTTAGAAGCAACCCGCTTTAGTTCCAGGGGTAGCAGGGACTGCAGCTGTCCGGCGATGTTTTCTTTAACCTCGCCCTGCTTCGTCCGGCGGGAGAATTTCTGCCCGTTGCCATTGGTTGTCCTGGGCTCCGGCAGGGTGATCAGACCGCAGCGGTGCAGCCTTAAGAGCAACACCCGGCAGCTCATGTCTTTGAGACCTCCGTCCGGCTTGCGCCATGACCAGGCCAGACAGACATCCCGTGAGATCTGCGCACGGGTGGCGGATGGATTAGCATCAATAATCCGGCGGATTATTTCCAGGTCAGCAAGGCTAAGGAGCTTGCCGCAGATAGTCCGGGGGAAGTCAGCCAGTTGCAGCATGATGCTTCCCCCCGGTGCGCATGCCATATTTCCGGATGATCTCCTCCGGAATGTTCCAGGGAAGATAGCGTTCCAAATGAGGCGGCGCTCCATTGCACCCGGCGCAGGCGTCCAGGTAATACCTGAGATAAGCCTCGACATCGAGGTCATGTTTTGCTGCCGTCTGCAAGACGGACATGGAGTAGGCCAGCAGGTTGCCGCTCCATACGGAGTGCGTTCCATAATAGTTTTTACGCCCCAGTGCGGCAGGCCTTAACATACGCTCGGCCAAATTGTTGTCCATGGGCACATAGGGGTTATCGACAAAGACCGTCAGCCCATCCCAGTGTTTCAGAGCGCTATGCAAAATCTTTCGCTGCTGCCAGTGGAGGCTGGGATCTGCCAGTTCGGCACTAATCGAATTCAGCATTGATTCCAGGGCGCTTTCCAGTTGCTCATTCGCGGCAGCAAAGAGTTCCGGTTTATCCAATACGGCCAGCCGCTCATCATTCAGGCGGTAGATGGCGGAAATCCTTGATACCCAAAGCTCCGCCCATGCTTTGAGGGCATTAAGAGATTTACCGGCATCAACGAAATCCCGACGGAAGTGAGACCAGCAGAGCGCCCTGACCAATCCCTCAATGAGAGCTGCCAGCTTGCCGTAGGCGGAAAACCGGTCGCAGCTGACAATGCCCCTGGCATCCTCGCCGAAATGTTTCCGGGGGACATCACTGGAGCGGGACTGATCAAGGACAAACACCACCGTCATGGGCGAGACAAAGACCCACAGCCACCAGTGCCAGCCCTGTTTGCCGCTCGCCTGGACAAAGTTCATCCAGCCGGTCTCGTCAACATGCCATTGGCTTTCGCTGCGATTGATTTCCGCCAGCAAGAGATAGAGGGGATAAAGGAGCGGTTCCAGCTTTTGGAGCATGCCGGTCAAGGCGCCCTCACTGATTGCCAATCCCTGCATCCGCATAATCGTGACCATCCGGTGCAGGGGAATCTGGAAAAAGAATTTCATGATCAGGATATGGGCCAGAAAAGCGTTGGAGAATTTCCCCTTGGGTATGACCTGAGGCGGTTTACCGGCAGTCACAGCTCTGGGGCCGGGGCAGTTGCAAGTGCTGAAGGCCTTCTTGCGTACATGCTTCTTGCATACGAACCTTGTTTCATAGTCAATCTCGTAAGAGACTTCATCAAGGGTTGTGATCCTCCGGGGTTTTCCACAAATAGGACAATACATCTGATCATCCGGGATCTCGTGAATTACTTCTACCTCGGGAAGGTCGGGAATCTTGCGTCCGTGTCCCTTGTGGCCAAATCTGGCGCCTCGCTTCTTGTCCGGAGCTGGCACAGAATTATTGACGCTATCATGATCATTCGTTTTCTGATCATTTGTAGGCTCCGGCGATTTTTCCGATGAACGGCCAAAAAGAGAGCTATTACGCTTATTGAGCAAGGCTTTTAGACGATCATAATCCTCCGCCAGTTGGACCTTTTCTCTCTGGAGTTGCTCTATTTCAGTGTTCAGACGCTCTATGACGCTATCCCGTTGCCTGACAATGGGGCAATTAGGAAAGGAACAATTAGTGGCGGTGTAAGGCTGATTAAGCTTTTGTTGAAGGCAGGTTGAAGTGTTCATGTCCTGATTATGCACTAAAAAAAGAGCTGTGTCCAGCCCTTCAGTAAAACTTTTTAATCTTGTGTTAGATTATCAACAAAAAAAAAGGGTGGGCTGGTTCACTGAATACTTAC
>NZ_QFGA01000007.1 GCF_004369205.1 Pelotomaculum schinkii | reverse complement strand
GCGACATCAGAATTTTCTGCAGTAAGAAGTGAAGAAAGCGGTTATCGATGGGTAGCTGAAAGTATTTGAAGGAGGTGGCTTGCAAAGATGTATATGAATAACTTTGAGTATTTGGCTCCCAAGACGCCTGGGGAAGCATTTGAAGTGGTGAGTCGTCTGGGAAGCAAGGCCAGGATTCTTGCCGGTGGCACAGACCTGCTGGTATTGATGAAAGACAAAATCATAAGCCCGGAATACCTCATTGACATCAACAACATTGAAGAGTTTAAAGGCATCAAATATGAGCCGGGTAAAGGTATGGAAATCGGCGCGACCACAAAGATTGCAGAGATTCAGTATTCTGAGATAGTGAAGGAAAAATACCCTGCTCTTGCCCATGCGGCAGGAGAGCTAGGTTCATCCCAGGTGAGGCACATGGGCACAATCGGCGGCAACAGCTGTAACGCATCTCCGTCCGGCGAGACCCCCACACCCCTGGTAGCTTATGGCGCTACGGTTGTAGTCAGCAGCGCTGCCGGTGAAAGGGAAATGCCACTGGAAGCGTTCATCCAGGGTGTCAGAAAGATCGACCTCAAGGAAGGCGAGATCCTGACCAAGTTTAAGCTGCCGGAACCCTCTCCGAAGTTGGTAGCCAAATATGCCTATATGGGCGCCAGGGACGCCAATGAAATTGACTGTGTCAACATGGCGGTCGCCCTTGAACTGGAAGCTGACAAAAAGACTGTCAAGAGTGTAAAACTGGTCATGGGCTCGGTTTTCATCAAACCGCTGGTATCCACAGCAGTTCCCGCACTCCTGACCGGGCAGAAATTTAGCGATGAATTAGCAGCGAAAGCGGCTGAAGCGGCTCAGGGCGAAGCGAAGCCGATTACCGACATCCGGGCCTCCGAGGAATACCGGAGCGAAATCGTAGGGGTGCTGGCCCGCAGACTACTCAAAGAGGCGTTTGCCGCCGCTCAGGAGGTGTAAGTGATGAAACAACTGATAAGCTTGGATATAAATGGCCGGGTTTATGATCTGGCTGTTAGCCCCAGGGACTTGCTGGCTGATGTAATCAGGAGAAAAGTAGGACTCACCGGCACCAAGAAAGGCTGCGGGATGGGCGACTGCGGGGCGTGCACCGTGCTGGTGGAAGGCAAACCCGTATTGTCCTGCATCACGCTGGCAATCACCTGCAACGGCAAGAAGATTACCACTGTAGAAGGGCTGGCCCTGCCGAACGGCGAACTGAACCCGCTTCAGGCGGCATTTGTCAACCATGGCGCGATCCAGTGCGGTTTCTGCACACCGGGCATGCTCATGTCGGCCACCGGGCTTCTGAACAGGAATCCCAAGCCCAGCATATATGACATCAAGCACGAGATGTCCGGAAACATCTGCCGCTGTACCGGTTTTAAGAGAATTATCGAAGCCATTGAAGTAGCTTCTGAAACGGGGGTGAAGTAATGGGAGCCTGGGATAAGAGAGAAAATTATGTACGTGAAGGGAAACCTTCATATCTGGATGAGAGAAGGTTCACCCAGATAGGAAAAAGCTTTCCGCGGATAGACGGCCCGGCCAAGGCTAAAGGTGAAGCGATTTATACCGCCGACATGGTGCTGCCGGGTATGGTGTATGGGAAAATTAAGCGCTGCAAGGAATACGCGCACGCCAAAATTAAAAAGATCGACTGCAGCAAGGCGCTGGCATTGCCGGGAGTACTGGCAGTACTCACCGGAGACGAAGCTCCCAACAAATGGGGTATCGTGCCCCAGTCGGCCAACGAGACCGCTCTGGCCGTAGACAAGGTTCGCTTTTATGGTGAAGGCGTGGCCGCTGTTGCCGCCATTGATGAAGAGACCGCTGAGGCCGCCTGCGACCTGATTGAAGTAGAATACGAGCCCCTGCCGGTGTTATTGGATCCCTTTGAGTCTATGGCGCGCGCAGATGAAGTACTGATTCATGAAGATAAACCGGGCAACTTCCTGCACACAGGTGAGCAGATCTACGGCGACGTGGACAAAGCCTTTGAAAAGTGCGAGTACATTTTAGAAAGAGAATTCAAAACCGGCCGGCCGCAGCACGGCTATATCGAGCCGATGTCCGCCTTGGCCAGCTATGACACCCAGAGCGGCCAGCTGCACCTGTGGGCCAGCAGCCAGGTTCCGCACTACCTGCACCGCCAGATGTCCATCGTATTAGAAATGCCCATGAGCAAGATCCGGGTTACGCTCCCCGCAGTGGGCGGCGGTTTCGGCGGCAAGGGCGAGGCAGCCTCATCGGAATTTGTGGCCTGCCTTCTGTCCCGTAAGATTGGCCGGCCGGTCAAAGTAACTTACGACCGTGATGAAGTATTCTTCACGAGCAAAGGCCGGCACCCATGCTACATGAAATGGAAAATCGGTCTGGACAAAGACGGTTATATCCAAGCTGTAGAATTTGACAATACTATGGACAAAGGCGCATACGCAGGCTGGGGCGTCGTGGTGATGTTCTACACCGCGTCGATGGTGCACCTGCCCTACAAAGTGCCCAATGCCCGTACCCATGTAAGGAACGTTTTTACCAACAAGCCCAGCTGCGGCGCCCAGCGTGGTCTCGGCGGCGTTCAGCCCAGGTTTGCCATGGAGTGCATGTTGGACGAGCTGGCTGAAATGATGGGGATCAGCCCGTACGAACTGAAGATGAAGAACGCCGTTGAGTCAGGCTATACCGCCATCAACAACATGTACGTGCCGCACACCGAGTACAAGAAATGCCTGCAGACCGCGGTAGAAAAATCGGGCTACCTGGAAAAACACGGCAAGCTGCCTTTCGGTAAAGGCATCGGCCTGGCCGGCGGCTATTACATTTCCGGTACCGCCTATACCCTCTACCAGTCATACAAGCCCCATACCTCAGTAACGCTGAAGGTAGACACCGAGGGCGGCGTGACCCTGCTTTGCGCGGCTGCCGAAATCGGCCAGGGCTGCATTACTGCCATGGCCCAGATGGCGGCTGAGGCGTTGGGCATCCATTTTGAAGACGTGCACGTTCAATTAGGTGACACGGAAATCGGCAGCTTCGACTTGGGTAGTTTTGCCAGCCGTTTAACCTATGCTTCCGGTTATGCCATCCTGGAAGCGGCCAAAGAAATCAACTTCAAGCTTAAAGAAATGGCCGGCGGATTGCTTGGCTGCCGGTCTGACCAGTTAACCATTAAAGACCGCAAGATCTATTCCATGTTCGAGCCCAAGTTCAATATCGACTGGGCAACAGTGGTGCAAAAATATGTCAACTCCGTTGGCGCTTTAAGTGCGGTCGGGCATTTCTCGCCGCCGCGGCGCAAAGGCATTGACATCATCACCGGCAACCGGGTGCAGGGCGCCAACATCGGCCACTCTCCCACATTTGGCTTCAGCTGCCAGATCCATGAGGTGGAAGTGGATACGGAAACCGGGCGTGTATATGACAGGAAGGTAACCGAGGCTGGCGACGTGGGTCAACCGATTAACCCGATGGCCGTGGATGGCCAGGTGGAAGGTTCCATCGTGTTCAACATGGGCGCATGCCTTTACGAAGATATGAAGTTTGACGCCAACGGCAAGCACCTGAACCCCAACTTCCACGACTACAAGTGCCCGACCTTCATGGAAATGCCGGATATGGACACCAATATGGTAGAGAGCTACGACCCGACCGCGCCGTTTGGAGTTAAGGAAACCGGTGAAGGCGCCGTTCAGCCGACCTTCCCGGCGATTACCAACGCGATCTATGACGCTATCGGTGTAAGGTTCTACGAAGTGCCGATTACTCCGGAAATGATCCTCAAGGCCTTAAAAGAAAAGAAAGAAAAAGAAGCTGGCTG
>NZ_QFGA01000006.1 GCF_004369205.1 Pelotomaculum schinkii | reverse complement strand
GCGTCTTGGGAGCCAAATACTCAAAGTTATTCATATACATCTTTGCAAGCCACCTCCTTCAAATACTTTCAGCTACCCATCGATAACCGCTTTCTTCACTTCTTACTGCAGAAAATTCTGATGTCGCACAATAAACCAGGTTTTGGACAACGCTTGTTCCTGCCGCTTCCCCCCTTTGTCTTTGATTCAACGCCAGGGGCTTTTCATTAACCAGTTGACTGTTCCCCCAGTGGTTAGAAGATCAGAGTCGCCGTCCTTCCTTGTTTTACTACTGTATATATAGAGGCCTCTCCGACCCTGAAACCGTTCTCCGTGTACCGCCAATCAATTACTATTATCGATTCCACCGGAATGGCTCTTTCAGAATGGTCCTTTAATATAGTAGTAAATATACTAATTTGTTGTATATTTATAGACTATAGTATAATAACAAGTTTTATTATAGGTCATAGTAGTATGCTTAAAAAAAATCTCTGTCGCATACTATAGCAGTATGCTAAAAAGATCCACTAATTGCCTACAACTGTCCGCCCTGCAGTTCTTGAAGTATTTCCTGCAAGAATCTCTCTTCTGCCTCACGGAAATAAATTAGATTTTTAATAACTTCCTTTTTCTTGTATGGCATCTCGATGCCGACCGAAAAGTTTTCCTTCATTCTTTTTATATTGGATTTAACCAAAGAAAGCCTTTTGGTTAAACAACTGATCATTTCCTCAGGGGTTAAGATATCAGAGGTTTCCAAGCCAACGTTCAGGTCAAGGTAGTACCATTCGAGATTGGAAAGCAGCCTTTTAGAAGCTTCAGCCAGAGCTACTCTACCGGAATCTGTAATGTAATACCTTTTTCTGTCCGGCATCCTGCCCTCTTTTTCTTTTTGTGAATAAACCAGCTCTTTTTCCTCTAACCTCTTTAACACCTGGTATATAGAGGCTACTCCGACCCTGACCCATCTTCTCATGTCCCGGCACTCGATTGTTTTGTCAATTTCATAGGCGTAAGAAGGTTTTTCACTTACAATACTGAGCAGAATGACCTCAATGTTCGACAATATTTGCACCATTATTTCACACAACCTATTATAGTCTATAGCAGCATGTACAAAAACGCACAAATACCCTTAATAAACATCCTTAGAAATTAATATTTTTATTATATTATATAGTAGCCTGTTAAAAAAATAAATAGCTATTAAAGAATAATATCTACGTAATAATGGGAAGGGTATTAAGATAATAAATAGATTTTATGTTAATAAATGTAAAACGTATAACGGCGCAAAAGCCCAAACAAAAAAAATTTCACTACTTAAGCGGAATTGATATCGCGTTAGAGATTGGAGCTATGTTTTATTGAAAAATGCAGGTGCGAATTCATTCGGACAAATGCAATATTTGGATGCTACAAGTTCGGCGCTAAGACATCGTTGTGCGATTGAAATGGCGCCTGCATATTTTCATGCTGCGTTGGCTCCGCGATAGCGGCGTGGAAAACTTCCCTGAAAATAAGGCTGAAACAATGTTGGGATTTGGCTTGATAAGAAGCGGCAGTTAGTTAGACATGATTGGGAAGGCACAATTCTTTATAAAAAAAGGGGAATTTAAGGATTCATCGTATTATTATAATTTGCAGTTGCATTTTAATAATTAAATATGCGGTAGGGAGGACACGAATTTGTTAGTGTATGAACTGGTCCAGCAGGGAGCTGACGAAAAAATTGCACTCTACGAAAAAGACGCTAAATACAGCTACGCCCAACTGAAAAAAAAGGTGGGCCAATACCGGAATTTCTTATATGCCCAGGGAATACGGCCAACTGATAACGTAGGTCTGTTCGCCAAAAACTCCGCCGATTTTATCTTCAGCTATCTTGCTGTGGTTAGCCTGGGAGGAGCTGTTGTGCCCCTGAACACCATGTTAACCGGCAGGGAAGCCTCCTTTATACTCGCTGACTCTCAAGCCAGGTACATACTGACTGATAAGGAGCTTCAACTAAACACAGGAGATATTGTTTCACCTCCCACGCAAATCCTGATTCAAAATATAAATGAAGAAACCAGCCGCGTCTCTTACCCTGCCGCGCCGGTCATACCCATGCAGGAAACCGACCCCTGTGTTATACTCTACACCTCCGGCACGACGGGCCGTCCCAAGGGAGCCCTGCTATCCCACCGCAACCTGATTACCAACGCCGAGGCGTTTTCAAAAGTCACAGAAGCTGCCGCCAGTGATAATACCCTGTGCGTTCTGCCGATGTTCCACAGTTTCGCCTGGACCTGCTGTGTCACAACGGCCCTCTATAACGGGGCTTCGATTACCATAGTTGAAACTTTTTCACCCAAAGAGGTCATCCAGACGATCAGGGAGATGGGTGTTACCGTAGTGATGGGAGTTCCCGCCATGTACAGTTATTATGCCTCCCTGGCAACACCTGCCGACCTGGCCGGTGTCCGTCTGTTCGCTGCGGGCGGAGCTTCCCTGCCGCTGGAAATTCTAAATAGCTTTTACACCAAAACCGGTAAAAAAGTTATTGAGGGTTATGGAATGTCCGAGGCATCCCCTGCTGTTGCTTTCAATCCTTTGGGCGCAACGAAACCAGGCTCAATCGGATTGCCCGTTCCAGGCGTTGAAGTGAAAATCATTGCCGGTGACGGCAGGGAAACGGTGACGGGAGAAATTGGAGAAATAATCGTTAAGGGCCCGAACGTGATGCTGGGGTACTATGGCCTGCCCGACGAAACCGAGGAGGCGCTCCGTAACGGTTGGCTTTATACCGGTGATTTGGCTTATAAGGATGAAGATGGTTATATTTTTATAGTTGACCGTAAAAAAGACATGGTGATTGTCAGCGGCTTAAATGTGTATCCCAGAGAAGTTGAAGAGATTATCTACCAGCACCCCGTTGTGCAAGAGGCTGCGGTCATAGGGGTACCGGATAAAAAACGCGGGGAAACGGTACGCGCATTTATTGTTCCCAAAGAGGGAATGCAATTAAATAAAAAGGAACTACTAAGCTTTCTAAAAAAGAACCTGGCCTCCTATAAGCTGCCAAGGGAAATTATTGAAGTTGGCGCAATGCCGAAAACAGCAACCGGTAAAATCTCCAAGAAGGATCTCAGACAACTTTATAACAATCTAAAATATACAGAAAGTTAACGGATTATAATAGAAGGGTTATGCAGCACATACTCAAGTACATCGACGCTTATTGCATACGGAGTAACCCCACAATGAATGCAGGGTCAAATTCATTCGCACACATGCAACATTGGCTGCCACAAGTGCGGCGCTGACCCGCCGT
This sequence comes from Pelotomaculum schinkii, assembly GCF_004369205.1. NCBI lineage: Bacteria > Bacillati > Bacillota > Clostridia > Eubacteriales > Desulfotomaculaceae > Pelotomaculum > Pelotomaculum schinkii. Next base: position 2,725 of record NZ_QFGA01000006.1, on the reverse strand, counting down.
TGTGCGATTAAAATGGCGCCTACATATTTTCGTGCTGCGTGGCGCCGCGTTAGCGGCGTGTGAAACTACTCAGCGATGTGGGTGCACCCACATCGCTGATTTTCATCTTCTGCCGGCGCCGCGTTGGCGGTATGATTGCGATATGATTATCTAACTTACTATAGGAGAAGCACTTTCGTCAAAAGGGTTTGTCCTTAATGCAAATGAGAAAAGGTACCTATGACCATATTCAATTTTTCAAGCCTTTCCCGTTTCGATTTTATTGTGAGTAGTTTATTTAGGATAAGTGTTACCAGCAATACATTTATTGGAAGAAAGCCGAGAGAATTAAATACGTAATGATAGGTATTTTAAAAACCAATTCGACGAAAATCCACCAAAACCTCCCACATGGTCATCATATAGTCGTCAAACATGTTCTTCCTTCCTAACAAGGATCCGCATACTTGCAAAAATCAACTTGTATGCTTGCAAAAGTCAAGTTGTCAAACTGACCTTAAGAGAGTCCCATAAATATGCGTCGCCTTTAAGAGTGAATAAGCTACAAGTTTCTACAAATTACAGAAATTCATACTTGGTACATGCAAAATTGGCAATTCAGAGATATCGTTTTCGTAAAATGGTGGTTCGATTTCACCTGTAGAAATAGGTAAAAGAATAGACAACACATCGTCAGCATTAATGATTTTTGGGATACCTATAGATAAAAGTATAATTTATAATTAAATATTGTTCATATTCATAAATGTTGACAGGTATATCATAAATAAGTTATAATCACATCATACTAACAAAGGAGGTGTATCTAGTTGGCCTTTGAAATTTATAAACCACGTGGAGAAAAAGTAGGAAAACTACCCCTTGTATCACTTTCAAAGAATTCTATAGTCCTTAACAAAACCGCTCGCGAAAAGCTTAAAGCTGAGAATGTGGAACTGGCATTTGACCGCGAAACCAATACCATAAGGATTAGAGCTTCGAAGGACGGGCAAATTGTAAAGAAAACCAAGGTCTTTGCACGGGGCTTTTTCAATCATTTCGGTCTCGATAAAAAAGGAAGATTTACTGCCAGGCATGAAGAGGAGGAAAATGCTCTTTATGTTAACCTGGGTTAATATAGTTTTCACTATCGGATAGGGTGTTGCTGACTCTGTTTCAATAGTTCATTCAATGCTTTTGAAGCTTGTGTTAAAATATATGCAGTAAATTCAACCTCCAGATACCTGGAGGTCTTTTTGCCGGGATTTGCGCTTTTGTCAAATTAGTTGCATTTTGGTATTTGTGTCTGCAGCCTGTATTTCACATTGTTTCGAACTATAAGCAATATCCCAAAAAAGTTCTCATGTCAATTATATATCATACTAATACCCTGGCCTGAGAAAAATAGCATAGATCGCCAGCCCCAGGACCAGCACCGCCAATACAAAGACGCCTACCCCCCCCCGCCGGCAGCCTTTTTGCATGGCCCACCGGCCGTAGGTATAGGTATAGTAAGTTACCACCATGGGAGCAATCAGAAGCGCCAATTGTTCCATTATTCAACCCCCGCAGCTGGTTTAGTTTCCAATTGCAGTCCTGTCCTGCGGATTTTGCTGTGTACTGTCACATTAATACTAGCCTCGGGGTACCTGTTAAGCCACTGGAACTCCCTCCAGGACGGCACCGTCCAGAACTTGCGCTTAACCTGTTTCCCGAAGCCGAAAATGTCAGTTCCAAATTCCTCCTGGGTACGCCTGATTAGGTCATGTAAACCCTCCTGGAGTTGCCGGGCATAATACTCTTCTAAAAGTGTCTTATTGGCAGGGTCCTCGTAATTGTACCCGCTCGCAATTGAGATTATCTCCGGCTCGTTATAAATATCCACGTCGATTGTGACGTTCCCCTCCGGGTCTATGCTCGTCGTATATTTCGGGGGTCTGGCCTGGCGTACCTGCAAACCCACAGGGGTGTTGGGGTCGCTCGGGTCCGGCATACCTGTAATACCGCTCTTGATAAGGCCCCTTAGAACCAGGTAGTAACGTGTATCCTGGCCGTTTAAGATTCCGACCATTTTGTCCCCCTTAAATACCGCGCTGCCGATGACCTGGGCCTTGTTTGCTCCAGCAATCGGGACCTCTCCTGCGACATACTTGCCGGGGGTCGCCGCCCCGCCCCGGCCAATACCAGGCTTGGCCGACTCAAGCCCGCCTTCGTGGAGGGCAACCAGGGGAATACTGGGCTGAATGGATTCAGACTTGGTATCGTCGTAAAATTCACTCAACTGTGTACTATGGTAAAGGCCGGTTTCCCTGGACATCAAGTTCAGCAGCTCAATTTGCTTGGTCGGGCTGAGCTCCAGCGGGGGGGTGTTTTTTTCGATAAAATCCTTGGCCTTGCCACGACAGATAAAAATCTGGGCGGTGCCGCGCAGTTCCCGGTAGCGGTTAAGCGGGTAAATCCACTTGGCAAGGCCTTCCCTGGCCAGTTCCTCCGAGAATAAAAATGCCTTTGTATGCAGGAAAGACACCCGCCGGTCAACAACTGTGTTCAATAAGTCTATAGAAGCAAGGGGCGCGTAGCTTTCCACGCTGTAAATCAGCGTGCCTCCACCTTCTCCGCCACCACCGCCAAGTAGCTTCTCCCTTGGTTTGCCAATAAATTGCGCAAGGCCAAAATCGATTAGGCGAGTACGCCCATCGCTGTCGACAATAGCATTCTCAGGATGTACGTCACCGTGTAGTACCCC
>NZ_QFGA01000005.1 GCF_004369205.1 Pelotomaculum schinkii | reverse complement strand
AATATTACTTATGGCAGCGGCATACGAAAAAGATTTAACGAAGAGTATCGGGAACTGAAAAATACTGTCGGGGTTATCACAAGTTTATAGCTCCTGCTACTGCTACGTGGTTTACTGAATAGTTACCAAAAATCGAGTGTTTATAAAACAAAGAGGTTAAAATTAAAAACAGGAGAAGATGAAATTGAATTTTTGCCAAGCGGAAGGTTTTTTGTGGGATCAACTGGAAAAATAGAAATGAAGACAAAAAGAGGTAATTTTTCTTTTGTTAGGGATAGAGATGGAATTTGGAAGCAAGTGACTTCCAAGTCACCATTTAATGTTGAAACTCTAACAAAACCTTATTTTCGGGGTTTATTGAAATCGGTATTAACTTAACATCTAAATAACTTAATTCCAAATATATTACTTGTTAATAATGTAAAAATTATGTTATTTCATTTCCGTTATGTAAAGTCTTAGTTTGGCTTGCTTTATTTTTCCATTCATCTGTAATAAAATATATGGTGACATAAATCGACTATTGTTAGGAAGTGTAAAACATGGCGAAGCAGAAAAAACAGGAGTTTGCATTAACGGTTTCCGGTTACGAATATGATAAAGAGCTGGCCAGAGTGCCGATCAAGGTTTTCCCCGCGCTGCAAGCGCTGGTTGCCAATCAGCACGATTTGATCGAGGTATTTCAAAAGCATGCGCCTGAACAAACCATCTTCCTGGAAGCGCATAGGGCCGAAATGATTGCGGTGGAAGAAACCATACAAAAGGAGTATGCAAAGTACTGCGCCAGGAAAGAAGAACAAAAAAGGAAAAGGGAAGAAAACGGGAAGAGCGCAGACCATGCGTCTGTAGAAAACGGTAATAATTTTATGCCCGGGGGATATGATGAATTGGTAATGGAGGAAGAAGCCTCGTTGGATAAAATGGCGGCTGCTATGAGCCCCGGACTTCCGTCTGCGAAATTTGAAACGCCCCGTTCGCAGATGCCCCCTGTAAAAAGTGAAGAAAAAGATATCAGGCGCATTGCCATCGGCGCGTCGATAAAAGCTCTCAAAGAACTGCTGGGTCGCCAACTGACCGACCAGGAGATATCGGTTATTGAGACACAGGTTGATTCTTTTCTGTAGATGAAGACCTGTTCATGTAGGCGCCATTTCAATTGGGCACGGCGGGTTAGCCGAACTTATATGGCTCTATGTTGCATTTGTGTCAATGAATGGCGCCCGCATTTTTTTATGAAGGCGTTTTATGGTATTGTTAGAGAAAAAGGGGAGGGCTGATTTCATGCGCAGTAGGCCGATACTTCTTGTTACACTACTACTTGTGCTTGTTTTTTGTTCGCTTACGGGCTGCTCCTTGCAGCAAGGCGCCGACGCGCCAAAGCCACAGCTTACCGAACAGGATGTGCGCAACGCTGTTGCTGCAACTCACCCACATGCTGTCTTTCTTCATCAGCAATGTGATAGAGAACTTCCTTCACTCTCTCGTCGGACGTGGCCATTGCATGCGCTTCGTAACCGATGATTGCCTCCAGTTCACCTGCCATGTCGACACGCAAGGCCTGCAACAACTCTTCAGCGGATAATTGCCTTGGAACATTGGCGACAAAAGGGTCTCCTAACATTACCATATTGCAATCCACCTCGATCAAGTTTTTTTAGTATTATTTCCTTATTACCAAATAAGAAGCTTAATTAGTGACTAGGGACCTGTTGCAAGGTTTATACAATGAGGTCAGTACATCAGGGTGGTTTATTTATACACGGCTGAACCGGTAGTTTGCTGCTGACCCGGCTCAACGGTTTGCTGCGGGCTGACGGTTGCGGTTGGTTCAGGTATGATGAATAGGGAGATAAAAAACAACAAAAATCCCGCCAGTGATCCCAGAAGCCAGTCTTTCCAGACCGGGTCCTTTCTTATGGCTGATAATATGCCCAGAGCGCCTGTGATTGCAATTATTACCAGTGAACCCAGGGCCAAAAAGAAACCCATCCCCACACAAACCCTCCTTAAATTAAAACTGTTTATATAGATACAGTGTCTCTTGAATTATTCAAGAAACTGTTGTGCATATCCTTTTATTGGGAATCAGTTTTTCTTTTTTTAGGGTAAATTATTGCTGGCGTTGTGCTGAAGGCTCTTTTATTAGTTGACCGGAGCGTCCCTTGGCAGGATTTGCCGGAGGTTTGTAGTATTATTTAATTGTTTTTGGAGAGTTAATAAACAAGGAGTTGGGTCCTAATGAATGTTTTTAAAATGAGGGAGCCCGTCAATACATGGACTCATTTGATCACCTTTGCCTTGTCGTTAGCTGGTCTGGTGTACCTGGTAATTGTCTCCCGCAGCAGTGCGGCTAAAGTCGCTACCATGGCTGCCTATGGAGCTACAGTCATTATATTGTTTGGAGCCAGTTCGCTTTATCACTGGATCCGGACCTCGCCCAGGAAAGTGTTAATCCTGAAAAAGCTGGATCATGCAGCCATTTACCTGCTTATTGCCGGCTCTTACACGCCTGTGTTTTTTTACGGGCTCAGTGGCGGCTGGAAATGGGCGATGCTTGCTGTGGTGTGGTTTTTAGCCTGCGCCGGGATCATCCTGAAGATGTGGTACATTAACGCGCCCCGTTGGGTTTCAACCTCTTTTTATGTCGGTTTGGGCTGGATAGCCCTGGTGCCCTTTATCCAACTGGTCAGAAACCTGCCTTCCGGGGCCATTGCTTTAATGGTTGCCGGAGGGGTGTTTTATACTGTCGGAGCCGCCATTTATGCCACCAAATGGCTGAACTTTTTCCCGAACCGCTTTGGCTTCCACGAGATTTTTCACCTGTTTGTCATGGCGGGCAGTATTACCCACTTTATTATGATGGCCCGCTATATTGTTCCACTATAAAACATCTTTGAAAATTGCCTGGAAACCCTGCATAGAAGCAAAACTAACTGCCCAGACTAAGGGCATGAATATAATTGCTTTGCATGGCGGGCTCGACACCAGCCGCAGTCGTTCGTTTATGGAGATTCTCGAGCGCGCTGCCCTGGATGGGTTTGTGCTGCTGGCAGAAGGCCGTGTGCCGGCTGTTGAGGCTGTGCTTAATGTCCTGGAGGATTCTCCAAATTTCAACTGCGGTTTCGGCGCGGTGCTGAATATGGATGGAGAAGTGGAATTGGACGCCTCCATCTGTGATGGCGAAACCAGCCGTTTTGCCGCAGTGGCGGCTATTCGTGATGTCCGCCGCCCCATCTCCGTTGCCCGCAGGCTGATGGAGGAGACCAGTCAGGTCATCCTGGCCGGGGACGGCGCCCTGAAGTTTGCCCGGAAGCATGGGTTTCCAAAGGATAACTGTATATCAGAGGAGCAGCTTGACGCCTGGCGGAAGGCCAGGGAAAGCCTGGCCCGTGGCGAGAAACCGGCTCAGAATTTGTATACCGGCCTGGCTTACCATGGGGACACGGTGGGTTGTGTGGTGTGGGATGGAAAAGGCCTTACCGCCGCTTCATCTACCGGGGGGTGCTCCTTAAAGCTGCCCGGACGCGTGGGGGATACACCGTCCCTGGGCGGGGGTGTCTATGCCACAAAGCTAAGCGCGGTTGTCTGTACCGGCATCGGGGAGTCCTTTGTAGAAACGCTGACCGCCAAGTTCGTGGACGAAAAAATAGCCGGCGGGGCACACCCGCAGCAGGCAGTGGAGCTTGCCTTAAGGAGGCTGGCCGAGTTAAAAGGGGCCGAGGGAGGCATCCTGGCGGTAGACGCGCAGGGAAGAATTGGTTCCGCCTTCAATGCGGGGCAATTCCCGGTTGTGGTAATGGAAGAAGGCCGGGTTCGCCAGGGCTTTGAGCCGGTCAACCTGCGCCGTGCGCTTTTTGCCCACTAAACCGGATTGGTCGTATAAGCCGTAGGGCGTAAGGCGTAAGTATATCCAGCGTTTTTATAGGGTCAATAAAACAGAGTAGTTGCCCACGCCGCTATTGCGGCGTATGATGAAAATACCAGCCGGTGCAGGTGCGATCTCAATCGCACACGGCGCGTCAGCGCCGGACTTTGCTTATACCCCTTCCAGGTCAAATGGCGGTACGAAATCAGGCGAGGCTGTGCCGCTTTTCTGGATAAAAACGTTTTGCATGCCTTTTGTCTGACAGTATTCAATCAAGCCCCTGTAGTGTCCGGGATGCAGGGGTTTGTTTATTTCCGGGTACTTGCAGGCCTGGTTCAGAGGGGTGTACTGGTTCATTAAGCTGATGTAGATGGAGTCGCCAAAGGTGCGGTAGAGATAGTCTATGACCTTTTTGGAATCAAACAATAGGCCGGGCAGGGCGAGGTGACGGACGAGGACGCCTTTCACCAGCAGGCCCTCCCTGTTGAATTTAATTGGGCCGACCTGGTCGACCATCTTTTCTATAACGGCCTTGGCCTTGGCGAAGTAACCGTCAACCCCCGAATATTTTAACGCGTACTTGTCGTTATAGTACTTCAGGTCAGGCAGGTAAACGTCTATGCTCCCTTTCAGGAACCTGATCGTTTCCACGTTTTCGTAGCTGTTGGTATTATAGACTACCGGCAGGCTCAGTCCGTTCCGCCGGGCTATGTTCAGCGCCTGCACGATATGGGGAGCGTAGTGGGTGGGCGTGACCAGATTGATATTGTGAGCGCCCGCTGCCATCAGCTCCAGGAAGATTTCACCAAGCCTGTCTATAGATATTTCCCGGCCCACGCCCTGCTGACTGGCCGGATGGTTCTGGCAGAATACACAGCGAAGGTTGCAGTGGGCAAAGAAAACTGTTCCGGAACCACGCCGTCCGGAAATGCAGGGCTCCTCCCAGAAGTGCAGGGCAGCCCTGGCGATTTTTACGTTTCTGCCGGCCCGGCAGAAACCCGTGTCCCCGTCTAAACGGCTTGCTCCGCAACTGCGGGCGCACAGCCTGCAGCCGGCCAGTAATGTCTCAATCATGTTCTTCCCCCCCCCCAGACTATTCTATACTATAAAAATGCACACAGAGCGCTTCCCCCAAAAAATTGGGTGCGAATTCGTTTGCCCATTACCCGCTAGGAATGCAGTATAAATAAAAGCTTGGTGGAAATCCCTTAAACCGCTCCACAGTTTTTTGCGATTGAAATTGCCCTAACATCAATCCGGGTAATTTATTGCTGGTTATTTTCACTCCTGCCATGTTATTTCTGCCGGTTCGACATTTTTGCAAATAGTTCCTCAATTGAAAGACTGAGGTTTTAATTGCTGTGCCGCCTGGGCAGGATAGATTTATAAGATTATGACTGCTCCCTTTTTATACCTTAAGGTCTTGACATGCGGCACGGGCCCATCTTATACTATGGTCAGAAAAAGTCAATAATTTTGCAATTGCTCGCCAAACTTAAGTAAGCGGCGAGGGTTAAAATCTCTCGCCTTTTTTGGATCCCCAATTTATATATACTGGAGGTTTGAAACGAAATGACTGCAGAAGATGCAACAAAACCGCGCCGGACCAGAGAGTTCCAGACAGAGATAAAACAGCTGTTGGATATCGTGATCAACTCTCTTTATACGGAACGGGAAATTTTTTTGAGAGAGCTGATTTCCAACGCCGCCGACGCGCTGGAGAAGTTCAGGTATCACAACCTTACCGGTGAAGGCAGTAGCGCAGAGGAACTTCCCCTGGAAATTTCTATCGAACTTGACGATAAAGAGCATACTCTTACCATTACAGACACTGGAATCGGCATGACCGAGGAAGAGGTAATCGAAAATATCGGGACCATCGCCCATTCCGGATCCAAAAATTTTATTCAGCAGCTTGCTGCTTCGGACAGTAAAGATTTGAACCTGATCGGACAGTTTGGAGTCGGGTTTTATGCCGCCTTTATGGTAGCTAAAAGAGTACGCTTGCAGACACGTTCGTACCTGCCGGGAGCGGCTGGCTGCGAGTGGGTATCCGAGGGCGCCGGCAGCTACGATCTGGGGCCGTCAGAAGGTCTTTCGCGCGGCACCAGGATTATCCTGGAGCTGAAAGACGATACGCACGAATTCAGCCGGGCTGAAGTTATTAAAAGGATTATCAGACAGTACTCCAGCTTTGTACCGTTCCCGATCAAAGTTAACGGCGAGCAGGTCAATACGGTACAGGCTATCTGGACCAGGAATAAGAACGAGGTAACTGAAGAGGAATATAACGATTTTTACAAGTTTGTCGCCAACGCCTTCGACGAGCCCTTTTACCGCCTGCATTTTACGGCCGACGCGCCCCTGGCCATCAATGCCCTGTTATTTGTACCGAAGCAAAATATGGAACGTTTCGGTTTTGGGCGGCTGGAGCCGGGGGTGAACATATACAGCAGGAAAATTTTGATCCAGCAGCATGCTGAAGATATTTTGCCGCAATGGCTCCGCTTTGTCAAAGGGGTGGTGGACAGCGAGGACCTGCCTCTCAATATCTCCCGTGAAACCACGCAGGACAGAGCGCTGATGACCAAGCTGCGCAGGGTCATCACCGGCCGTTTCTTAAAGTTCCTCCAGGAGCAGTCCCAGAAAGAGCCTGACAAGTATCTGGAATTCTGGAAAACCTTTGGAGTCTTCTTAAAGGAAGGCGCAGCCACCGACTTTAGCCATCGCGATGACGTGGCCAAGCTTTTGCGGTTTGAGTCCTCTAAATCAGAGCCGGGCAAGATGGTTTCCCTGCCTGATTATATCGACAGGATGAAAGAAGGGCAGGAAGAGATCTACTTTATCAACGGTCCCACCAGGGCTTCGATCGAGGCCGGTCCTTACCTGGAAGCTTTCCGGGCGGCGGACCTGGAGGTGCTGTATACCAACGAACCGGTCGATGACTTTGCTTTGAGCAATTTGGCGGAGTTCGAGGGTAAGAGGATGGTTTCTGCCGATACTGCCGAGTTGAATATACCTGCGCCCCCGCCGCAAGAGGGCGTGGAGTCGCTGGACTATGACCAGATCCAGGACTTAACCGCATGGTTCAAGGAGGTGCTGGGCGCCCGTGTCAGCGAGGTCAGGGAGTCAACCCGCCTGGTGGAAAGCCCCGCTATTATCCTCGACCTTGACGGGATGATGACCGGCAGCATGCAGCGGTTTATGCAAGCCCTCAACGAGCAAATGGGGGATATGGGGAGAAAAGTCCTGGAGATTAACCCCAGCCACGCATTAATTAAGCGTCTCCTGTCACTGCGGGAAGAAGATGAAGCTTTAGCCAGGATTGTGGCTGAACAGGTTTTAGATAACGCCCTGATTGCCGCGGGGTTGGTTCAGGATCCCCGCCTTATGGTGGACCGGATTTACCGGATTATGGAGCAGTCCCTGGCGAGAAAGAGTTAAAATTTACTGGATTAAACAATCAGTAGGTCACGAAAAAATACACCCGTGCGGGTGTATTTTTTCGTGAAAACATGGTGAAGACGAGCTTTTTTATATTTATGGACAAAAAAAGGTTTGCTTAATTGATTAAGTGACAATAATAGTAGTGCAATAGAATAATTTTTTGAAAGGGGTTACCATTACATGACCACAACGTTGGCGGAATACTTCCATGGAGTGCAACACCGCCTGCCGGAAGAAGCGGAGAGGGTTATTAGATCTCTTGAGGAAGAAGGTCCCATGAACAAAGAGGAGCTATCCCTGACCGCTAAAGTGAAAAGGGCGGTCCTCGACCACATTGTTATCCAACTTTATGCGCTTGGTCTGGTGGACGTTGCTACCGAAGGCAAAAGTAAAATGTGCAGCCTGACCAAGCTTGGATATGATTTCCTGGTCTTAAGGAATGCCGGATAAGGCATTCCTTTTTACTTGTGGTTTATTCTTGGAACGCTTGGCTATGTTTGAGACCACAGCAGGAAAAAACATGTTGAATATTTAATTATTATAATAGATTAAACGGCGCAGTAATTTGCAAAACCAAGGGTTTGGCGATGTAAATGATTCCGAAACAACTGATTAATTTAATAAAATGCGTATAAAAAGAGTATATGAATTAAATTTCTCCAGAGATGTGATGAGAGAAAGGATGATTGAACAGCATGCTGACCATTGACAGATTTGAAGGGGAATATGCCTTAATTAAACTGAATAAAAGGATCTTTCACATCCCCAAGGTCCTCCTGCCAAAGGGGGCAAAGCAGGGCGATCGGGTCAGAATTGAAATCACCGTAGAGGAGGAACCTCGAGAACCAAGGAAGGAATAATAGGTGAGCTTTGGCATGGTTAGAGTTTTGTTTCGCCGTGTTGGTGGCGAATTCATTCGTACAAAAGTTACGTTAGATGCCCAAGTGCGGCGCTGACGCGCCGTGTGCGATTAAAATGGCGCCTACATCGGCTGGTATTTTCATGATACGTGGCGCCGCGATAGCGGCGTGGGCAACTACTGCTATGAAATACACACCGAGCGCTTCAAAAAATGTAGGTGCGAATTCATCGCACAAATGCAGCATTGGCTGCCACAAGTACGGCGCTAACGCGCCGTTGTGCGATCGAAATCGCACCTGCCTCTCTAAGTATGTTTTTTTCATGATACATGGTACCGCTGGCGGCGTGGGCAACTACCTTATATGCCTACAGGTCGGCGAAAGCGAATTTGTTCAGGGCTACTTACTGATATTAAAGACCACTTCCCCTGATCCCAGGTGATATTTAGCCCCCGCCAGCGTCAGATTACCGCTCGCCAGCAGGCGCTGGATGATGGGGCTCTTTTGCAGGTCCCGTATGGTTGCCATAATATTTTCATCGGCAGCAGCCTCATAGAGCTGTGCTCCGGTTGCGCCGGCCGCCTTTGCCCTGGCCAGAGAGGGTTCAATTTTATCAATAATAGCCCCTATGCTTCCCTCTGCTTCTCCCCCGTCCACAGCAGCCTTAACGGCGCCGCAATTTTCATGGCCCATCACCACTACCAGCGGTGTGTGCAGGTGCTCCACAGCATATTCCACACTGCCTATCGCAATTGTATCTACAACATTACCCGCCGTCCGTACCACAAATATGTCGCCCAAGGCCTGGTCGAACAGGAGTTCGGGCGGTATGCGGGAATCCGAACAGGATACGATCACGGCAAAAGGGTTTTGGCCCTTTAAGAGCTCTTCCCGCCGTCCTGCTCCCAGTTCCTTGTCAGCAGGTTTACCACTGGTAAACCTGTTGTTTCCTTCAATTAGTTTTTGCAGCGCCGCCTCCCATGAGGCAGTAAGATTACTAGACATGCTCAACGCTTGACACCCCCTATCGATTTTCTATTAATAAAAGGATATTTAGCCATTAATTTTCTAAATCCTCTAAAGAAAACAATTTGCGCCAATATTTTAATAATATAGTCTATAGTAGTAGTTCTCCGGCAAGGATTCCATGAAGCCCTTGACAGAAAAATTCCTTAAAAAAGAGGAATTTGTGATTTGTTATCGAAAACAATAAGCGCTTACTTTACCATGTTAAAGCATTAATTATTTATTGGACGTTTGTTTGAGAGGTCGCCGGGAGGCAGGCTCCAATCCTCAGGAGTTTGTCTGTTTTTTTTAGAGTTGACTATTATCTGAGCAGAGGGGGACAAAACATGTACATCCGGGTTTATGAACTCAAGGAAATGGCTGCCGGGGATTATAGCAGGGTCATGAAAAGGAGCGAGGTGGAGACGGGTTCCATCCTGGGTGATGTAGCCAAAGTTATCGACCGGGTCAAGGAGCGCGGCGACGAGGCGCTGGTGGATTATACGAGGGAATTTGAAGGTGTTTCCATTTCCAAAGACCAGATCAAAGTAACAGCTGAGGAAATTCAAGATGCCTATGCCAAGGTTGATCCGGAAACTGTAGACGCTATAAAAACACTGGCCGGCAACGTCAAGCGTTTTCACGCCGCCCAGATGCCCAACAAAATGTGGTCCACAGAGCTTTCGCCGGGCCTGGTGGCCGGGCAGGTGGTAATTCCCCTGGAGAGGGTCGGGTGTTATGTGCCCGGCGGCAGGGGTTGGTTCCCATCCGCGGTGATGATGTCTGTCTTGCCGGCCAAGGTGGCGGGGGTTCCGCAAGTAATCGTATGCACTCCGTCCGCGCCGGACGGCTCGGTGCCTGCCGGGACGCTGATCGCCTGCGACGTGTGCGGGGCTGACTCGGTATACAGGGTAGGCGGCAGTCAGGCTGTAGCAGCTATGGCCTACGGTACCCAAACCGTCCCCAAGGTGGACAAAATAGTGGGTCCTGGCAGCAAGTGGGTGCTGGCGGCCTTTAAGCTGCTTTACGGCCAGGTTGAAATCGGCACGCACGCCGGGCCTGGCGAGGGGCTTATTATTGCGGACGAGTCGGCCGATCCGGAGTTTGCCGCGGCGGACATCTGTATCCAGGCAGAGCATGGTTTGGACTCCGCCGGGGTCCTGGTGACCCACGTCAGGGAGCTGGCTTATGCCGTACAGGAGCGGATAGGCCGCCATATTGAAAGATTGAGTGATTACCGCAAAAACTTTGTGGTCGAATCTTTGAGAAAATACGGGGCCATTGTAATTACCGAATCACTTGAGGAATCAATTGCTTATGCCAATGAGTATGCGGTGGAACACCTGGAAATCATGACCAGGGAACCCATCCTGGATATGCAGAAAATCAAAAATGCCGGCGGTATTTACCTTGGGCACTATACCCCTCTGAGCACCGGTTGCTTTGGCTCCGGCCCCAACCATGTCCTGCCGACCGGGCGCCGGGCGGTGGTTTCCGGGGGGCTGAAAACGGCGGACTTCTACAAAGCCGTTACCTTTGAGTATTTCTCCAAGGAAGGACTATCCAACCTAAAGGACGCTATGGTCAAGCTGGCTGATTACGAAGGTTTTCCGGCCCACGGCAACGCCATTCTGGAACGGTTTGCCCGGGACTAACGAGGAAGGCAGGAGAAGAGCATGTTGGCTGCCCGTTATTACGGCATTGGGGATGTCAGGGTGGAAGAAGTCCCGCGGCCCGTTTGCGCCCCGGGTGAGGTTTTGATTAAAGTGGCCTATGCCGGCATCTGCGGATCGGACTTGCATATATACCGCAAGGGAATGTTTGTAACTTATATCCCGGTTACCATGGGACATGAATTTTCAGGCGTGGTTGCCGAGGTCGGGGCTGATGTGACCGGACTTTCGCCTGGCGACGCGGTGGTGGGAGACCCGCGGGTTTCCTGCGGGAACTGCGAGTGGTGCCGGCAGGGTCAGGGGAACCGCTGCCCGGAGCTGGGCTTTATTGGTGAGGTTTCCCCCGGTTGTTTTGCCGAATACCTCTTGATGAAGCCGGAGTACCTTTTGAAAATTCCCCAATCCATGTCATTGCGGAAGGCGGCTCTGGTGGAACCGCTGGCTGTGGCCCTGCACATTGCAGCAATAGCGAAGTTGACCCCCGGGGTGAGTTTGGGTATTGTCGGGGCGGGCCCGATCGGACTTTTGACCATTTTGGCTGCCCGGGCGGCCGGGATCAGCCGGGTGGCCGTGGTTGACCTCTCCCCGGGCAGACGCGCGTTTGCTGAAAAACTTGGGGCAGACCTGGTAATGGAAAGTTTTCCGGAGGATGCCTCCAGTCAGGTTGATGTGGTGATTGAGGCGGTTGGGGTGGAAAACACTTTGCAAGGCGCCGTAAAATGGCTTAAACCCGGCGGCCGTTTGATAATGGCCGGGTTGTATGAGGACAAGATTTGCTTTGACCCCAACGATATAGTGAATAAAGAACTTGACGTCAAGGGTGTCAACGCTTACGGGACAGGTGACCTGAAGAAGGCCACAGACTATATAGACGGTGGTATTATTGATGTTACTCCGGTGGTATCACATATACTGCCGCTTGCTTCGGCGGCGGATGCTTTTACCATGTTGACTGCCTCCGACAAAAACGCCGCCAAGATTCTCTTTAAAATGGATTACTGTAAAACGTAATAAAGCTGTTCCCAATAAAGTGTTCCGATTAGTGCAAAATGCAAGTGATGTAGGCGCCATTTCAATCGCACACGGCGCGCCAGCGCCGTACTTCAATGTCTAATGGAACATTTGTGCGAATAAATTCGCACCTGCACTTTTTGGGGCATTCCTTTGGAGACAGGTATTGTCGGGATACATGTCGTTTTATATGTTCATACTCGTTAGTTGCAGGCGATAGCCAGGTAAAGGGGGTTTTGCGTCTTGCCGGTAAGCGCATTGAACGCAGCCGGGGAAACCGGTACGGTCTTAAGACTGAGCCAAATATCCAAAATTTATCCGGGGACGGTAGCCCTGCACAATGTCAACCTGGATGTGCAAAAAGGGGAAGTCCACGGCATCATCGGCAAAAATGGCGCCGGCAAGTCAACCCTGGTCGGGATTATCGCGGGTATGATCAGCCCGACGGAAGGCGAGATATTTGTTGAAAATAAGAGATTTACAGCCTTAACCAGGATTATCTCCAAAAAAGAGAAGATATCCATTGTTCCACAGGACCCTCAGGTGATCCTTGACTTCACGGTGGCTGAAAACCTTTTCATGGGCGATTACATCTGCCGGAACAGGTTTGTTAACTGGAAGGAGATTTATAGCCGGGCAGAGCAGATTTTAAAAAAAGCAGGCCTCCATATCAACGCGCGTGCCAAAGCGGCCGATCTTTCCATTAGTGAGCGCCAGCTCTTACTGGTGCTGAAAGCGTTTTATGTGGAAAATGCCGGTATTGTCATCCTGGATGAGGTGTCGGCTTCCCTCTCACAGAAGGATGAGCAGATCCTGTATAAAATTATTGACCAGATCAAGGCGACCGGGAACACCGTTCTCTTCATTTCCCACCGGACCGATGAACTGTTAAAGGTCTGTGACCGGGTCACCGTCCTGCGCGACGGCAGGACGATTGTCACAGAAAGCTGTGCGGACCTGAACAGGGAAAAACTTTCCTCATTGATTGTCGGTGAGGAATTCAGGGCTAATAAGAGAACCCAAGGGTCAGTTCCAACCTGCGATATGAATGAAGGACCCGTATTGTCTGTGGAAAACCTGACCAGGCTGGGATTTTACCATAATATAACCTTTCAGTTGAGAAAGGGTGAGATTCTTGGCCTCGCAGGCTTGCGGGGCAGTGGCCGGACGGAGATCCTCAAAAGCATTGCCGGCATTGAGCCGGCGGAAGGCGGGCTGATCAGAGTTGGCGGCACAGTCAGGCGCCTGACCCATCCCTCCCAGGCTTTAAAAGAAGGTATTGTTTACCTGCCCGAAGACAGAGAGAACGAGGGAATTCTGGGCACTTTGAGTGTCAGGGAAAATCTCATCTTAAACTCCCTGCCGGCTGTAAGCCGGGGGGGGGTAGTCAATAAGGCGCGGGAAAGGCAGTTTACAGCCGGCGTTATCGAGACGTTGGGTATTAAAACGGCTTCCCAGGAACAGGAGGTCAACCAGCTTAGCGGGGGCAACAAGCAAAAGGTTGTGGTGGGCAGGATTGCAGCGACGCTGCCTAAAGTGGTGCTGCTGGACGAGCCTACTAAGGGCGTGGATATCTCCGCCAAAGAAAGCATTCTGGACATAGTCAGAGAAAATTTATGCAAAACAGCGGGAATCATCATGACCTCGCCGGGCTTGGACGACTTGATCATGGTCTGTGACCGCATTTTAATACTGTACCGGGGCGAAATTACCGGGGAGTTAAGCAGGGCAGATTTTTCTGAAGGAGATCTGTATATGGCGGTACAGGGCAATAAGATAGAAAACCCTAGTTAGCTATCATGGATCAAACACATCAGAGACTTCCCCCCCCCTCAAAGTAATATAGTTTGTTATTTCAGGATGTCGTAAGGCGTAAGGCGTGAATTATACTGCATTCCTTATAGGATGGTCGTGAGACGTGGGACGTGAGTATATGCTGTATGCCTTTGGGGTCTGAAAACAAGGTAATGGCATGAGGAGCGATACTTCAACAAATGCAGGTGCGAATTCATTCGCACAAAAGTTACAGAATATATGCAGACCCACGTCTCAAGTCTCACGTCTCACGTCTAAAATTTTACGCCTTACGCCCTACGCCCTACGACATGGATCTTACTATAAACGTTTTGCGAGTAGTTACAAAATTCTGGTCTTAAGGGAGTAAGATTTAATGCCCAAGAAGCTTCAAGTGCAGTTGTTTTTGTTGGATAACCTCATATGGGTTATTATCGCGGGGTTCTTCCTCCTGAATGTGGTGATAACCCCCAAGTTTGCGACCTATGATAACCTGGTCAACATTTTTTACCACAGCGCCATCATGAGCATGCTTGTCCTGGCGCAGGGCCTGGTTATGATCATCGGTCTGCTTGATCTATCCATCGAGTCTATCCTGGCCTTTGCGCCGGGTATTGCCCTCTTGCTGGCCACCAAATGGCTTCCAGGCAGTATCGACCCAATCACTTGCATCTTTATAACGCTGGCTGTGGGAGCCCTGGTGGGGCTTTTTAACGGGGTCTTTATTGCCAAGATAGGGGTAAACCCTTTCCTGCAGTCACTCTCCATGCTGATCATGCTGCGTGGCGTCGTCCTTTTTTTGGTCCCCTTCTCCATCTTTCCACTCGCTAAAGTCTATACTTATGCCGGGCAAGCCAGAATGGTCGGCAATATTCCGGTGGCAATCCCGATTGTCCTGATCATCTTCATTATATTTCATTTTATTTTGCAGCACACCACTTTTGGCCGCTACTTCGTGGCCACCGGGGGCAATGCCAGGGCCAGCTTTGTTTCCGGCATCAATACGAGCAAAATGGTGATCTGGGCGTTTGTTATCAGCGGTATACTGGCGGCTGTGGCCGGTCTTCTGGCGGCCGGCAGGCAGGGTTCAATATCCAACTCCATGGGCGACGGGATGGTCATGCTGTCCTTCGCCGGCGCCATCCTGGGCGGCGCCAGCCTTGATGGCGGCAAAGGAACCCCGCTGGGTATGCTGGGAGGAGCGCTGCTGCTGGGTATGATTTCAAACTCTCTGAATTTACTCGGAGTGAATGTCAGCCTGGTTTACGCCACCCAGGGCGCGTTGATCTTTTTGGCCATCATAATCGACCGGGTAAGAGAGAAGGTCCGCAATCACTTGTTGCACCAGGAACAGGTTAAAAAGATGCTGTGCCACGAGCAGCAGGAGACAAATCAGCTGGCGATCGGCTAAAAAAGAGATTAGACAATGAGGTAGCAGACTCGGCGTAAAGCATGAATAAACACTCAGCGATATGTGTTGGGTAATTCACTCCGAATGTATTTTAAGAGAAGACGGCATTTTCAAAGAGAGAAACAACAAAAACAGTCTTTAGGGGGTGTTTGGAGAAAGGTCCTGAAGTTCTAGAATCAAGAGAGAAAAAAGGAGGCGTTATTAATGAAGATTAAATGGATTACAGGCCTGGTGACGGTGCTGGCGCTGGCTATGTTGCTATCCGGTTGCGCGTCCGGCCAGAGCGAAAAGAAATCCGAAACGGCGGGCCAGGACGGCAAGCAGCTGGTTTTCGGTATGATTATTAAAGACCCCACGGCCCCCTTTATCCAGGCTTTTATCAACGGAGCAGAAAGTAAGGCCAAGGAACTCGGGGTAAAGGTCGATATCAAAGACGGCCAGGCTGACTCTTTGAAGATCATGGAATTAATGGACAACTTTATAGTACAGAAAGTGGATGGCTTTATCATGGCCGGCGCGGTGGACTTAAAGGCGATTGTCCCCGGTGTTAAAAAGCTGAATGAAGCCGGCATACCTATCATGGCTCTTGACACCTCCCCCGAAGGCGGTAAGGTGGACATGTTCTTGTCCTTTGATATTGAGCAATCCAGCAAAAAGGCGGCTGAAGCTTTCGTTCAGGGAATTAAAGACCGCAACGGCGGCGAGGTGCCCAAGGGTGTGGTAGTCGAAATCACCGGTTCTCTGGAGGATATGTTCACCCAGGCCTGCACCAAGGGCTTTCGCTCGGTAGTCGACCAGTACCCGCAGCTTACAGTTGTACAAGGTGAAGGAAAGTGGAACAATGATGACTCCAATAAACGGACCAGCGATCTCATAACCCGCTATGGAAAAGAGATCAAGGGTATATATGTGCAGACACCTGACATCATGGGCGCCGGTGTAGTCACAGCCATAGAAGCAGCCGGCTTAAACCCCAAGGATTACGGCATTACAGGTATCTGTATGGGTCCGGAAGGGTTGCAGCTAATCAACGAAGGCAAGGTCCTGGCTATTGTTGAACAGCCTGCTTTTGAATCAGCGCAACTCGCGGTACAATATCTTTATGATCTGAAAAATGGCAAGGAGATACCCAAAATCGGAGATACCGTCACCAAGGATAACGCCTTGTGGTCCCCTGCCAAGGTAATCGAAAACCCGTGGGCTGACGAGGGCGCCTATATGGTGCTGCAGGGCCCGCTGGTGCCGCTTGAGGTAAAAGCAGACAACCCACTGCTCTGGGAAAACAAACTGAGCAGCCTGTGGAAGCAGGAAAATAAATAGTAATAGTTCATCCAACCGGATCTTGGTAACTTTATAGCAAGATCACTTTAACATCTCCCTCCGGATATGGGGCAAGTATATTTTATCCACACAATTTGTAGATTGTCACTTTAATTAGGACATATACTGGATAGCTCATTCTGTTTTAACTGCGGCTTCTGTTTCTTGCTCTGTCCAAATTAGGCAATTCCTAAGAGAAAATCATATGGATAATTAACGCCAAAGCACAAAAACGGGGATATTTTTGTGCTTTGGCGTTTTTTAAGATGAATTTATGTATCAGCTAGATAAAGTTTTGTGTTTTGAAAACAGAAAGAGGCTTCGGTTTTGATTGTGTGAAATATGTTCAATGAATTTCGGGTTCTATATAATAATTTTAAAATAATTGCAGGAATACGGAAGTATGTTTTCTGCGATTTAGAAATTAAAATTAATAAGGAGTTGATAATCTTGCGAGAAAATCTTGCCAAATTGGTCACGCATATCAATGCTCTGAACCAGAATCCGACCGAAACATCCCCTGAATATATCTTTTTTGACGCATTGCTGACCGACGAAATGGTAGACACGGCACTGAAGATTGAACTCCGTACGCCTACCTATATCGACCAAGTCTCTAAGAGAATTGACAAGCCCCTGGAATATACCGCGAAACTGCTCGACGAGATGGTGCATATCGGTATTCTTGAATACATGACTGATGACAAAGGTGTAGACCGTGTTTATCTTCCTATTTTTGTTCCCGGCAGTATGGAACTGGGCGCAATGGATTATTGGCGTACGGACAAGTATCCGCAGATCGCCTGGGCATTCCCTGCATATATTCAAGGCTTGAATAAGGGATTCTCCAAGTACTTCCCGATGGGCACCGGCCTTGTACGTGTACTCCCGGTTCAGAAGGCAGTCGAAAATGATAGTAAAACGGTTAACCTGGAAGAGGCTTCCTACTGGGTTGATAAATACTATCCTTCTATCTCTGTTGCCCCCTGTGAATGCCGTCATACCCGTCGTATGAACGGTGAAATCGGTCATGACCTCGAAGGTGAATGGTGCATTTCACTTGGCAGTTTCTCAGAAAGCTGTATCCGCACCGGCAAAGCAAGAAGAATTTCTAAGGAAGAATGCTATGAAATTTTAAGAAAAGCAGAAGAAAACGGCTTTGTTCATGAACTGACTAATGTCTATGGACCTGAAGAATCTACTTTTATCTGCAACTGCCATTGGTCCTCCTGCATGGCGCTCCGTACGGGCTGGTACTGCAACACCCCGGACATGGTTCGCTCAAATTATTTATCTAGTGTTGACAAAGAAAAGTGCGTTGCTTGCGGCCAGTGCGTAGAAGTATGTCCCATGAATGCTGTTAAGCTGAGCCAGCAACTTTGCGAAAAGAAGCCTGTAGAAATTAAAGCTGCTGTAATTCCGGGAAATCCTGAATATAGTGAAAAGCACTGGAGACCTGACCTGTTGACCGAACGTGGTTATGTTGTTCCGGAAACCGGCACTTCTCCCTGCAAGACAGATTGCCCGGCGCACATTGCTGTTCAGGGT
This sequence comes from Pelotomaculum schinkii, assembly GCF_004369205.1. Classification (NCBI taxonomy): domain Bacteria; kingdom Bacillati; phylum Bacillota; class Clostridia; order Eubacteriales; family Desulfotomaculaceae; genus Pelotomaculum; species Pelotomaculum schinkii. The sequence continues at coordinate 24,044 of NZ_QFGA01000005.1, read as the reverse complement.
TATATTAAATTAGCATCTCAGGGTAAGTACCGTGAGGCACTGGAACTGATTAAGAAGGATAATCCACTTCCCGCGGTATGTGGCAGCATCTGTAACCGTCGGTGCGAAGATGTTTGCAGCCGCGGCGATATTGATGATCCTGTTGCTATCGATGAAATCAAGAAGTTCATTGCCGAGCAGGACATGAAGGCTGAAACCCGCTTTGTTCCTAAGAAATTGAATGACAAGGGCCAGAAGATTGCAGTAGTCGGTTCCGGCCCTGCCGGCCTGTCCTGCGCTTACTATCTGGCAGAACTCGGTCATGATGTTACTGTGTTTGAAAAAGAAAAGCAGCTCGGCGGCATGCTGACACTTGGTATTCCGTCATTTCGTCTTGAAAAGAGCATCGTGGAAGCAGAAATCGATATCCTGCGTGCAATGGGTGTCAAGTTTGTTACCGGGGCAGAAGTCGGCAAATATGTCACTTTGGACGAACTGCGTCGGTGCGGCTTCAAGGGCTTCTACCTGGCAATTGGCGCTCAGGGCGGCCGTAAGCTTGGTATCGAGGGTGAAGATTCCGAAAACGTTATGTCAGGAGTTGATTTCTTGAAGCAGATCAACCTTGGCAAGCAGGCTGAGCTGGCTGGTAAGACTGTAGTCATCGGTGGCGGCAATGTAGCAGTTGATGTAACAAGAGCCGCTATCCGCAAAGGCTCCGATGCTGTTGCGCTTTACTGCCTGGAATCCCGCGAAACCATGCCTGCTTCCGCAGATGAAATAGAAGACACTGAAGCAGAAGGCATTTCCATCAACAATGGTTGGGGACCGAAGCGCATCCTTACTGAAAACGGAAGGGTTGTTGGCGTAGAATTCATGCGTTGTCTGTCTACCATTGATCCAGAAACCGGGGAGTTCAACCCGAAGTACGATGAGAACGACACCATGACAGTAGAGTGTGACAACGTTCTTGCTGCAATCGGTCAGTCTATCGAATGGGGCAGCCTGCTGGATGGCAGCAAGGTTGAACTAAACAGCAACAATACAGCAAAGACCGTTCCGATTCAGGATGTTGTTACATTTAAGACTGCTGTAGCAGCCGGTCTGGAACCCGAAGAATACCACCTGCCGACTCCGTTCGAAGTATATCAGACTGCAGAACCTGATATCTTCGTTGGCGGCGACGCTTATTCCGGCCCGAAGTTTGCTATTGACGCTATCGCAGCAGGCAAGGAAGCAGCTGAATCCCTGCACCGTTATGTTTGGGAAGGTCATAGTCTGGTACTCGGTCGTGACCGTAGAAATCTCCATTATCTTGATAAGGAAAATGCTGATCTTAGCAGCTACGATACCATGCCGCGTCAGCGTCCTATGGTCAAGGAAGAAGCAGTGAAGACCTTCAATGACTCCCGTGCAACCTTTACCGAAGAACAGGTCAAAAACGAGACTGAACGCTGTCTGGGTTGCGGTGTTGCTCATGTTGATGAAAATATCTGCATCGGCTGTGGCCTGTGCACCACCCGCTGCAAGTTTGATGCAATCACTTTAAGGAAAGAGTATGACGCATGGGGTATGCAGTATGAAGATCTGCTCGTTGCACTGGGTCAGATTCTGGCTAATGAAAGTAAATAAAAGAACTTATGCATGAAATTAGCGTTTTATACGAAGTGGTAAAACTGGCAGAAGAAATTGCTATGAAGAACAATGTTAAAAGAATCGACTCAATTTCTATCGAAGTCGGAGAGCTTTCAGGAATTCTTCCGGTATTTCTGGAAAAATATTATCCGGTTGTAGTAGAAAATAAAGAGATTCTTAAAAGTTCCACATTGTTGATTCAGAATGTTCCCGGCGAAGCTCTATGTCGTGAGTGTCATTCATTGTATAATGTCATGAAGAACGAGGGCAAATGCCCACGATGCCAAAGCCGGAATAAGACTATTCTCGGCGGCAGAGAGTTCGTGCTGAAGAATATTATGTTCCGGGAAAGCGATTAAACAAAATTTGAATACCTTGTTCTATTAGCCAGCAGTGTAGAGAAATTTGCTCCAATATGGGACAAGAATTTACTGTTAAAAATATTAAGGTGTTGATATAATGTCAGAAATTAAATTAATTGAGGTTAAGCAGAGTATATTCGCGGAGAACGATCATGCGGCAGATGAACTGCGAAAATATTTGAAAGAAGTAAAAACATTCATGGTGAATCTTATGTCTTCACCTGGTGCAGGCAAGACCACTACATTGATGCGTACCATTGAAATGCTGAAAGAAGAAATGAAAATCGGCGTCATGGAAGCTGACATCGATGCTATTGTGGATGCTGAAAAAATTGCTGCTACCGGTGCAAAATCGATACAGCTGCATACTGGTGGTATGTGCCATATGGACGCAGGCATGACGCGGCAGGGCCTGGATAAATTTGGTATTGTAGATTTGGACCTCGTGGTACTTGAAAACGTTGGCAATCTTGTTTGTCCAGCAGAGTTTGATACAGGCGCTTGCCAGAACGTTATGATTCTCAGTGTGCCGGAAGGCGATGACAAGCCGCTGAAATATCCGTTGATGTTCCAGGTCAGTGATCTGGTGCTAATCAACAAGATTGACACCAAGTGCGTTTTTGATTTTGACGATGAAGCGGTTGTCAAGAGAATTCATGATCGCAACCCGAACGCTGAGGTGCTTTTTATCTCCGCCAAGACTGGCGAAGGCTTCGACAAATGGTGCGACTGGATTCGGAAGAATGTAAAAGCGTGGCAGGCATAATCCAGCAGTAGACTTTTTAGCGAAACAAAAAACGAGGGGTGCAAAATGTACTCCTCGTTTTTTCGGTTTTAATTAATGCGTATTGATACCCTAAAAAGTTCTGAAAAATAGAAGATATTAAGAAATAGCATTACAATCATTGAGGGGTGGGTTGGAAATATCTCTTTTTATTGCCAATGATTCTTCCCTGGATAGGAGACAATTTCAAAACGCCAAGCCCTTGATAAATAAGGATAGGATACTTGAAACATATGTATATTCTTTATATAATGAAAATGGCAAATAAAATATTAATAGAAAAACATAAGTCTATCCAGTTGCTGAGATGGGTGCAAAGACAAATCGGGAGCACAAGAGGAGAAGACTGATGCAGCAAATTAAGAATTTCATTTTGGATCTCAGGCCCTATTCGCCCAGGGTCATCTCAATGCCCAAACATAATACAGTTGTGACCAATATTGACAGAATAACCGTCAATACTGATTTTGTGAAAAACACGCTGTATATCGGTTACGAATCACAGATGCAAAACACCCTGCGTTTTCTGAATGGAATAACGCTTTTTTTAATTGAGGATATGGATGAGTTTAATATTCCCAATAAAAATGACAACTGCATCATGGTTTTTCCCCGGGAGACAGATCTGGATGAAATCTCGGAAAAATGCGCTTCGCTGATCAGCAACCAAAATCTCGTCTTTGAAGATACATATATCCTTCTTGACGCGTTCCTGTCGCAAGAAAAACTGCAGGATATTATTGAGGTGGCAGCTCAGACCATCAACAACCCGATTATCATTATCGACAACAGCTATAAAGTTATAGCGAGCTCCTCAAGCTGTACGACCGATGATTTTCAGTGGAACGATATCATGTCGCGCGGGTATTGCTCTTATGAATTCATCTCAATGTTCAATAATATTGAAGAAGTAAAAAATGAAACCAAACTGAACCAGCCGTTTTTCTCCGGCTGTCTGGCGAGTCCGCTCAGACGATGCATCAGTAGACTGAACGTTGGCAGGAATCATGTGGGGTATTTGCTGTCGATCGAGGCCAATGGGGGGATCAGCGAGCGGAATCTGATTTTTTTGCAGGTCGTAAGCAGACTGCTGGCCAAAATGATTGACGCTGGTAATAGAACGGTGGGCGGAAAACTGTATTCCGATTACGGCAGTATCCTACTGGATTGCCTGAACGGAAACTTTAGCGACCGGAAAATGCTCATGGACTGCATGAAAAACACCATGTTTAAGCTGAATTCGCGGTACTATATAATTGTGATCGATATCGGACTCTATAACAACACATATGACATCCGTGTCGATCATCTGCGGGAACACATCAATCAGGTTTTTAAAGATGCGATCTCCGTCAGCTATATGAACGATGCGGTGATCCTGTTTGAAAGCGGGATGACGGAAAAGGAGATGATGGAGTATCTTTCTCAGTACCGAGACTACTACGCCAAAAACAAACTGCGGATCGGCTTCAGTGACAGCTTTGACGACCTGTTCCTGAGCCGCAAATACCACGACCAGACCATACGGATCCTGAAGCTGCTGGCGAAGCTCAATCCCTCGGAGTGCATCGTGAGCTACGAAAACTATAAACTATATGATCTGATGCTGTCCGGCTTGAGAAGAAATAAGACGGACATCAATGGCTATATCAGCAGAGAGTGTGCCGGTATCATCGAATACGACCAGCAAAACGATACCCGATATTTCGAAACACTTTATTATTACATACAGTTCAACAAAAATCTGAAGTCCACGGCGGACAAGCTGTTTATTCACAAAAACACCGTTTCCTATCGGATTAGCCGCGCCAAGGAGCTGTTCAATATCGACCTTGAAGATGCGGATGTTAGATTAAAATTCAGCTATTCTTATATGCTGCAGGAGTTGCTGAAAGCGGATCTGTTCGATTGAAGGACGGGTGAAACGATTGCCTATGAGTATCTATACCGAATTAGCAGACTATATAGATCAAATTTACGAAAATCCTTACCGTATACCCCATGATGAAAGCAGGCCTTTTGTCAAGATATTCCGCCGGCTGTTGTCTGAAGAAGACGTAAAGGCGGCGATGAAACTGGATGATCATGGAATTACCGCTGTGGAATTCGCTTCCAAAACGGGATTCTCTCAGGTTAAGGCCGAAAAAATACTGGACAGACTGGTCAAGAAAGGGATCTCTTTTGCCACATATAAAAAGGACGTGACTTTCTATCAACTGGCGCCGTTCTGCTCCGGTATCCTGGATTTTCTGCTCAAGGATGGGCTTGACGCAGAGATAGCACAGTACATTCAGGATTATGTGGATGAGATCAATGAGTTTATTAATCGACCGGAACGGAAAAAAACTGCCGTCCGTTCAGTGCCGATAAATGTTTCCGTATCTGCTGTTCCCTATCATGCTTCTTTCAATGAAGTACTGTCTTATATAGAAAAGGGTTCCATTTATTCCGTGTCTGACTGCTTATGCCGCAGCGCAAAGGAGAAACTGGGGCGAGGCTGCGGTCATACCATAAAGGACATCTGCATTCAGATCGGTCCCTATGCGGAGTTTTATATCAGAACGGGAAGAGGCCGCCCCATCTCCCGTCAAGAAGTAATCGAGGTTTTGAAAAAAAGCGAAGCAGAGGGGCTGTTCCATGAGATAGTCAAGCCGCAGAACAATGAATCGTCATACTTTGTCTGCAGCTGCTGCACATGCTGCTGTATTGCCGCACGGACAGTCATTCCCGGCGTTGTCTCCCGCATTGAGTCAACATCGATTTATATTGCACAAGTGGATGCTGATAAGTGTACCGGATGTTGCGGCTGTATCGACAGCTGCCCCGTCAGTGCGATAGATATGGAAACTAGCCGCATAGCGATCAATCCGTCAAGATGTATCGGCTGCGGTATATGTACTTTCTTTTGTACCTCTCAGGCCGTCAGTATTATTAAAAAGGGATAAAAGATTCCAGAAAGGCTGTTTGTGCTACTGGCATAAACAGCCTTTCCTTTATGTGCTTTTTATCACAAAGGCATATAGAATGATGTAGTAAGCACACAATAAGGTAACTTTTTTTAAAAGGTCTGTACATGTTCATCTTTTTTGTATCTGTGTATAATCTTTATAAAATAGGCTCTTGGCATTAGATGGGAGGAATCATTAAATCTGGAATAAAGCAACTGGAAATTCTGGCATGCCAGGCTAAAAAGACTGTCCTTTTCACGACATTCCTAAAAATGGGCATGGCAAAGAAGCCTAACGGCCTCTATTAAAAATAGCCTTAAGCAGCCGTTTGGGAAATAAGTTGTTTTAAGTTTTTCAGATCTTCTTGCTGGTGGGCATACCAGGCATCCATGTGCTGACACATCATGATGCCGTAAATGCGTATGTACCACATCAGTTTAATGACAGGTTTCAAAATAAACATCCCAATCGCAATTAGTAAGGAAAAATATTCCTCCTAACCGATTTTGGGGTTATTCTGGAAATGTCAAGTGTTTCCGACAAATTTCACAACAATATTTTAGATCCGAATTCCCAATTGGATGCGGATTTAAAAAAAATTCCTCTATGGTAAGTAGGAGGAATTCAATAACGATGGTTCAAGCAAAGCCTTGTGCCATCTGCCTCGGCGAATGCCGAGAGGCTATTAAAATGTAAAGGAGGTTTCTGTGTAAGCTTATCGGCCAATCTATAGATGCGGACTGTGTACAACCAAATACAAGTTCGAAGGAGCGCGAGGTCGAACCATGTCAGCAGGCAGGAACTGATTGAGCAAACTGTTGTTTACGCCGGAAGCGCCGGCAAGATCGCTGCCAAACTGGCAAAGTAATAGAAATAAAAAAAGGAAGCGCGTGACTTTTTCTTTAAGAGTAAAAGTTACGCTGCTACAGTGAAATTATGCATGAGATGGGCGTAGTCATAGAAATCGTTAAAATTGCCGATGCTAAAGCAAAAGAGGAACACGCTCATGGCGTAAAGCGGCTTGTCCTGCAGTTGGGTCAATTGAGCGCGCTCGTACCGGAACTGGTCGAGGCTTGCTTCCCGGCGGCGGTATATGAGACGCTGCTGGAAAACGCGGAACTGAAAATAGAAGTGATCCCCGCCAATGGCCTTTGTTTGAAATGCAGGCAAGTATTCCATGTTGTGGAAAATGAGTTTGAATGCCCTGCGTGCGGCAGTGAAGAATGGGACCTGCTGTCCGGGAAAGAAATAATCATTAAAGAAATACGGGTTTGGTAACGGGTGGAGGCTTAAGCATGTGCTCAACGTGTGGATGCGGCGCCAGCGGTCATGATAATTTTGAACATGATGAGCATGACCATGATGTGAGAATACTGCATACGATGGAAACCGCGTTTGATAAAAATAATCATATTGCGTTTCATTTGCGTGAAGAGTTTAAGGAAAGGGGTATTCTTGTCCTGAATCTCGTCAGTTCTCCGGGCTCAGGCAAGACTACGCTGCTTGAAAAGACGGCGCTGGCTATGTCTACCGAGTATAAGATGGCTGTGATCGAAGGTGATCAGGAAACAGCGAACGACGCTGAAAGAATTAAAAACACCGGTATTTCGGCCTATCAGATTAACACCTTGAGCGGCTGCCATTTGGAGGCCGGCATGGTGCAAAGAGCTCTACCGAGTTTTGACCTTGATGCTTTGGATATTTTGTTTATTGAAAACGTTGGGAATCTCGTCTGTCCCAGCGAATACGATCTGGGCGAAGATTACAGGGTGCTGGTTTTGAGTGTGACCGAGGGCGAGGATAAACCGATCAAATACCCGGGGATATTTATAAGTTCGGACATTTTCCTGCTGAACAAAATCGATTTGGTGGATATCTTGGAATTTGATATTGAAAAATGCCGTAAATATTTAAAAAGAATAAATAGTCGTGCTACGACGTTCGAAGTTTCGGCACGTAAAGGTACTGGCATGGATGAATGGTATGATTGGCTCCGGTCTGCTGTTGCCCAAAAGAAACAAAAATAAAGACAATATCTTTTATACATTAAGTATTGGTCAAGGTTATAACGAGCTATCGCGGCCTCCTAACAATCAAAAGGATTTTTCGCACTTATCTTTATGATTCGTTCGAAACCTTTGTTCGTTAACTGAGTTATGAGCGATGCAAATGTCGAAAGGTAGACAAAAATAGACCACAATAAAATCTACCAAGAAATTTGTGAAAATTATGTTGGTTGTAATACACCATAAATAACTGATACTGGGTTGATGCCAAAACCGTCAATCTGGACTTGGATAGATTCAGCTTGTGCAGCGCTAATGAGCTTTGATATAAAACATCAAGAAAGAGGGTGCTTTTTTTGAAAAAGGAACCGGCGGAAATATACGTGAAATTGAGAGATCGTATGAATTCACTCGCGTTCGGTTACGGCCCTACCAACAGCGGTGTGGAATTCGCCCTGCTGGAAAGATTCTTCACTCCAGAGGACGCGGCTTACGTGCTGGAAATGGAACTCGATAAGTTCTTCACCGCCGACGAGTATGCGAAGTTCTCCGGGAGAGAATCCGGCGAAGCGGAAAAGATCCTGGAAGACCTGAGCATGAGAGGCCTCATTTTCAGAAGGCGCCGTGAAGGTGAGATAAATTCTTACCGCGTGGTCCCAGTAGCACACGGATTTCTTGAATTCAATGTTGACAATGTCGACAAAGACATCCAAGAAGGCAAAGCCGACTGGCTCGCCGATTATGGCGCACATGCCGGGGAGATTTGGGGCAAGCAGTGGTTTGGAAGCACCGAAATTCCCTTCTTCCGTTCAATACCGGTCAATTCCAATCTGGTCACCGGCAGCGAAGTACTGCCTTTTGACGACGCGGTGGATCTGATCGAGTCCAAAAAGCTGTTCGCCGTTTCCAAGTGTCTGTGCCGGATTTCAACTGCCGCAGGTGGAGGCTATGACGATCCCCGTAAAGAAGTCTGTCTGGCCTTTGACGATATGGCTCGTTTCTATATCGACATTGGGATCGGCCGGGAGATGACCAAGCAGGAAGCCATCGATATGATCAAGGAAAGCATCGAGATGGGCTTGTGCCTGCACGTGGCAAACTCCAAGGAAGGCGAAGTCATGTGCAGCTGCGCTGTCGACAGATGCGGCCTTCTCCAGATGACCAAGAGCTTTGGCGGCGCCGCAACCGCGCATGTTTCCCACTATAAAATCAATATGGACCGTAATAAATGCGACGGCTGCGGCACCTGCGTTACCAAGTGCCCGACCCAGTGCTGCTCCCTTGATGACGGGAGAAAGGCTGTCAGCGAAGCTGACCGTTGTGTCGGCTGCGGTCAGTGTGTCCGCACTTGTCCGAAAGGTGCCAGAGCCCTGGTCAGGAAGAGCGACGATGAGATCCTCGCCCTGCAGGATACCTTATTCGACGCTTATGAAAAAATGCAAGCCATCCGTAAGGAACGCGGCGAAATCTGATTGGTCTGTTTAAACGGGATGGGGCAACGGCCATAATAGCGTGCAAAAACCAGCCCGAATTGAACAATGATTTTTGAATCTATCCCGGACTATTGTGTTTCCTCAGTATTTGCACTTGGTCCGGGTATGGATTCTAAAATTATGTTCAAGATAGCTGTTGTCTACATTTTATCTTATCGAAGGTGCGGCTAGTGCATGAATTATCAGTCACCAAAAGTGTGTTGCAGCTTGTTATCAAGCATGCCGAAGCCAACAAAGTCAGCAAGGTAGTCGGTGTAAAGTTGGAAATCGGAGAGATGCGCGACATTGTGGAAGACCTGATGCAGAAATGCTTCCTGTTTATGGCGCGAGGTACGGTTGCCGAGGGTGCTGCTGTGAAGATCAATGTGATTCCCCTTACTTGTATTTGCCGGGACTGCAATGAAGTTTTTCCGGTCGATTCGCATAAAGGCTTTGATAATCTGTCCTGTCCGAAATGCGGCGGCATCAACCTTGTCCCTTATACCGGCCAGGAGTTTTTCATAAAAGAGATAGATGTGGTATAAATTGGATGAAATCAAACTGATCGATATATGATGAAGGCAATTAAGGTGAAATTATACACAATTGATGAAGTAACAAAAGGTAATAGCGTCGGCACAAATTGTAAAAGATGATAGTGTAACTTTCCGTCCTGACCGATCAGCCAGCGGAAATGAAAATACAAGCCTAAGGAGCAGCGCTCCTTTTTTTTGTATAAGAAATTATGCTTTTCGAAGTCTGTGGATAAGTGTAGAATTATGATATGGAAGCAAATGGTAGAGAGCAGATAGAGACAATTAAAATCAAGCAGATCTTTGCTGACCACTGGGAAGAACTTAAAAAAACTAATTTGCAAAAGATTCCCAAAGATCTAGTTGAGAGTGTCATAGAATCTGTTGAAAAGATGTTAAAGTGTGGTGACCCACGGTACGGCTATGCTAAGTATATTTGCCCGGAATGTGGCAAGCATCAAAGGGTTGTAGGATTTTCATGTAAGAGCCGGTTTTGTAATCGATGCGGTAAGATTTATATAGATAATTGGGTAAACAAACAGGTTGAAAGGATTATAGATGTAGGGCATCGCCACACGGTGTTTTCTATTCCCCAAGAATTAAGGGGTAAGTTTTATTGGCATAGAGAACTGCTAAAAGATCTGAGCGACGGAGTTGCAGAGGTAATTCAATACTGGTACAGGAACAAGTCCAAAAAAATGGGTTATGAAGTTGGTATAATTACAACAATTCATACCTTTGGACGTAATTTAGGTTTTAATCCTCACGTTCATGCCTTGGTAACGGAAGGTGCAATAGATAAGTTTAAGAATTGGAAAGACGTGGGGTATATTCCTTACAATTACTTAAGGAAAAGCTGGCAGAAAGTAATGCTGGGAATTATTCAAAAGAGATTTGGACGTGAGCCGGGGATAAAGAAGCTAATAAATGAATTATACCGTAGATATCCAAAAGGTTTTTACGTACATGCTAAAAATAGGATGAGAGATGCCAAGGGAGCGGCGGAATATATAGGCCGGTATTTAGCCCGGCCAGCAATAGCAGAGTCTAGAATAATTGGCTATGATGGTGAGAAGGTAAAGTTTTGGTATATTGATCATAGGGATGAACAAAGGAAAGAGGAAGAGCTGCATGCTCTCGAATTTATTGGGAAACTGATTATGCATATACCTAAAAAGCATTTCAAGATGGTCAGGCGATATGGCATTTACCGTCGTGATCTTAACAAATTGGCTCAAAAAATAGTAGGGCTTTATAAATACCTGAAAACGAGAATAAAAAGTAAGCTGAAGCCGGCCGCGGCAAAAAAACAGACGTGGAAAGAACGATTGATACAAAGTTTTGGTAAGAATCCCCTTAAGTGTCCAAGTTGCAAATGTGAGATGGAACTTTGGGTGATTTGGCATCCCCGTTATGGTTACATTTATGATGCCATTGTTGATATGAAGAAGGAGTGTGTTGTGGAGGATGGCGGGCAAAACAGACGAAATATGGGACGAAGATGTAATTCCATTTCAGGACGGCCCAGAGGACAGGGAACATCACAGGTATCGTTGTCAGAGTTGTGGGTTTAGCGAATGGATCCCTGCGTGGATAATTGATGAATTTGCTTGGGATGAAAAGCCTGGAGTAATGCCTACCGTTGATTGTCCACAGTGCGGGAGGGATATGTTTTATACGGGTGAAACCGAGGATAGAGATAGCCCATAGCTAATCTATCCCCAGTTTAATTAAGTCGCCCGATAGGGCGAATTTGTTCTTGTATAGGAAATTATGCTTTTCGAAGTTTGTGGATAAGTGTAGAATTATGGTATGGAAGCAAATGGTAGAGAGCAGATAGAGACAATTAAAATCAAGCAGATCTTTGCTGACCACTGGGAAGAATTTAAAAAAACTAATTTGCAAAAGATTCCCAAAGATCTAGTTGAGAGTGTCATAGAATCTGTTGAAAAGATGTTAAAGTGTGGTGACCCACGGTACGGCTATGCTAAGTATATTTGCCCGGAATGTGGCAAGCATCAAAGGGTTGTAGGATTTTCATGTAAGAGCCGGTTTTGTAATCGATGCGGTAAGATTTATATAGATAATTGGGTAAACAAACAGGTTGAAAGGATTATAGATGTAGGGCATCGCCACACGGTGTTTTCTATTCCCCAAGAATTAAGGGGTAAGTTTTATTGGCATAGAGAACTGCTAAAAGATCTGAGCGACGGAGTTGCAGAGGTAATTCAATACTGGTACAGGAACAAGTCCAAAAAAATGGGTTATGAAGTTGGTATAATTACAACAATTCATACCTTTGGACGTAATTTAGGTTTTAATCCTCACGTTCATGCCTTGGTAACGGAAGGTGCAATAGATAAGTTTAAGAATTGGAAAGACGTGGGGTATATTCCTTACAATTACTTAAGGAAAAGCTGGCAGAAAGTAATGCTGGGAATTATTCAAAAGAGATTTGGACGTGAGCCGGGGATAAAGAAGCTAATAAATGAATTATACCGTAGATATCCAAAAGGTTTTTACGTACATGCTAAAAATAGGATGAGAGATGCCAAGGGAGCGGCGGAATATATAGGCCGGTATTTAGCCCGGCCAGCAATAGCAGAGTCTAGAATAATTGGCTATGATGGTGAGAAGGTAAAGTTTTGGTATATTGATCATAGGGATGAACAAAGGAAAGAGGAAGAGCTGCATGCTCTCGAATTTATTGGGAAACTGATTATGCATATACCTAAAAAGCATTTCAAGATGGTCAGGCGATATGGCATTTACCGTCGTGATCTTAACAAATTGGCTCAAAAAATAGTAGGGCTTTATAAATACCTGAAAACGAGAATAAAAAGTAAGCTGAAGCCGGCCGCGGCAAAAAAACAGACGTGGAAAGAACGATTGATACAAAGTTTTGGTAAGAATCCCCTTAAGTGTCCAAGTTGCAAATGTGAGATGGAACTCTGGGTGATTTGGCATCCCCGTTATGGCTACATTTATGATGCCATTGCTGATATGAAGAAGGAGTGTGTTGTGGAGGATGGCGGGCAAAACAGACGAAATATGGGACGAAGATGTAATTCCATTTCAGGACGGCCCAGAGGACAGGGAACATCACAGGTATCGTTGTCAGAGTTGTGGGTTTAGCGAATGGATCCCTGCGTGGATAATTGATGAATTTGCTTGGGATGAAAAGCCTGGAGTAATGCCTACCGTTGATTGTCCACAGTGCGGGAGGGATATGTTTTATACGGGTGAAACCGAGGATAGAGATAGCCCATAGCTAATCTATCCCCGGTTTAATTAAGTCGCCCGATAGGGCGAATTTGTTCTTGTGCGCCCGATAAGAAGGATTTGTTCTGCTGTGCCTGGCAGCTTTGCAGGATTATGACAGCAACTGTCAAAATTAAGATAATATATTTTTCATTTTTGATAATATGGGTATAACTAGGGCCGTTTTACCAGCGCTTTTGACGTGATGAATAATAGCACTGTAATTTACCCTGCTAAATGAACAAACTTCAGCAAATAAAAAAACAAGTAGCAACAGGAGGACCACCATGGATGAAAACACGTCACTTCGTAAACACACATTAATTTCAGCCATAATGGCTTCCTTTTTAACTCCATTTATGGGCAGCGCCGTCAACCTAGCCATTCCCAACATTGGCCTGGAATTTGACGCCGGCGCCACTCTGCTCAGCTGGACGGTCAGCAGCTACCTGCTGATCACGGCCGCCCTGCTGTTGCCCTTCGGGCGATTGGCGGATATGGTGGGAAGAAAAAAAGTATTTGTTACCGGTCTGGCCGTTTTTACCCTGGGCTCCCTGTTGTCCGCTGCCGCCTGGTCGATTGAGTCGCTGATAGTGTTCAGGTTGCTGCAGGGGAGCGGAGGAGCGATGATTTTCGGGACCAGCATGGCCATCCTCACTTCAGTTTTTCCGCCGCAGGAGAGGGGCAAGGCGCTTGGTTACAACCTGGCTGCGGTCTATACGGGCCTTTCATTAGGTCCTGTTCTGGGCGGGGTATTAAACCACCAGATGGGGTGGCGGTCTATCTATTATTTTATTGTTTTGCTGGGAGCGGCCGCTTTTGTGGTTACCTTGACCAAACTTAAGGGCGAGTGGCTGGGCGCGGCAGGGGAACGTTTTGACTCGACCGGTACGGTCCTCTACATAGTCGGGCTGGTTGCCGTACTATACGGTTTCTCCACCATAGCCACGTCCGTCTGGGCCAAGTATATCCTGGTCCTGGGACTGGTTTTGATGGTCCTTTTTGTACGCCACGAGATCAGAGCGCAGCACCCTATTTTAAATATGAAACTTTTCAAAAATGTGGGCTTTGCCTTTTCCAACCTGGCGGCCCTGATCAACTACAGCGCCACCTTTGCGGTGGGTTTCCTGCTATCCCTGCATCTACAGGTGGTAATGGGGATTAACTCTCAGACAGCCGGGCTGATCCTGCTGGCGCAGCCTGTCATCATGGCTCTGCTCTCGCCGTTTACCGGCAGGCTTTCGGACCGGGTCGAACCACGGGTGGTAGCTTCCTGGGGCATGGGCCTGACCACCCTGGGGCTGTTCATCCTTGTCTTCATCAGCAGGAGCACGCCGGTTTGGCTGATTATCCTCAACCTGGCCTTACTCGGAACAGGCTTTGCCCTGTTTTCCTCCCCGAACAGCAATGCCATTATGGGTTCGGTTGAAAAAAGGTTTTACGGTGTGGCCTCCTCCACCCTGGGCACCATGCGGCTCGTCGGGCAGGCCGTGAGTATGGCCGTGGCCACCCTGTTCATTGACCTCTATGTAGGTACAGCCGGGCTGAGCCCGGCTTACGCCGATCAGATCGTTGCCAGCGTGAAAGTTTCTTTCATGGTATTTGCCGTCACGTGCTTGTTCGGCATCTATGCCTCACTGGCGCGGGGGGAAATTAACACGGGGGCGGAACGGGGTTAGCGGGAGGCGGATATTTATTATTATTCGGTCTATCCGGCTGCAATGAAGCGGAAAATTTACGTAGCCGGTTTTTCCAACCCGTCAACTCCGGCGACGAGGCAGGAGGGTATCAAATTCAATACTGTCAAGCCTGTCATGGACGGAAGTGCGGAGGGAGCGTTGATATGAGTATCTGGGGAGAAGATTCTGACAGGAAATCTGAGCGGCAACAGGCTCTGCTCACAACCAGTATTTAAACGTATTTTACCAAGCGCTCTATATTAATTTGAGGCAAGATTTTGAGTAAGCAAAAAAGTTTCTAATCGCTTTACAAAGTCCCAATTGTTGGAGATGGTGTTAAAAGTCTTTCCCTCTATACTTTTATTGGTATTATTGTCTATGGAAAAAACATTTGTTATTGCTCCAAAATCGCCAAAACTTTAGCTAACAATTTAGCACATCTTTTCATCATTTTTTATTTCAGCAGTATCCCGAGCCAATGTGTGGCCTTTAGGCTATTTTCACTTTAACCGTGTTGTTTTTTCTAGTAAATCAAGTGGTATTACAGTGGAATTTGAGATATCTATTATCCATTTTTCCCCTTCTTTAACCACTGGATATTGAATTGTGGTATCATATGCATTAGTCATACTTATTGTGGCAATTACATATACTTTATTTGCATCAACTTTTCTAACAGATTCTATTTTGAAATCTTTAAATTCTTTTTGTGTTTTTACAAACTGTCCGCGGCGCTCAGTCTCATTTTCCCAAAAAGTATCAATAGAACTATTTATTGCAGCATCTATATCATTATTTTTTATTTATTAAAGAAATCAACCACCACTTGTTTTGCGGTATTCTCGATACTTTGAGAAGCATAAACTTGGGTACTGAATATTATCACGAAAGTAAATAACAATAACGCTCCAGCGATAAATCCTTTTTTGTAACCTTTCAAGTTCACCACCATCCTTAAATCATACTCAACTACTTTTCCTGAATTGAGACACTATCTATGAAAAACATTTCAACACGCCTCGACATTATACGAAAATAGAGCACATCAGTATTTATTTAATTCCCGACCCAGCCCTACTTATTCTAATTAATTAAGAGCATCGTGAGAGAATAAATAATACTCCAATAATTATAACTGTAATGATAACCTTTGTAAGGCAACCACCTTTTGATAACGCCCCTAAATCTCCAATCATTGAACGGTTTATTGAATCTGCAAAATTAATCATTGGATGTTTTTTATATTCTTCTATCTGCCGTTTATCTTGTTTATTTTGTTCACCTTTTAAATCCACAGTTACATCCTCCTATATTTACCTTATAATTATTATTAATTAAAAAAACTTATTTTCCCTATAGTAATATTTTTTACTCTATCAAATATCACTAGCGTTGCATTAACAGATTTCTAATCCGTCAATCTAAATTTAGCCAATATAGGTGAATTACCATAAATATCATGGTAATTCAAGAAAAACTCCTTATAATAGAGTTATAGCAGGTAATCCTGTCCATAATCTCTAAATAAGGAGTAAAAAAAAAGAGCCGATTACCTTGTGAGCATAGGATTTAAGCCATTTTACGCTTTGCATCTTGCCAGTGCTGAAAGTGTGGTTGCCGAAGTGCTCTTAACGACTGATGACAAATTCCTAAGTAAAGCAAAAAGGAATAAAAACAAACTGAGAGTAAGAGTTGAAAATCCAGTAATATGGTTTTTAGAGGTGATACAAATTGCAGATTCAAACGATGAGTCCTAGTCAGCTTCGAAAAGCTGGTATAGCGGCCCTGGTAAAACCGCTTGGTCCAGCGGGAATGGCTAGATTTATCCAGCAGTATGACATAGGGACGGGTGATTATACAAAAGATAGAAATAATTGGCTGAACGATATGAGCTTTGATAAAATAATGCTAGGCATTAATAAAATGCGAAATGGGGATTCGGAAGAAAAGTAATATGGTCGGTCTTAGTGAAATAGGCCGGTCCACGGAGATACAATGTGACGTTTTTATTGTGGCATACTTCTTTTTGCGGTAGGTAACTGATGCCACACCAAGCCAGACAGATCGGGTCATTGAAAAAGTGTTGAATAAAAGGCCAGTTTCGGGCGATCAGGTTTTAATTGACAACACCTTAAAATGCAGATAAACTGTATTTGCAGCTAATCAGTTAAGGAGGCGTTGCAGATGCCAGAGGTCATACAGCAGGTACAAAAACGTATGCTTATCAGTCTGTCTCAGATTGCTAAAAAACTAAATATACAGGAAGGGGATTATATCGCCTTAGAGGAACGGGATGGGGGAATTTTTATCAAACCCGTTGCATGGCACGATAAAAGCCAAGAGTATTTTTGGTCTGTTGCTTGGCAGGAAAAAATGAAGCAAAGCGCTGACGCCTTAAAAGAAGGCCGATATAAAACATTTTCCAATGCCGACGAATTATTAGAGTACCTTGGGGAAGAAAAGAATGCCGACGATAATTCTAACTGACCCTTTTAATAATGACTTTCGGAAGCTATCAGCTGCCGAACGAAAGCAGACCAGGAAAACTCTACGTTTTATGGCTGTCAATCCAAAACATAATTCACTTAAGATTCACCGGATCAAGGGTACAGGGTTTTGGGAGGCTTATGTCAACAAAGATATTAGGGTTGTTTTTGAGCAAAACAGCGACACGCTAATACTTCACGCTATCGGGCGCCATAACATTTTACGAAAAATATAAATTGGTTTACAGTAACGTATAATCATCAGGGTGAGACAATTCCCAAACGATCTGCATCTTCCATTATCCGTAGAATTATATGTACACTCCAATAAAAAGTAAAGGTGGTTTTTCATGGATGCATTAAAAGCAATTGAATTGAGAAAAAGCACGCGAAGCTATCAGCCAAAACCTGTAGAAGCCGACAAGATTGAGCAGCTTATCGCGGCAGCAAATAATGCTCCAAAGGCAGGTACGCTCCATATTTCTGTAGTCGAAAATACAGATGTACTGAAAGAATTAAATGATGCGACATTGATTGCCATGAAGAACTCCGGCGTCGAATTTTTGATGAGTCGCGCTGCTCTCGAAGGATATCAGCCGCTATATGGCGCCCCTGTGTTGTTCTTGTTAACAGCTCCTAAGGATGCTCCATACAATACAGCCACCGCCTCATGTGCGGCGGCCAATATCACAATTGCCGCAACAGCCCTTGCGCTTGGTTCGTGTTATGTGATTTCTCCTTTGCTTGGTCTTGATGGCAAGAGTGAACTTAGTGGGAAAATAGGTATTCCCGAAGGGTTCTCTCCTGTTTGCGGTGTTCTGGTGGGCTATTCCGCCGGTGAAGCATTTTCAACACCCAAACCAGCCGCATATAGTGTAAATTATTGCAAATAGCCTCCTGGTCCCTTGCAGTTGTCTCTGCCGTGCGAGTTCATGCAAACAAAGCATTTAAGCTGTCAATTATATCGCTGTTTGCAGTGTGATGTGGAAGAGGAAATTCCGGAAGAGGTAGTTAAGTATTTTGACATTTTGGTTCGGGGGAGCTGACTGTACCTCCCAGGTTTGCCTGTGAAAAATGCGAGGAGAAATGCGTCCCAAAGAGCCGTGGCATACAGTTTAGAAGACATCTTCTAAAAAAGGAAGAACCGCCCGATAGGGCGGCTTTTTTCCTTTAAAGCAATTTTTTTTCTGTATAATTGGACAACGTCTTAATTGTTTAATTGAAATTAAACAATTAAGACTATATAATCTAACTGACTGGGGTGAGTGATAAAATATGGATACAATCGAATCAGAGAAATCACGCTTCATAGAGAATATGGGCTTAATTTTTGAACGCTCGGGAGTCTCCAAAACTCTGGGACGGGTTTTCGGCTGTTTGCTTCTGGCCCAACGGCCCAAAACTCTGGATGAGATTGCCGCAGATCTCTTCTTCAGCAAGGCTACAGCCTCCCTGACCGTACGGCAGGGGCTGGCCTTGCGTTTATTTGAGAAGGTGAGCATGCCGGGCGAGCGGAAAGACCTCTACCGGCTCAGGACAATCTCATGGATAAATGCAATGACCGATAAAATTAACACCTTGTCTGAGTGGGAAACACTGGTCGGGCAGGGCTTCAGTCTGATAGACAAAAGTAACCGTCCGGCCCTGGAGAACCTTTCGGCGATGAAAGACTACCTGGATTTTTTACGGTGGTATCTGGGAGATTTTGAGGAACAGTACGGGCGATGGAAAAAGGGCCAAATTATTAAAAACACCGCAAAGGAAATACGGCATGAGTAATAAAGTGCTGATGAAGCTGAAAGGGATTACCAGGACCTACTTAATGGGCGAAGTCACCGTTGATGCCTTAAAAGAGACTTCTCTGGACATCTATGAGGGTGAGCTGCTGGTTATTCTTGGTCCCAGCGGTTCCGGCAAGAGCACTTTACTTAATATTATGGGCGGCATGGACCTGCCTTCAACCGGTGAAGTGTTCTTTGACGGTGAAAACTTGAGCCGCGCCGCGGAGGGCCAGTTGACGGCTTATAGACGACAGGAAGTGGGCTTTGTCTTTCAATTTTACAACCTGATCCCGGATCTGACCGCCGGGGAAAACGTTGAACTGGCGGCCGGACTGGTCGAAGGCCCGCTTTCGGTAACTGAGATGTTAAAGGAGGTGGGCCTGGCGACCAGGATTGATCACTTTCCATCTCAGTTGAGCGGCGGCGAACAGCAGCGGGTGGCCATCGCCCGCGCCGCTGTCAAGAAGCCCCGCCTGCTTTTATGCGACGAACCGACCGGGGCGCTGGATCACTTGACGGGCAAATTAATGCTCAGCCTGTTGCAAAAGGTCAACCGGGAGCAGGGCAGCACCGTGGTCATCGTCACCCACAACACCCCGATCAGCGCTATGGCGCAACGGATCGTGCGTATGAGCAGCGGCAGGATTTCGGAAATTATCGAGAACACGTCACCGCTGTCACCCGAAAGGATTGACTGGTAATGGGTGTACTGAGCAGGAAACTGTGGCGTACCATCCGCAGCACCAGGGGGCAGTTCCTGGCCGTTGTGGCGGTGGTAACCATAGGCATCGCTGTTTATATCGGCATGTCCACCGCCTACTATAACCTTAACCGCTCACAGAGCCTTTTTTATCAGGAAAACAATTTTGCGGACTATTTTTTCCAGGTGGTCAGGGCGCCCCAGGAGGTTACCAGGCAAGTCGAATCTATTCCCGGGGTTATGAAGGCCACCGGTCGTATTCAAAAAGATGTGCCGATCCTGAAGGAGGACCACCAGAGGGCCACCGCCCGCCTGATTAGCTACCCCTTGCCCATGGATACGGAGGTCAACCGCCTGCAGGTACAGACGGGCCGCCTGTTTGATCAATACCCTGAGAGCGGCGGCATCGAAGCCCTGGTTGATCCCCAGTACTTTAACGCCAACCGGCTCTCCTTTAACGATACGGTGAGCATTGTGGCCGAAGGAAAGCAGGTATTTCTGACCGTGGTGGGGACGGCAATAAGCCCCGAGACGATTGTCACCATGAAAGACGCGGCCACCATGATGCCTGATCCGAAAACGTTCGGGATCATCATGATGCCGCAGAACCAGGCCGAACAGATTCTTAACTTGAACGGTGAAATCAACCAGGTGGTCATAACACTTGCGCCGGGGGCAGACGGCAAACATGTGGCGGAGCAGGTAAAGACCTTGCTTGAGCCTTACGGCAACCTGGCGGACTACCCCCGTGAGGACCAGCTCAGCCACGCCATTCTGCAGGGGGAGCTTAACGGGCTGCGCACCCTGGCCAGCTTTATGCCGGTTATCTTTCTGGGTGTCGCCGCCCTGATCCAGTTTGTCATGCTGGGCCGGATGGTTAAGGCGCAACGCCAGCAGATCGGGGTGATGAAGGCCCTGGGGTACGGCAGCGGGCAGATTATGCTGCACTATACCGGCTACGCCCTGGCGGTAGCCCTTTTGGGAGCGCTATTGGGCAGCCTGTTGGGTCTCGGGCTGGCCACGGTGATGTCGCAGGCTTACGCGCTTTACTTCAACCTGCCGCAATCCATCGGCGGGGTGAACCTGACTGCTATCTTATCGGGCCTGTTTCTCTCTTTGGGAGTGAGCCTTATAGCCGGCCTTACCGCATCCCGCGGGGTGGTGGTGATCAGGCCGGCTGAGTCCATGCGCCCGGAGCCCCCTGCGGGGACCGGCCGGGTCGTGTTCGAGCAGTGGAACTGCTTGTGGCGCAGGCTTGACCCGGCCTGGAAAATGAGCCTTAGGACGATCAACCGCAAGCGGGGGCGCTTTGCAGTGACAATGGTGGGGGTTGTTTTCGCGGTTGGCCTGCTGGTGATGTCATTGTTCTTTAATGATGCAATTGATTATATGGTTAAGAAACACTTTTACGAGGAACAACGCTATGACTTGCTGGTCCGTTTCGATGGGCCGGTCAAGGATCATGAGCTGCTGAACCTGTCCCGTCTGGATGGAGTCATCAAGACAGAACCGGTTTTGGAAATACCGGTGAAGTTATATGTCAACGGCCGCTCGGAAGACGACCTCCTGGTGGGAGTACCGCAGGCGTTGACCTTGAAAAAGCTGGTCGACGACACTGGTAAACCACTGCCATACCCGGAAGAAGGTATCCTGATCAGCCGCAGTACGGCGGACAAGCTGGGCGCACGGCCCGGTGACCGGGTCGAATTGGAAACGCTTCTGGGGTTGGGGCCTGTCAGGCGAGCCGAAGTTAAAATTACAGGGATTAACCGCCAGCTGGTAGGCAGCGGTTCGTACATTTCTTTGGAGCAGGCCAACCGCATCCTGCAAGAAAGCGGGGTGGTTTCCGGGGCCATGTTGAAGGTAGACCCCGGCAAGACGGCCATGGTGGAGCAACAATTGGGAGATATGACCGGTGTTTCATCGATTTCCAGTCTCCGTAAGGAGCTTGCCAATTTAAACCAGAATATGGACAGCATGGTTTATTCCCTTACCATAATGATTGTTTTCGCTGTGTTGTTGGGTTTTGCCATTGTCTACAACTCTTCGGTAATCAGCTTTGCCGAGCGCAGAAGAGAACTCGCCACGCTCAGGGTGTTAGGTTTTACCACGCAAGAGATATCCGGTTTGCTGTTGAAAGAGAATATCCTGCAGTCGCTCCTGGGAGTAGCCCTGGGTTTGCCTTTCGGGCTTTATCTGAGCAAGTGGTACGTTAAGGCCGCCAGCACCGACCTTTACACCATACCGGTGATCATCTATCCTCAGACCTACCTTTTTTCCGCTCTGGGCGGTGTCTGTTTTATTATGGTTGCCCATTTCCTGGCGGTACGCGGAGTCAAACAGATTGACATGGTGGAAGTTTTAAAGAACACAGATTAGGCGGTGAGGATTCAGAATGAAGCGGAAAAGAAGGATTTATGTGTGGGGCGGTATTGCTCTGGCCGTGCTTACGGTTGCAGCTCAGTTGTTGATGCGGGGAGGGCAAGAAGTAGCAGCGGTTAAGGTCCAGACCGGCAGCGTCAACCGTACCGTGACTGACAGCGGCTACGTGCAGCCTGCTTCAGACTTCAACATCCACGCTACGCAGACTGCCAGGGTAACGCAGGTGGTGGCAGAGGCCGGCCAGCCGGTAAAACAGGGGGAGACTCTGGTGGTGCTGGAAAACCTGGACCTTTCCCTGCAGATCAGCGATACGCAGTCACAGATAGCGCAGGCCGGAAGCACGGCAGCCGGGGCGCGGGCGGCTGTGGAGAGGCTAAACCTTGAACTGAAAGACGCCAGTGATAACTTGGACCGGGTTCAGGAGCTGTTCAAGGGCGGCGCCGTATCCCGCGCCGATTATGACAAGGCTGTACTGTTGGTGGAAACCTGCCGCCAGAATTTAAATGAGCAAAGCAGCAAACTGGACAGCGCTTTGGCCCAGGAGGCCGGGCTCAGGCAGACGTTGAGTCAGCTGTCCGCCAAGGAAGGCCAGTTGGTGGTGAAAAGCCCCACCGACGGCATGGTGCTTAATCTCCCGGTCAAGCAGGAAGAGGTGGTCAGTTCAGGCGCGCTGCTGGCCGTGCTGGCTGCCGCAGGCCAACTGGAGGTGAAGGCCGACATTCTCAGTGACGACCTGGGCGAGGTGCGAGTGGGCCAAAAAGTATCAATAACCGCGCCGGTACTGGGTGGGAAAAAGCTTGCCGGCGAAGTAAAGAAAATCTATCCCAGTGCGGAGGAAAAGGAGTCCGCCCTGGGTGTTATTCAGCGACGCGTGCCGGTAATCATTACCCTGCCCGACCCGGATGTTTTAAAGCCTGGTTATGAGGTAAGGGTGGCCATCGAAACCCTGACCCGCGAGGATGTACTGGTGCTGCCCCGGGAAGCGGTACGTACCACGGGAGACGGCCATAAGGAAGTGATGGTGGTGACGCAGGGCCAGGTGCAGCGCCGCACCGTGCAAACCGGGCTGAGCGACCAGGAGAACATAGAAATTACCGGCGGCCTGGAGTCCGGAGAAATGATTGTCAGGGACGGTGGCCTTGATTTAAAGGAAAAAGCCAAGGTTAAACCCGTGGAGAAGTCCTAAAAGGAAGCAAGGGGACGGTTCTTTTGCTTCCTTTTAAGGCTGGATAAGGCTAGGAATTGCTTGGAACTTATGTAATTACGAGGCAATTATGAATCTTTCGAGCCGGTGGGTTTATGCCCCCCGGCTCGTAGTTCATGCGTCCCCAAAATGCAGGTGCGAATTCATTCGCACATTGACCCCACAGAAATGCAGCAACGGTGTCTGCGGAAGTCCCTTAAATTGCTCCGTACAAATTAGAGCATCGGCGCCAACAAGTTCGGCGCTGGTACGCCGGGTGCGGTTTCAATTGCGTCCGCACAAAACCAACTTGGAGAAACCTCCCTGTTCAGGTACTCTTACAGAAGTAACGAATGTTTAAAACTGCGGCAGGTTGTCCAGATTGTTCTCTGCGGTTTCATCAGGGTTGCTCCTAAGGTATTCCCGGCCGCTCCTTGCCCTGGCTACGTTCACCCCTTCGATAAGTCCGTCCTGGGCCAGCATAATGGCCTGGTCGATACTGTAAATGTTGCCGTTCATCATTACATCGGTGATGTCGCCTTCGTTATTCTTTCTTACTTTCTCAATTCTCATTTCCATATAAACACCTCCTGGCCGTAGTATGCCCCTATTAACAACCAGGCATAATAACCGGGAGGTGATTTTGGTGGAACGTCAAAACGTGTCTTCTGAGGGAAGCAGGGGGACGGGGAAGCAGGGGGACGGTTCTTTTGCTTCCTAAATAAAAAGGAAGCAAAAGAACCGTCCCCCTGCTTCCAACTCCCCCTGCTTCCAACTCCCCCTGCTTCCAACTCCCCCTGCTTCCAACTCCCCCTGCTTCCAACTCCCCCTGCTTCCAACTCCCCCTGCTTCCAAC
>NZ_QFGA01000003.1:300000-569705 GCF_004369205.1 Pelotomaculum schinkii | reverse complement strand
CCCCCGCCACCACCCCCGCCACCGCCGCCACCCCCGCCTGAAATCCCTGCGATAACCTTGGGGTTGGCAATCATGACTGTGACAACCAGGTTTTCCTTTTCCCCTTTGTCAAATCCCATAGCCAGCACATAAGCCACTTCGTCGGTTTCCCGGCTGCCCCAGCAGCCCGAAAGAACCAGCAGGCCCAGGGCAAGGAGCATAAAAGCACAAACCCTAGCCTTCCTCACGAGGACCCCTCCTTCTCAGGCGGAGCGCCGCCAGGATCATTAACGGCACCAGGTAATTGGGGACAAGAGCGTAAGGCCTCAGCCAGTCAGCGTCCAGTTTGACCACAGTCGGAAGATCGGGCGGCAAAATGCTCAGTATAAACATGATTATAATCAGAGGCCAGAGCAGCGGACGGTAGTCGGGCAGTTTCAGTGTCTGTGTCAAGGCAACCGCGCCTCCGTAAAGGGTAACCGCGATTTTAATGAAAGCCACAACACTCCAGATGATCACGAATACCGACTCAACTCTTTGGAGAAAACGTCCGATATAGATATTGCGCGCCAGCCTGTAAAAAGGCAAGGTGTTTTCCGCCATGGTGGCCCAGTGAAAAGTCAGGTTTACCACCAGCAGGATAATTATCAATGAAGCGAAGCCTAACAACATGGAGCGGTAGCCAATCAACCGGAATCGCTCAACCCCCCCCAAGGACTGGATAATTACTGCTGCAAAAATAATTTCAGTTACACCGGCGGTGCTGAACGTGCCTAAGCCAAAAACCTTGAGCGGACCGTGTCCGAAGAAGGGGAACAGGCCACCGGTATCCCACTGTGGAATTAAAGCCAGCAGCAGGAGCAGGATACCGCCAAAAATATAAGGATAGGACAGGCGGGCGGTACGGGCTAAAGCCTCAAGCCCCAGGTACGCGCCCAGCACTCCCATGCCAAGGTAGGCGATACTAATTATGCTGATGGGCACGCTGGGCAGGGCGGCAATAATTAGCGCCTCTGAAAATTCCCTGGCAAATAAGGCGCCCACGGCTATGAAAAAACCCACCGTGACGAGGTTGAGCAATACTCCTGCAACCGGGCCGAAAGCCTGCTCTGTGATTTCGATGATGCTCTGGCCCGGGTTTTTCCTGAGTACAAGATACATCACATAAAAACCAACCAGAGCTGCCACCAGCCCGCCCAGAGGCGTCATCCAGGCGGCCGAAGCGCCGATTTCGGTCAATAGCCTGGGGAAGGGCAGAAAAATCCGGGCGATATTGGATATAGCCAGGAGGATGATTGCCTCAGCCGGGCCGAAGGACCCCGATTTAACCATTTTTTCCACCATCCTCGTCCTTAATCCATCCCCTGGAGACCTGCGGCTGTCGGGTTATATCCTGCGGGTTGATATAGTCCGGCCGCTTCTCGTGAGAGAACAGCGGCATCCGGTACACTACATCGACACCGCCGACGGTGCGGGGGCCAACAGGAGCCAGATAGGGAACACCGAAAGACTTGAGGTTGGCAGTCAGCACCATCTGGCTGAAAATACCGATAGCGATCCCGAAAAAGCCCAGTGATACTCCCAGGATGATATACATAAAACTGTAGATTCTCATGGCAAAGGACAGGGAATAGTCGGGGATGGCGAAGGAGGCCAGCCCGGTGATGGCAACCAGGATAACCAGGAACGGGCTGACGATGTTAGCCTGCACCGCGGCCTGTCCCAGAATGAGAGCTCCCACGATCCCGATAGTGCCGCCTATTACTCCGGGCAGGCGGATTCCTGCCTCACGAATCAGCTCAAAGGAGATCCCCATTAGTAAGACCTCTACCAATGAGGGAAAGGGTACCTTCTCCCGGTTCCCGGCGATGGCCAGTAAGAGTTCCGTCGGGATCATCTCATGGTGAAACAAAACGATGGCCAGGTAGATCCCCGGCGCTAAAAATGAAACCAGGAAGGCCAGCGCCCGGAGATAGCGCAGGTAGGTGCCGTACTGCCAGCGGATATAGGATTCCTCACCGGTATGGAGCTGCTCATACAATGTGGTGGGCACCACCAGGACAAAGGGGCTGCCGTCTACGATGATGGCCACCCTGCCTTCGACAATCTTGGATGCCACCCGATCGGGCCGTTCCGTGGTAAGGATGGTTGGGTTCAAATTATAGGGGTGATCTTCGATAAGTTCTGAAAGGATGCCGCTCTCAGCAATGTAGTCGGTCTTGATACTATCCAGCCGCCGCTTTACTTCCGCCACCAGGTCAGGGTTGGCCAGGTCGCGCAGGTACATTATCGCCACAATTGTTTTGGTGCGGTCCCCCAGTATCAACATTTCGGTGGTGAGCTGCTCGTTCCTGATAGTTTTTCTGAGCAGAGCCGTGTTTGTACGCAGGGTTTCAGTAAAGGCTTCCTGCGGCCCGCGCACTACCTGCTCACTTTGTGGTCTTTCCACGCCGCGGTGTTCCCAGCCCTTGGTTTCGATCAGCAGCGCTTTAGTGGAACCTTCCAGAAAAATGGCCGTGTCCCCCATGTTGACCGCCGTGAGGACATCGCTGAAAAGATTTTTTACCGCAACCTGGTTTCCTGGCAGCAGGTGCTCTCTAACAAGATATACCAGCCCGCCCTTATCCTTCGGGAGCGGCTTTTCGACAAAAAGCATCAAAGCCTGAAAAAGCAGATCCTGGATCGCCTTGTCGGTCAGGCCGTCGATAAAAACAGCGAAGCAGTTGGTGTCCGAATCCGTGCCAATTGCAAACTCCCTGATCACAAAATCCTTATTTTCAGGCAATCCATACAGCTTGCTGATAATTTTTTTATTTTGGCTTAAGGAAGCCCGTATCGCGTCAGGCTCCCCTTCCATTTGGTCTTCCTCTGGCTGGCTCCCCCCTGACCGGGAGGTCTTCTTAATGGCCCTCCTGGCGGACGGCTTTTCATCCTGAGCCGGCTGATTGTCATTCTGGGGCTGCTTATTTTGATCATCCGCAGTCTCTTTGAGAATAAAACCTTCCCGATCAGGGTTCTCTTTATAAGAGATAAACTCGAGAAGCTTTTTCGTATTGATCATGCTACACCCTTCCAGCCGCTTATGATAAAGATTATTATATCCAGGCCTAGCGGTTGTATCCATGCAGCATGCTCCAGGCGAGTACAAAACACCAACATGGGAAAATCAGAACCTATTAAATCAGTTGACAATAATTAATTGCTTATTTAATATTATTATATAAGTAAAAGATAATCTTATTTATTAAGCTTTATTAATTTAAGAGGGATTAAGAACTACGCATTGGAGGTGTATATATACATACTAGCATTTATTAGGCAGCCTACCGTTACCGAGGCATGGACAAATTAGGATCCAAATCATTCATTCAGGAGATGTTTTTTCATGAGAATGCTGGCAGAATTTTTTCCGGAATTTGCCGAAAAGCTGGATGAAATCGACGCTTTATATCAGGAAAAAAGGTTTATTGATGAAAAAACCTACCAATTTATTTGCTTTGCCTTATCTATTAAGGGCCGTTCCAAGCCTTGTGTTTTAAAACATTTTAAGGGCGCTCTGGAAGCCGGCGCCACCGTGCAGGAACTCACCTACATCTTAGCCCTTACCATGCGTGAAGCCGCAGGAGCGGACGACTGCTGGACACATGATGTTATTGATGACTGGAAAGAAATCCTGGCAGGAAATGTAAGCTGCGGTTGCCAAAAATAGGAGGGTCATGAAATTAGTAACGGGACTGGGTTAATCCAGCCCCGTTTTTATTGCTTTTAGGAATTTTCCAAACATCCTTCATCCACTTGCAATATTCATTAACAAATATATAATTAAAACAGGATATTATGAAATTTAATTATTTAAACAGCCTAATAGGCGACGGGGGAGTCTTACTATGCTAGAGGAAAAACTTACACAAAACAAAGCGGATATTTTGAAAGCGATGGCCCACCCAACCCGTATAAACATACTGGAATCCCTGCGTGAGGGCGAGCGTTGCGTATGCGAAATCATTGAGCTCGTTGATTCAGAGCAGTCAAACACTTCTCAGCATTTAGCGCAGTTAAAAAAGAACGGCATTATCTCTTCCCGCAAAGACGGGCTTAAGGTTATTTACAAAGTCAATAACAGGGAAATATTTTTCCTTTTAGACCTGCTTGATAATATAATCGCCAGCCAGATGGAAGAGAGTATGGCCATTCTTGAAGGACTGAAAAAAAGACGCTCGCATGGTCAACTTTCGCCGTAATAAACTTTACTAATTTCATTCATAGGGCACTGCTTTTAAGAAAGATAAGCAAGTGCCCCTTTACCTCGGCCAACCATCAAAAGTCAGATGATTGTTACATTATCCCCTACTTTAACTTTTCCGCCTTTAACCACTCGTCCGAATCTGCCCTCCCTGCTCACTATGTAGGGCCTCCCATGTTCTTTATATTCCTCTTTGCCGATACATAAGATGATTACTTCAGCGTCACCCAGTCTGAGCACTTTACCTGCGGACAATTCTTCCAAAGGAATACCGGTAATTGTAAAATTTTCAGTATAGCCGCCATGCTGTACTTCTTCCTTTTTATAGGCCGGGACTTTTTCCAAGGCTTCAACCGGCAATAAGCTAACCTGCCGGTCCCATTCACCCCCGTGCGCATCTCCTTCCAAACCCCAGCCTTCTAGAACCTGGACTTTGGAAACACTCGTCTTTTCAATACCCCTTTCAGCGCTTATATTAATTGATAGAATTTTACCCAACCATAACACCCCTTGCCAAAATATTATTAAAAATTTTTTCTATACCGCCCTGGGCTTTCTCTTTGCCGTTGCGCTTTCTCCTACAATCCGGTTGTTTCCATCACATCCAGTATAACGGCACCCCCCTTTCAATCCAACAAACAAATAATCTCTCCAATTTTTAACTATTTGAATCTTTATTTATGTCCTCCACATCTTTCTGTCTGATTTTTTGGTATCCGGTTTGAGCTTAACTCGAACGGGTTTTTGGTGCTTTGTGTCTATTAATGTGAACGCCATTTTGCCAATAATAAGTTTTTTAAATATTGTCTTGCCATAGGCACACCGTTAACGGTCATCAGCCCATCAACAAAGCATTTTTTTACGAGTTATATTGCCGTTAAATACCTGTGAACTTAGCCCCAGAATGCCCCGAAGATCAAGCCCGCCAACGTAGACAACACAATAACGAGTGAGATAAAAATCAACGTCTTTTTAGTACCCAGTATATGTCTTATTACAATCATGTTCGGCAAGCTTAACGCCGGCCCGGACAGGAGCAGGGCAAGAGCAGGCCCTTTGCCCATGCCGCTGCCTAAAAGGCCCTGTAATATGGGCACCTCGGTCAAGGTTGCAAAATACATAAAGGCGCCTACAATGGATGCAATAAAGTTAGCGCTGAACGAGTTGCCGCCTACCAGCATAGAGATATACTTGGCAGGTATAATCCCCGTATCTGCCTCCGGCCTGCCCATCAAGAAACCGGCTACCAGAACTCCTCCCAGGAGCAAGGGGAAGATCATCTTGGTATAACCCCAGGTAGATTCCACCCAGCTTACCATTTCTTCTTTATTAAACCAGAGCTTCAGTATCAACGCCAGCACAGCCAGGAAAAATACTGTCAGATACCAGTGCTCCTGGTAAACGGCGTTGAAGAAGCCCACCGGCTGACTCGGCTTGCTCCAGGATGCAAATATGAGGATAACGACCATCGTAGCAAAATATACCGCGTATTGCCACAAAGCCCGCCTGTCCTCCTCTGGCGGCGGCATATTGAGGGTTGCAGCTTCTTTTTCCCGCTCTTCCTTCAAGAAGAAAAGATGCATTAAGAGTCCAATAATTATAGAAAAGAGAACCGCCCCCACTGCCCGCGCCAGGCCCAAATCAAACCCCAGAACGCGGGCGGTGAGGATGATGGCCAGAACGTTTATCGCCGGACCGGAGTACAGGAAGGCAACGGCAGGCCCAATACCTGCGCCCCGCTTGTAAATCCCCGCAAAAAGCGGCAGGACCGTACAGGAACACACCGCAAGTACTGTGCCCGAAACTGAGGCTACACTGTAAGAAAGAATTTTACTGGCCCCGGGCCCAAAATACTTTAGCACCGACGCCTGTGACACGAAAATAGAGATGGCCCCGGCAATAAAGAAAGCAGGTACCAAGCAGGTAAGCACATGTTTTTGCGCATAGTCCTGGAGCATGAAGAAAGCTTCAAGAATAGCGGACTGCACCCGCGGGTTTTGAAAAGGTATATAGAAGGCTAAGAGAAATATACCCAACATTATGAAGAACTTATCACGTTCTTTCACTTAAAAGACTCCTTTTCTATTTCCAGCATTAAGTCAATAAACTCCCCTTGCTTTACAGGCGCAAAGAACCAAGAATGAAAAACTTAAATTCTCATCTAAATTTCTTGTTCAATATATTTCTTTATGTCACTCTTCCCCGGCACCTTGCCTGTTACCTTAACCTTACCGTTTATTACCAGGCCAGGTGTCAGCATTACACCGGCTTCAATAATTTCATCCAGCTTTTCAACCTTCTTAACGTCGGCGTCTATTCCCATTTCACCTAGCGTTTCAGTTACCAACTTGTACATTGTTTTACATTTGTTACAACCCGGGCCCAGGACTTGAATTTCCAACAAAATTACCTCCCATTTAAATTAATTATTAGTATTATATTAGTATAATATTATAATTTAGTCATTAAATAAATATTCACCCTGGCTATTCCATTAACAACTGTCAAACCTTCTCCTTATTGTTGTTCCAGGATATTAAATGGTAAAATATCCATTTTCCCGACCTCATCTTGCACATACCCCATACCACGTACTTTACCTGTCATCACCCCCACATTAGATGCTCCTTGACATGGCAGAATTCCCAGCACCATAATTTTATCCCCTTAGTATTATTATATTAGCATATTGTAATATAATATACATATATATTATAGTTATCGTACCAGGCTGTCAATAAATTTATAAAGAAAAAAGCCTTGTTCCAGGCGATTGATTGAGGTCGATTGATCCAGCCAGAAAAGTAATTATATATGCGCATCAAAAAGAGCGGTTTTTGCAATCGCTCTTTTTAATACTTAACCTCAGTAATTTTTTGTATCATTTTCACATTTTTTATAAGGTTTTACCAGATCAACAATTAATTACTTTTTCTGCTGGTCTGAATCTTTATGTTCATCTTCTTTAATAGGTACGAATTTTACGTCACAGCAGCAGCCGCCCTTAGGTTTGAACAATCTTTCCAGGAACCCTTTCCTTTTCTTTTCTTCATTTTTCTTATCTTCCACAGATAACACCTCCTCCTCATAAATTTGTATTGTAAGATCAAATTTTCAGCAGTGTATGAGCTAAAGCAAGCTTAACTGGAATACCTGAAAAATAAATCCTGATAGCATAGCCACTGCCAAAATGGTGATTACAAAAGCTGCTACGAGTCTGGGTTTGAAGATTGAAGCAAGCAAGGTCACTTCCGGAATACTGGCGCCGGCGCCGCCGATGATTAGGGCCATTAAAGCGCCAAGGCTCATTCCTTTCTCCATCAGGACCGCACCAATGGGGATTATGGTTTCAACCCGGATATACATAGGAATGCCTATTACCGCAGCAACCGGTATTGCCCAGGGTTTGCCCGGACCGGCTACCCGGATGATAAATTCTTCAGGAACGAAGCCATAGATAAATGCCCCGATACCGGCGCCTATAATCAGGTAAGGTACTACCTGACGGAACAAAGTCCAGGTCTGAGCGCCGGCATGCCTTACCTTTTCATTCCTCGTTACCGGCTTGGCAATGGGTTTTGATGTCTCACAGTCACAGCAGCAGGCGCTCTCTAATTGTACCTTCTTATAATCGCCGGCCAGACCGAGCCGTTCCCACAAGGCGCCAATAAGCACGGCGCAGACAAAGGTAAGTACTCCATAAATTAGGGTAATCTTCCATCCCAGCATTGTTAAAAAAAGAGCTAGGATAACGGGGTTAAGTAAAGGTGAAGAAATCAGGAATGACATGGTAGCGCCAAAAGGTGCGCTCCCGTTTAGCAAACCCACCATAATCGGGATAGTGGAACAGGAACAAAAGGGTGTTACAGCCCCCAGGGCGGCGCCCAGTATATTGCCCAGCCATTTACGGGGCTTACCTAGAATATTACGCAATGTTTCTTCAGAAATAAACTCCTGAAGCAAGGCAACCAGGAAAGAAACACCGATGAACAAGGCCAGCAACTCACCGGAAATGATAAGGAAATATCTCCCTGCGGACGCTAAGTTGTTCATTTCAAACACAAAACAATCCCTCCGGCCCAAATAACATATTTGTGGTCAATTTAAACTTTTTCTAGCGAACGGCTCTTAAGATATGAGCGGCCACTTCGCCCCAGGCTTGTGAAGCCACCTGCCAGGCCTGTTCGCCCATTGGTGTCAGGGTATATACCTTGCGTTCACGACCGGAAACAACCTGACTAACTAAACTTAAGAGTCCCGCATCCGTGAATTCCTTTAACACCGGGTAAAGACTGCCTTCCGTGGGAGCGCAGCAACCATTTGTAAGCTCAGCCACCTGTTTGGTAATCTCATAACCATGCAGCGGCTGCCGATGAAGCACATGTAGAATGAAAAAACGGGAAAGACTCATTTTAATCAAGCCAGCCCAGTATTCTTGGGATTCGTACTTTATTTTGGGTACCCCCTCTCCTTACATATAGACATGCTATACATTGACCATATATGTATTATATGACTATGCATGAAAAAGTGTCAATAAATTTATGGCAGTTTGCAATGAACATTGTACTAAAATTGCTCTTACCATGCGTGAAGCGGCAGGTCAAAATGATGAATGGGCACACTATGTTCTTGATGACTTACAATAATCCTGGCTGGGACTAATAATAAAAACATGTAAAAATGGGGCTGTAATCAACCCCATTCTACGTAAATACTCGGAGGTACTCCACCCCTATTGCTTTAATCATAAGAGAACAGCCTTAACAAGGCTTTTTCCGGTTACTTACAACTATCTATTATTCCTTTCTAAAATATCCGTTTCGCAAACCTCAGGCTCATAACCCAATTCTTTGCAGAGATTTGGATTTTGCCTGAGCAGCGAAGGTTTCGGTGTGGAGCAGGAAAAACAAGAAAGCTTGTCGAGAAATTGATTCATCTGATTTAAAAATTCCTTCAAGCCGTCTTTATTCAAGGTATAAAATACATTTTTCCCCTCTTTTTTACTGTCAATAAGACCGGCCTGTTTTAGAATTTTTAAATGGTGCGAAATGGCTGGCTGCGATAAACCGATGGCATGGATAATCTCACAGGCTCCCATTTCCTGGCTTGCCAGCAGTGTTAAAATATTTTGTCTATGCGAATCTCCCAGCGCTTTTAAAATGTTTAACATTGTATCTTCTTTCATATTTAAATATTTCAATGAATACACACGCATATTGTAAATGCTCCCCATTCTGGGGTCAAGTAGATTTGCCCTTATGGTTACGGATTATTTCAAGGGTGTCTAAAGATCAAGTGTCTAAGCTATATGGGATATACAAAACCGAAGGGCTGTGCAGCATTTAAAGTCTTGACATGAAGGCACAGTAGGAATTACCATAAACATATAAACATAATTAAATATTTATTTTAATCAATACAAGATAAACCCTGCCTTAAGGCAGAATCCTCTTGCAGGCATAATTAAGTTTAACCAAAAATTCACAGAAAGGAACTATAGGGGGAAACAACATGTCTGAAAAAGCGTCGGCGAAGCTGTCTTTGCTCGACAGGTATTTAACCGTATGGATTTTCCTGGCCATGTTTTTAGGTGTGGGACTGGGTTATATTATTCCTGAAGTGGCGGACCTTCTAAAAAAATTCCAGGTTGGAACCACCTCAATCCCCATTGCCATTGGTTTGCTCGTGATGATGTATCCACCCTTGGCCAAGGTGAAGTATGAAGAAATCGGTAAGGTATTCAGAAACGGTAAGGTCCTGGCACTCTCATTAGTTCAGAACTGGATTATCGGTCCCGTCTTGATGTTCTTTCTGGCTATCCTCTTTCTGCAGAATTATCCCGAATATATGGTGGGCATAATAATAATCGGCCTGGCCCGCTGCATCGCCATGGTCATCGTATGGAACTCTCTGGCCAAAGGGGATTCGGAGTACGCGGCGGCACTGGTGGCTTTGAACTCAATTTTCCAGGTGCTTTTCTTTTCGGTATATGCCTACTTTTTTGTTACCCTTATGCCTCAGTGGCTTGGCATCAAGTCGATAGCCATCCATATTTCCATGGCGGAAGTAGCTAAAAGTGTGGCTATCTACCTAGGTATTCCCTTCCTCGCGGGAATTATCACCAGGTTCACCCTGATACCGTTCAAGGGCAAAGAATGGTATGAGAAAAAATTCATCCCCAAAATCAGTCCCCTCGCTCTGATTGCCCTTTTATTTACGATCATCGTTATGTTCTCGTTAAAAGGCAACTATATTATCGCTTTACCGGTGGACGTGGTTAGGATCGCCGTACCGCTGCTCGTTTATTTCGTGATTATGTTCTTTCTCTCCTTTTTCCTCAGCAAATCGTTCAATGTCAATTACGGCCAGAGCACGACGCTTGCTTTCACGGCCGCCAGTAACAACTTCGAACTGGCCATCGCAGTGGCTGTGGCGGTATTCGGTATTAATTCCGGCCAAGCTTTTGCAGCAGTCATTGGCCCCCTCATCGAAGTGCCGGTGATGATTGGGCTGGTCAATGTGGCCCTTGCTTTTCAGCGAAAATATCTTTCTGTACAACAGCAATAAATAAAGTGAAACCGGGGGTTTAAACCAACTTCCGGTTCCCGTTTGATGCCATATGCTTTAGATAATTCAAGTTTCGCAGGACGAAAGCTGAAGTCTGCCCCTTCAAAAAATGCAAGCGGTTTATTTTCTGGTTCAAAAAATTCTATTTAAATACTTGTTTCCAAAAGGTGAAACGATACTTATTTTATCATATAATAACATTGTTTTTAATTTGCTTCTGGTTAATTTCTTGAGATTTGTTGCATTGTATTGAGTGTAAAATTTTGTATTAGATAATCTTGCATTTATAAATTTATTGAGGGGAGATTCTTTACATAGAGGACTATTATTCTATCTTAGGTGTAGCACACAATGCTTCACGCAAACAAATAAAAAAAGCTTATCGAGTGCTAGCTCAAAAATATCATCCTGATATTAATAATGATGATATTGAAGCTGAAGAGAAAATGAAACAAATAAATCAAGCTTACGAAGTACTTATGGATCATAATAAACGGACTCAATATGATCGCAATGGGGTATCTGGCTTTTCAACCACTAATTCCCGATGGGGCGGTCTGTCATATGATGACGACGATCCTGGCTTACGGTTTATGATGATGTTATGGCAAATGCAAATGGGGGAAAAAAATACTTAATCTGCTGAAGCCATGCAATGGAAATAATATTATCAGTCAGATTGAAATACACACAGACAAAGTCACAGAATAAGGCACTTTCAGAGGGTAAACGAATGAATACTCCTACGATTAAATTTGAAGAAACGCTGTGGGTAATTATCGTAAACTATTTCAGTAATAGTTAGTCATCAGCCCTTATAAATCTTGTTTGTGAATAGGGAGGTGATAATGTGGAAATCAAAGTGCTGGGAACAGGCTGTGCAAAATGCAAGGAGTTGCACAAGAGAGTTACTGAATTAAACAGTGAGATGGGTATTGAGGCTGATGTGAAAAAGGTAGAGAAAATGGATGATATTATCGCGGCAGGTATCATGATTACCCCGGCCCTGATCATTAACGGCAAAATTAAGGCGGTAGGCAAGGTGCCCGGTAAAGATGCTTTAAAGAAGTATATTGAAGAAGAGATATAGCTTATAACAACGATTGGAAATTGCCCCAGTCAACCAGCCTCCTTTTTAGGGGGCATCCGTTTAATTAATGATGGTCAATCATGATGAAGATGACGCAAAACCTATTTTCAAAATATTACGTCCCGATATAGTGCAAATGCAAAAATAAAAGTAAACCGGGGGTTGGCGAACCAGCTCCCGGTTTTCATCTGTGATATTCACAGGATCTGTTTCATTTAAAATTCTCTTACTCAATAACCATTACATACTCAACCTTTGGATCGGCCGTACCCTGCAAAGTGCATTTTTCTTCCTTAAGCTTCTTAATATAATCGATGATATCGCTTGTAATGATTTCTCCCATGCTGACCAGGGGAATCCCCGGCGGGTAAACCATAATCATTTCTCCTGACACCTCACCGGCGCTCTGCTCAAGAGCTACAGGCTTTTTATTTCTATAGAAGGCTTCCCTTGGGGGCATGGTTACAACCGGGTTAAACTGAATTGATTGGATTTTGTTGATTTTCCTGCCCTGCGCATGCCTGGCGATGTCCGCAAGCGCGTGGATAAAGGCCTCCAGGTACTTCCTTTGCTCACCCAAGCCTGTTATAGCCAGAATATTGTACATGTCGGCCAATTCTATCAGGATATTGTAATCTCTGGCCAGCAGCTCTTCCACCTCGTAACCGGTCAAACCCAGTTGATGCACGTTAACAAGAAGCTTTGTTTCATCAAGGTAGAATGGCCCGTTATTGGCAAAATACTGGCACGTTGGCGCGAACAGGCCTTCAATCCCGTTTATTTCCTCTCTTGCCCAGCTCAGCATGTCCAAAAGGTGGCCGAGGATCTCTTCACCTCTGGTAGCCAGCTGCTTCCTGGCTACGTCCATGGAGCAGAGCAAAACATACGACGGGCTGGAGGAATAGGTCAGGTTGAGGACCTTCCTGACGTAGCTGGCATTGAAATAGTCAGACTTATTTAATAACAACACCGAGCTTTGGGTCATTGAACCACCAGTCTTGTGCAGGCTTGCCGCGCTCATGTCGGCGCCTGCCTGCATGGCGGAAACAGGGAAACCATGATGGAAATGCATGTGCGTTCCGTGCGCCTCATCTACCAGGACCGGCATTCCGTGCTGGTGGGCCACTTCAACAATCTGGTTGAGATGTCCGGCAATCCCATAATAAGAGGGGTTGATGGTCAATACAGCGCTGGCGCGGGGATTCTTTTGTATGGCCGAAGCCAGGTTTGACTCCGTTATCCCCAGGACGATACCGAGGTCCTGATCGATCTCCGGCTGTACATATACTGGTTCAGCGCCGCTTAAGATCAACCCGTTGAAGATGGATTTATGGGCGTTCCTGGGTACGATAATCTGGGCGCCGGGTTTGCAGGCGCTCATAATCATGGTTTGGACCCCGGATGTCGTCCCGTTAATCAGAAAATATGCGTCAGCGGCCCCAAACGCCTCGGCCATAAGGGCTTCGGACTCCAGAATAACCCTGGTGGGGTCCCAAATTAAATCAATACCCCTGGTCTGGTTGAGGTCCATCCTCAGGACATTTTCACCTACAAAATCCCTGTACTCGGACAAGCCGTGGCCATGCTTATGGCCTGGTATCTGTAAAGGAACAGCATTTCTCTTAACATGATATTTTACCGCCTCAAACAGAGGGGTTCTGTTCTGGTCCAATAACACTTATCCCCTTCCTTTATTGCTGCCTAAAGTCTAATGGTTCATCTATCCATATTTTCTTCTGACACCAGAACCACGATTGGCGTCTGCTGGTCATCGTTCCCATGCGGGTTGTCCTTAAGGTAGCTGCTGAGCATCTTCCGGTCAACCCTATCTGTTGCCGCCAGAATGTCAACTTTCCCAATATCGTTCACATCTGCAATAACCGCCTCAGCGCCGGTGGCTGCTTTAATCCTGTCCACTACCCCTTGCGGATCCCTGGGACCCATCACGATATGCCGGTCAAAGGGCCACATGGTGCCGGCAAAATCGTCAATTTGGGCCAGCTGACGCCCCGCAACGCGGTAGAAATCGCCTCTTCGCCCAATCAACCGGCCCAGCCCGGCAGCCGCCACACCCAGTAAGAAGCGCCCGGTACCTGCCTCCTGTATGGCCACCTGCATGGAGTGCGGGGCGGCCAGGCTCCCTTCTTTACCTGGAAAACGGCACATAAAATGCGCCAGCAACCCCGGTTTTACCGTCTCGTGCAGAATGGCCCGGCCCTGGCTGATAGCTACCACACTCTCTGCCACAACGATAATATCACCGGGCGCCGCTATTTCCCCGGTGTATTTTAGAACTACGTCTACGATATCGTCTTTTTCGGTTATAATATGAGTCCTGATGGATATCCTGCCGGCTATCATTCAACTCACCTTCAAATCAGACTGCCTGACGGCAAAGTAATTTCTAATCCCGTTAAAAATACCCTCGGCAGCCCGCTTCTGGATGGTCAAGCCCCGTAAAAAAACCTCCTCCACGATGTTGGTGATAGTCACTACCTCCACCATGACCGCAGGAAGGTCCAAGGGTAGGACCGGCTCCCGCTCCTCTGCAACACCCCTGTCCGCAACCTTAATCTTCTTGACCAGTTCCTCCTGCACATAGGTTGCTAAAATTTTACTATCAATACTTCCGGCCGGGTACTTCGTGGCGGAGCCGGACACCCTGCCATCTGCACAAGCGTGCGTATGAAGAGAGATATAAATATCAGCCCTTTCCAGCCGGGCCTTCTCAAGCCTTTCCTTGGTCGAGATGTTTTCGTCCCCGCTCCTGGTAAGGACTGCTTTTGCTCCCGCCCGCTTAAATATTTTTTGCAGGTTGGCTGCTATCGGCATTACAACATCTTTTTCCATCAGGCTGACGGGCCCCCTGCCGCCTGTGTCTTTGCCCCCGTGAGCAGGGTCAATTATTATTGTTTTACCGCTGAACAGTTTGGTCAGGTAAAAACGGTCAAGGGTGATTTCCAACCTGAACGGGAATACCTCCAGAGCAGCCAGCTTAACCTCGGCCGGCTGGTCCAGAAATAATTCTACAGATGTAGAATCTGAATTCTCCTGTTTTAACCATACCTCGCGTACAAGGCCATCGTTAATCGATATCTTTCCCTCGGGCATATTGAGAATAGCACCCGTGCACCTGAGCATGATTACTTTATCGTCCACACGGACAAGAGAATAATCAAAAGGTTTGGTAGACTCGATAAACAGCTTGGAAAGCCACTCACTTTTTTCCCCGTCTGCAACTTTTGACCATAAGTTGGTAATCCTCGGCGACTTCCGGTAAGACAAAAAAAGGCTCCCTCCTTGCTTGAGTTTGGAACCATACAAACCTGCAAAGCTAAAACAAGGACCCTCATTTTTCATGAGTCCCCAAGGGATAATATTCTTTAATAAAAAGATTTCTCCTGCATTCTCATTTCGTTCTGAAAAAAAAGTCTAAGCCTTGTAGTAATTGGCTAAACATAGCTAAATTTAAGCCCTTGCGGTAAATATATCAAAAAAGAAAACCGGGTAGTGACCCGGTTTTCTGCTAGGATAAAGCATTCATTAATATCCATTTGAAGGTACTTTGACCCTTGGTATTTACCTGAAAACGACGTTTAAGTCGCCTAAATATGTAGGTGCGAATTTATCCGCACAGAAGTTAATTAGCCACACAAGTCCGGCGCTAGTACGCCTTGTGCCATTTCAATCGCACCTACATCGCTGGTGTTTTCATAATACGTGGCGCCGCTGGCGGCGCGGACAACTACCAACGTCTCACGTCTCACGTCTCACGTCCCACGTCCCACCTCTATTTCGTTCCCTCAAGCTGATTGCGGTAGTTAAAAGCCAAAACTGCCTGGGCAAAGTTAACCATCCGTTTGGTCATATTACCCCCTACTTTTCCATTATTACGAGAAGAAAGCTCCCCCTTATCAATTTTATCGTAGTCAGGGATACCCAGTTCAGCTGCCAATTCAACTTTAAATTGATTAAGAGCCGGCTCAATGTACTGCTGCAGGTCTTTGGCAATGAGATCCTTATTTTCAATTAATACCAGCTTATTGGTCAAAACAACCGCTGCCTCCTTTTTATAGGATAAGAACTATCATTATAACCATATCTTTTTTTTAATATGCCCTCATATGTTAAAAATATTTTTAAATATTACTGCAACAATTGCAAAATTATGGTATTGATTATAAATCTGCAATTTGGCAGGAAACCTCACTCTACCTGTCTAAGTTAACCAGAGAAAACAACTGGAGGTCAACCATGAGATTTTGCACCCTTTCTTCCTGCAGCTATGCCAATTGCGTCGTGGTGCAGGATCAACACACCTGTATATTAATTGACTGCGGCCTCAGGAAAAGGGACACCAGGCCTTATTTGGCGGCAGCGGGGCTATCACCGGGTGATGTAGACGCAATCATTCTAACCCACCGGCATATTGACCACGTCTATGGCCTCAACTATTTTCTAAAAGAAAAAAACGTCCCCATCTATTCGACCATCCGGGTGTTGCATGAACTTAACCAGAGTATGCACTTCACTGCCCCTCCGCGGCTGAATATTCTCAGCGAGTGCTCCGGACAGAGAATAGGCACGTTGGGGGTGATCCCTTTCCGTCTATCGCATGATGTTGAAACAATCGGTTTTATCATTCATGGTGATGGCGAAAGACTGGGATTTATAACGGACACCGGATTCGTACCGGAAAGCTGCCTTAATGCCTTCCGTGATCTGGATTACCTGTACATAGAGTCAAATCACGACCTGGATATGTATAAGCGCTCAGCCAAGCCTGGCTATGTGATCAGGCGCAACCTCGGCTTAACCGGCCACCTGTCCAACGAGCAATGCGGGCGGGCCCTCCAGGCTATGCGGCGACAAAACTATAAATTGGTGGTTTTGGGTCATCTCAGCGAAGAAGACAATGAACCCCGCCTGGCTCTTGACTGTGCCATGAAGAACCTGCCGCAGGGTACTCCCCTGGCTAGCGCCCCCTCACGTGAACCCGGCTTGTGGTCTGATAATCTAATCCAATTGATTAAAGAAAAATCCCCACCTGAGTAACCACCAGGTGGGGATTTTTATTAAACCGTTTTAGTTTAGCACTCTTCCTTCGGGTAATTGCTTCTTGGCGTGTAGTGGGTGTGCAACAGTTCATGGGACTTGTGGCCCAGCGGTTTTTCCAGGAACTCAGCATAGAGCTCTTGAACAGCCGGGTTTTCATGAGACTTACGCAGTACCATACGCTCGTCCTCGGTATAGGTAGCGTCAATCCGCTTGAGGCGAATTTCGGTGTTGGTCGGGATGGGTGACCCGCCCCCGCCGATACAGCCGCCGGGACAGCACATAACTTCGATGAAGTGGTAGTTTGCCTCGCCCGCACGGATCTTGTCCAGCACCTTGCGCGCGTTGCCAAGGCCGTTGGTTATAGCTACACTTACAGGAAGGTCGCCGACTTGCACTGTGGCTTCCTTGACCCCGTCAATACCGCGGCAGGCCGTAAAGTTGATGTCCTCAAGCTCCTTGCCGGTAACTACCTCGTAGACGGTACGCAGAGCGGCTTCCATCACGCCGCCGGAAGCGCCGAAGATTTCGCCGGCGCCGGTGGAGATACCCAGCGGAGCGTCGTACTCTTCTTCGGGCAGGTTGGTCATATCTAAGCCGGCCTGCTTGAACATGCGGCCCAGTTCGCGTGTGGTAAGCACCACGTCGACATCCTGGTAGCCGCTGCTGTTCATTTCAGGCCGCTGGCACTCGTACTTCTTGGCGGTGCAGGGCATAATCGAGACACAGACGATATCCTTCGGGTCAATGCCCTCTTTCTGGGCGTAGTAGGTCTTGACCAGCGGGCCGAACATCTGCTGCGGTGACTTGCAGGTGGAAAGGTGCGGCAGCAGGTCGGGATAGAAGTGTTCAATGAACTTGATCCAGCCGGGGCTGCAGGAGGTGATCATGGGCAGGACGCCGCCATTGGTTACACGCTGAAGCAGCTCGTTGCCTTCCTCCAGGATGGTCAGGTCCGCGGTGAAGTCGGTATCGAAGACCTTGTCAAAGCCGAGGCTGCGCAACCCCGCAACCATTTGCCCGGTCGCGATGGTACCCGGCGCGGCGCCGATGGTTTCACCAATCTGCACCCGGGTGGCCGGAGCAGTCTGGACCACAACGTGCTTTGTGGGATCGGCCAGGGCCGCCCATACCTTGTCGGTATCGTCCCGTTCCACGATGGCGCCGGTGGGACAGACCAGCGAGCACTGGCCGCACTGGACGCATTCCATGTTGGCCAACCTCTCGTTAAAGGCCGGGGCGACCAGGCTGTCAAAGCCCCTGTTCTCGGCGGTAAGAGCCTGCACCGATTGAATGTTGGTGCAGACTGAAATGCAACGGCGGCAGAGGATACACTTGCGCGGGTCGCGTATAATGGCAGGACTGGAGTCATCGATCGGGTAGTCTGTTTTGGCGCCCTCAAAACGGATCTCGCTCAAGCCATATTCCTCTGCCAGCTTTTGCAGTTCGCAATTTCCGTTGCGCCGGCAGGTGAGACACTCCATGGGGTGATCGGACAGGATCAGTTCGAGCACCAGCTTGCGGGCTTTGATCAATTCCGGGGTATGGGTGTTAACAACCATCCCTTCAGCAACCGGAGCCACGCAGGATGGTATAAACGTCCTGGCGCCTTTCACGTCTACCAGGCAGATCCGGCATGCGCCGATCACATTGATATCTTTCAGATAACAAAGAGTCGGGATATTGATTCCCACTGATTTAGCGGCCTCAAGGATGGTTGTCCCCTCTTCCACCGCTACTTTCCGGTTATCAATTGTCAAATTTATCATTTTCTCATTTTCCCTCCAAACTCCCGTATTTGACTAATTTTCATTTTCAAAAGCTGCGGGAGCGGCTTTTATTCCTCGAATTCGCACACCTTGGCAGCGCACTTGTGTTCCTTGATATGAGCTTCGTATTCATCCCTGAAGTACTTGATGGTGCTCAAAACGGGGTTGGGCGCGGTTTGGCCGAGGCCGCAGAGCGCGGTCTTCTGAATGGTCGTGCCCAACTCCAGCAGGAGTTCGATGTCGCCTTCTTTGCCTTTGCCCGTCGTAATGCGCTCCAGGATTTCCAGCATCCGTTTGGTGCCGATCCGGCAGGGAGAACATTTACCGCAGGACTCGTCCACAATAAAGTCCATAAAGAACTTGGCGATATCCACCATGCAGGTATCTTCGTCCATGACAATCATTCCGCCTGAACCCATCATGGCGCCCAGCGCTGTAAGGGATTCAAAGTCAATCGGGGTGTCCAGTTGTCCGGCCGGGATGCAGCCGCCGGACGGGCCGCCGGTTTGGACGGCTTTAAATGCCTTCTTGCGGGGAATGCCGCCGCCGATATCATAGACGATTTCTCTTAAAGTGGTGCCCATCGGGACTTCCACGATACCTGTATTGTTGATCCTGCCCGCCAGGGCGAATACCTTGGTTCCCTTGCTCCCCTGCGTGCCGATGGAGGAATACCAGTCAGCGCCCTTGAGGATGATTTCAGCGACGTTAGCCCAGGTTTCAACGTTATTCAGCACAGTTGGTTTAGCCCAAACACCTTCGTTGGCCGGGAATGGCGGCCTGGGTCTGGGTTCACCGCGCTTGCCCATAATGGAGGTCAAAAGAGCCGTTTCTTCGCCGCACACAAAGGCGCCGGCGCCGATCCGGATTTCGATGTCAAAATTAAAGCCGGTGCCAAAAATATCCTTTCCAAGCAGGCCGTATTCACGGGCCTTGTCGATGGCATAGCTGAGTCTTTCAATGGCCAGCGGGTATTCAGCCCGCACGTAGACATAGCCCTGCTCGGCGCCAATGGCGCGGCCGCAGATAGCCATGCCCTCGATAACGCTGTGGGGATCCCCCTCCAGAACGGACCTGTCCATAAATGCGCCCGGGTCGCCTTCGTCACCGTTGCATACCACGTATTTGGGTGTGCCTTTCGAATTAGCACAAAAGCTCCATTTCATGCCTGTATTGAATCCAGCGCCGCCACGGCCGCGGAGCCCTGCTTTCTTAACCTCTTCGATGACTTCAGCAGGAGTCATTTTGGTAAGCGCTTTGCCTAGAGCGGCATAGCCGTCATTGGCGATGTAGTCCTCAATAGAAGTTGGATCTATATAAAAGTTGTTACGCAGAACTATCTTCTGCTGCTTTGCAAAAAGATCGATGTCATCAACTTTCGGGGTTGGTTCTTTTGCTCCGGGAGTCCTGTACAACAAGCGCTGGACGAGGTTTCCCTTCATGATGTGCTCTTCAACAATGGCATCAGCGTCTTTTGGCTTCAGCCTGCGGTAAAAAGTTGCCTCGGGGTACACAATTGCTACGGGACCCATATCGCACGGACCCATGCAGCCGGTAAGCACAATCTGGACCTGGTCTGCAATGCCGTTCTTTTCGAGGGACGCCTTCATGGCTTCCACCACATCTTGACATTTCGAAGAAATGCAGCCGGCGCCGCCGCACATCATCACGTGAGCTTTCTCAGTCGCCGAC
This sequence comes from Pelotomaculum schinkii, assembly GCF_004369205.1. Taxonomy (NCBI): domain Bacteria; kingdom Bacillati; phylum Bacillota; class Clostridia; order Eubacteriales; family Desulfotomaculaceae; genus Pelotomaculum; species Pelotomaculum schinkii. The sequence continues at coordinate 549,307 of NZ_QFGA01000003.1, read as the reverse complement.
GGAACACCTTCACGAATTTTCAGGGCTTCCCGCCTGCTTTCTCTAACCTTTGCAAGTTCTTCCAAAGACTTCACTTAATCACACCTCCGATTTAAATCCTCCAGCCATTCTTAAACTATCCCTTCAGACCCCGACAATTAATTTCGGCAAGCCCATTACTATGGATGTAAAGTTTATTCTTAGTCCATAGGTGTGGAATACTAAATCAGTTTATGCGTACTGCTCCAGTATTTCGGGGATTTGCTCGGGCTCCAAGCGGCCGTGCACATCTTTGCCGTCGATAATCATGGCCGGAGCCAATCCGCAGGCGCCAATGCAACGCACAACTTCAACGGTAAACCGGCTGTCGGGAGTCGTTTGTCCCTCTTTAATACCAAGGGTATCTTTTAGTGCTTTAAGGACCTTTTTGGTTCCCTTAACATAGCAGGCTGTACCCGCGCAAACGGCGATTTTATGCCGGCCCCTGGGGATCAGGGAGAAGAAGGCATAAAAAGTAACCACCCCGTAAACTTCTTGAAGTGATACTCCCAATCCCTTGGCGATTCTGGTCTGTACCCACAGCGGAAGATATCCTATGAGATTTTGGGCCTTGGTCAGGACCTGGATAAGTCCACTGGGTTGACCCCTGTACTCATCAATAATCTTTTCCAATTGTTTAGTCAGTTCGTCTTCGCCGCAACCACATGAACATGCAACCACGAGTCTGTACCTCCCTTGCTTTAAGTGCTTAACAGCACTTCACAGCTTATTTTAGCGATCTTAAAAAAGTGTGTTCCTAAATCCTACTTCTTTTAAAGAACCATAAAAATCCACCCGATCTGGTTATTAATTTCAGGCTTTTCAGGGACATTGCATTTTATTGAGCAATATGATTGGTTTCCAAGCTTACGGGCTTTTTACCCCTTGATTTGGATCATAGAACTGTTTTAGAGAAAAGAAATGCAGGGTTAATGTTCCCTGTTTCCCAAGCATCTAACCTGCACATAACTAATGGTTGTCATTTTTGCAATAAAAAAAGATAATAAAGCCCGTTACTCAAGTCCACTCTTCAGCCTGAGACCTATTACCTCCTTTCGTTTGCTATTTTTTAACCAAACATTACCTAAGTTATCAAAGGACAAGCACTGGCAGCTGTTACTTTGATGAATTATATGGCATCTCCTGTAATTGTCCGCACGGTAGTTAATTAACACATGATCCTAGCACTATTATAGCATATAGTAGTCTTTATTAAAATAGATGTTTTTTCAAAAATATTATCGAATGGAATATAAAAAATATTATAGCATAATTGATACAAAAAGCAATTGTTTGTTCGATATTGCACGAAAGTTTTTATCGCCATTATTTGCCGAAAAACGTAGATTTTAATCAAATTATACCAACGTCCTTTATGTCGATATGCAGATAAATCAGCATTTCTCATAAATAGGAATTAATAATAAATCTTAATTATCAAAAGTCGCAAACTAAAAATCTTGTTAGTAACTGTTATACAACAATTCGTATATCCTGCGAATACGGACAAATAATGTACATTTTTTCACAAAGACGCCGCCACCCGCACACGCTTTATTTTACTACCCCCTTTAAGCCAATCACTCATAATAACATGACGATTCGACTAGATCATCCAGCTTTCATCAAGCGCCTGCCGCGCTTTCCCCTGCAATAAAGCCAGATGACCATGCCCACTGTAAATTGTAGCCGCCGCAATCACCGTCTATGTCCAGGACTTCCCCTGCAAAATACAGTGTCGGCACAATCCTTGACTCCAAGGTTTTGCTGTTAATAGCATTAACGTCCACACCACCGGCGGTAACCTGAGCGGCAGGCCAGGAAGTCGTCCCGGTAACAGGAAAGCGCCAGTCTAAAAGAATATGTGCAATCTTTTTCAGCTCCGAGGCAGTAACCTTCCCGGCTGCCTTATTCAGGTCCACACCAGCCTCTTTGAGTATTACCGGCGACAACTGTTTGTTTATGAAACCCACAAAACTGAAAGCCAGGGTTTTCCCGGGATTATTACTGAAGCGCTCAGCAAGCAACTCTTCCAGTTCCCCGCCAGTGAAGGAGTCCAGTAAAACCAGCTTTAACCAGGGGCTTTGATTTTTCTTTAGACACTCCCCTGCCTTGCGGCTAAGAGTCAAAATAGGAGGACCGGAAATACCGTACTCGGTAAAGAGGATCTCCCCGCTGGCAGCCTGCAGGCTCTGGTTCTCTAATACTACTTCAGCGGTTCCTTCAAATTTAATACCTTTAATCTGCTTGAGATAACCCGAGGACAATTTTAACTGGACCAGGGCCGGAAATGGTTCGACTATACTGTGGCCCAGGCTTAACGCCAGGGCATACCCACTGCCCGTCGAACCAAAATGTGGCGCAGCTTTACCACCTGTAGCAATAATTACCCGGTCAGCCTGAAATTCCCCCCCGTTCTTAAGAGCAAGGGTAAAACCGATCTTATTGTGAGCAATACCCGCAACCTCCGCCCCGCAATGGACATTAACACCTATCCTTTCCAATTCATAACGAAGCACGTCTAAAACACTGGAAGCCTGCAAGGAGAATGGAAATACTTTGCCTTCTTCCTTCACTTTGTGCGCCACTCCCAGCCTTGCAAAAAAGTCAAGGGTCTGCTCTACACCAAATTGGGAAAGGACAGAGAAAGCGAACCTGGGATTGCTGCCATGGTAGTTGGCCATGCTGGTGGTGATATTGGTGAGGTTGCACCTTCCGTTACCGGTGGCAAGGATTTTCTTGCCAATCCGCTGGTTGCTTTCCAGAATGGTAACAATCGCCCCTTTGCGGCGGGCGGCTATAGCTGCTGTAATTCCCGCCGCTCCTCCCCCAATCACTGCTACTTTGTATGGAGGACTACCCGGCATAAAATTCTCTCCTTTTATATATGTCTATCGCAATGGTGAAAGTCATAACCGGTTCTCGAAAAGCCTTTGGGGTAGTGGTCTTGGGGTTATCCTCTAGTATCATTATCGTACTGATGGCGACGCATACTTGGAGGCAATGGCTTCCGCGGCCTTAATACCGTCTACAGCCGCTGAGACAATCCCGCCAGCGTGACCGGCTCCTTCCCCAGCCGGATACAGACCTCTTAGTGAGGCTTCCATAAATTCATTGCGGACGATCCTTACCGGAGAGGAGGACCTGGTCTCCACAGCGGTCATGACAGCATCCGGCAGGGCAAAACCCTTAAGCTTTTTATCCAGCTCAGGTATTGCCATCTTCATCGTCTCTACCACAAAGTCCGGCAGGCATTCGTTGAGGGCCGCCGGCTGCACTCCTTTGCGGTAGGACGGCTCTACCTGACCGAGCCTGGTGGAAGGCCTGTTCTCCAGAAAGTCTCCTACCAGCTGTACCGGCGCCTTGTAATCACTTCCGCCCAGGATATACGCCTTTCTCTCCAGTTTCCTTTGAAAAGCTACTCCAGCCAGTGGATGGCTGCTGCCAAAATCAGCAGGCTCCACCCCTACCAGCAGGGCGCTGTTGGCGTTTTCGCCACTGCGGGAGTATGCGCTCATCCCGTTGGTTACGACACCCTCCTCTTCAGAACTGGCAGCCACCACCACTCCACCCGGACACATGCAAAAAGTATAGGCAGACCTGCCGTTTGCAGTGTGATATGCCAGTTTGTAGTCAGCCGGGCCGAGTTTGGGGTGACCGGCAAATTTTTTATACTGGACAGCGTCGATCAACTTTTGGGGATGCTCAATTCTAACCCCGACTGAAAAAGGTTTTGGTATCATGGTTACACCCGCCTGATACAGCATTTCAAAGGTATCCCTGGCGCTATGCCCGGGCGCGAGCACCACAACCTCCGCAGCCAGCCGTTCAGTCCCGTTAATTATTATACCCTGCACATGGTTATCTTTTGTGATTAAATCAGTAACTTTGCAGTTAAAGCGGACCTCTCCACCCAGGCTGATAATTCTTTCACGGATTTTTTTAACCACTGACCGGAGCCGGTCCGTACCGACATGAGGTTTGGCTGCGTACATGATTTCTTCCGGCGCGCCTGCCATGGTCATATCAGACAGGACTTTGCGGCACCGCCTGTCCCTGATTAAGGTTGTCAGTTTGCCGTCGGAAAAGGTCCCGGCCCCTCCCTCACCAAACTGTACGTTGCACTCGGGGTCAAGTAGTCCATGCTCCCAGAATTTCCTGACCGCTTCCGCCCTGGTATCGACATCCGCCCCTCTTTCCATGACAACAGGCCCGTATCCCATTTCAGCCAGGATTACCCCGGCAAAAAGCCCCGCAGGGCCGGTCCCGATAATCACCGGCCGGTGCTGCAAAGGCTGTGAACCGGTTTGTACATACTTGTACTCCAGATCAGGAGCAATAGTAATATCCTTGTTTTTGAATTTCTTTAAGCAACTATCTTCTTGTTTTAATTCAACATCTACAGTATAAACAAAGTTAATTGTATCATGTTTCCTGGCATCAATAGATTGTTTAAAGATTTTGTATCCTACTAAATCCTTTTCACCTATTTTAAGCTTCTTTATTAAGGAGTTTTTTAAGTTTGAAGCATCCTGGTCTATGGATAATTTCACACCATATACCCTTATCATTTTTTATCACCACTATTTAATATTGTCCGTATAATTTCCCATAACTCTGTAATAATGAGCTAATTTTATATTGTATTATTTTTTATATAATATATCATAAAAATCTGTTAATACCAACTTTTAAATCTATTTCTATAAATTGTTTGTTTAAAAATAATTTTAATGAGTAAAATAAAAACATGAATATTAAAAAAATCGCTGTCTACTTTGCCGTCGGTCTCTCGGTTTTGAGCCTTAAGCCCGCCGTACCAAGTGAAGCGATTGAGCCAGCGCCAGCGAAACCATTCGTCTCCGTATCCAGAGGTCTTTGCCTGAGCAGGGAGGAATTCTACCTGCTGGCCAGATTAATCCATGCCGAAGCCAGAGGTGAACCGTTGGAAGGACAGGTAGCAGTTGGGGCTGTGGTTTTCAACCGGCTCAAGGATCCCCGGTTTCCCAAAACGATAACCGGAGTTATATATGAAGATTACCAGTTTACCCCCGTCCTGGACGGTACTATTGAACTCACTCCCGATGCGCAAGCTTTTTTGGCAGCGGAACTGGCCCTAAACGGGTTGGATCCCGCCAACGGCAGCATCTTTTTCTATAATCCGGACCAATCTGAGAGCAGGTGGCTTGACGGGCTGCCGTCTTCATTGAAAATAGGCAAGCATATCTTTTGCTAAAATAACCCTTCTCCGTCACAGGAGGAGGGTTATTTAGGATTTAAGTTGAAGAAGCTATATCAACTTGATTTTGTTGCTTTTTACAAAATTATTTGTTAATATTGACAGTTATGTGCTAGACTACAAGTGATATGCAAATGTTGAAGCTAGAGGTGTTTCCTGACTTGGCAAGCAACAAAACAAAACAAGCTATAACAGAAGTAACCAATCTTCTCAAAGATGGAGTACCCCTTCCTTTGGAAATCCTATATTCCCGCTGCAATTGTAATTCTGACGCATTAGCCGGCGCGCTTTCCTCTCTAATAGAAAAAGAGGAAATCCGGATCGGCCGGGCCAAATCAGGAGGTAGTTGGTTTATTGGTGAAAACGTCCTGGCGCCCCCTGCCAGAGGAGAAACCTGGCACACCGGAAGGGGACAAATGCGTAAAGTCCTGCCTAAATTACTTAAAGTTATTAGAAAATATACCCCTCCTGAAGAGGCGGCTCCAACCGACAACGAAACCAGCGCTCAGCTTGATTCCGTCCGCAAAGTGCTTGAAGACGGGCAGCCCCGGTCCAAGGCTGATATAATCGCCGCAACCGGACTGGAAAACCTTGACTCTCTGGTCTGGCGCTACTTTCCCCAACTGCCTGACGGTCGTTTTACCATGCCCGACAGTGACGGCGCCTGGGATTTTCTCCTTACATACCTCCATGAGAAACCCCGACGCCTCTCTGATTTGCTCCGCCAGTTTCGCCGACACAAAAAAATTGTTGAAAGAATCGCAGCTGAAAATGATCAGACTCCTTTGGTGCGGCTGCCCCAATCACTTATTACCACCGTGAATAGCCCGGCAGGACGCGATGAGCTGACCCGTCGCGCGAAAATTAAAGCCTGCCGGGATATGCTCGAGACACTGCCGACACCCTTTTTTGACCCGCGGGAAGCCGGGCTGGGCATGAAAGAATTTGCGGCCTTAGCCGACAGCTACTCTCTCACCGTATCCTTTGAAAATAACAAATACTGGTGCTTGCGCCGGGAATTTCCGGGTGATGTTCTGGTGGAACAGCTTGGGGAAATCAGCGGCAGGTATTTCGCGCCTCCTTATACCACCAGCGCTCCTTCCTTCCTCAGGGAACATTCCCTGGGGGAAAAGGAAGCCGCAGCAGTCCTCGGCGTGGATGAAGACACCCTGTCTTTTTTAATCAAAACAGGGCAATTAGATTCCTTTACTCTGGATGAAAGGACACGCCTGTGGCATTCGGATGTACAGGAGTTAAAAAGGGACGTGTCCAGGCTGCGTGTACTGACCAAACAACATGAAAAATTGAAGATCTCCCAGGCCGCCGCTTTTCTGGGAATCAGCACGGGTCAAGTCAGGCGGCTGATCCAGGAAGGAAGGCTGACCACCGTATCTAACAAGGAAGCTTCCGGATCTGATACCGGATTGCTGCTGCGCAGGGACCTTGAAGCGCTTCGCCAGGCGCTGCCTGCCCTTACTCTCAGTGGGGGACAGCCTCACGAGCGTGGTCAGGGGGAAATTGGCTCCCGGGGCGAAGAACGCTTAAGACCCAAGAAAAAACCGCTCCGCAAGGAGCAAGGACAGGCGCCTGTGGAAGACCTGGTCCTGGATGATTTTCAAATTGAGGCAGCTGAAGCCCTTCAGGCAGGGCTATCGGTAATCGTATCAGCGCCTACCGGTAACGGCAAAACGCTGGTTGCCGAAATGCTGGCGCGCGACGTAATGACCGCCGGACTTGGCATGATTTACACTTCCCCCCTTAAAGCCCTTTCCAACCAGAAGTACCGTGATTTCAAGAAACTGTTTGGAGAGGAGCAAGTCGGGCTTGTCACCGGCGACGTCAGCATCAATCCTGGAGCGCCGATGCTGATTATGACCACAGAGATATTTCGCAACTGGTGCTTAAGTGAGCCCGCTCAGTTGGAGAAAATTTCTTACGTGGTATTTGACGAGATCCACTACCTTGACGATGCGGAGCGCGGCACAACCTGGGAAGAAAGCATATTGTTCGCTCCCCCCCATGTGAAAATTTTAGGTCTTTCCGCAACAGTCCCCAACGCGGACGAAATGGCAGATTGGATTAGCTCGGTTAGAGGCGGCAATGTCGTGGTCATCATGGAAAAAAAACGGCGCGTACCTCTTTCTACTCAATGGATCCTGCCCAACGGCCGGATTGTCGGAGAAAAAGAAGCCCGCAGTGAACTTGAGGAGTTGGTCGAATACCTCAAAGCACTGCGGAACAAGAAACGCTGGCTCGAGGAGTGAAACAGGTGGAACTGACAGAAGTCTCCTGCAGTGAAATTGTTGAAGCAATTCAGGATAAATTGCCGGTCCTTTTCTTTGTATTCAGCAGAGGGAGGACTGAGGTTTTGGCGCAGGACCTGGGACGCGACTGGGACTTTTTAAATGCCCGGGAAAAAAAAGAAGTCGGCGGCAAAATCAAGGAGGCAGAGGCTGAGCAACCGGGCGCTTTCAGCGGGCCGGGCTGGAGAAGCCTGCGCCGCCTGCTCCTGCAGGGCATCGCCTATCACCACGCCGGACTGCTGCCGCCGGTCAAGTACCTGGTGGAAAACCTTTATGCCAGCCGTCTGCTCTGGGTGGTCTTCTGCACTGAAACCTTTGCCGCGGGTGTAAACTTCCCTGCCGCCAGCGCCGTCTTCGACTCGACCAGAAAGTGGGACGGACATGACTTCCGCATTCTGCAAAACAGGGAGTTTTTTCAGATGGCCGGGCGGGCGGGGCGGCGAGGCTTTGACCGGATCGGCCACGCCTTCATTCGTGTCGACAGCCGCTTCCCGGAGCAAACCGGCTTCTTTGATGATAAGGCTATAGAACCCGTTTCCGGCAGGCTGGTGATCTCACCCAATACAGTACTGAGCCTGTTGAGGTATAAGACCGACGAAGAAATCGACCGGTTTTTAAACGAAAACTTTAAAATGTATCAATTAAAAAAGAGACAAGGCCTCCTGAAAGAGGAAATAGAGGCCTTGACCGGGCGAATCTCCGAAATTGAAGCCGGGTTATGTTCCGAAAACGGAACGCTGACCTGTCCTGTTGAGCGGGCCAGGGCCCGTAAACAATTAAAGCGCTTACGCTGGAAAAATAAAAACAGGGAAAAAGACTTGCTGCAAAAGCAGATCGCGCTTGCCACACCTAAAAAGTGCTTTAACTCAAAAAAATGCATGGCCCTGTCAGAGAGATTGAGAGAGGTCCAAACCTACTACCAAACACTTAGGCAGGAATATGCTGCAATCACCCAACAGGTAGAATCCGTGTTCACCGAATACAGGGAAGTACGTGATCTTTTAGAAAAACTTGGTTATGTTAAGGGCAGGGAGTTTTTTGCACGCGGCATTTTTGCCCTGGAACTGCATGTACAGGAAATACTGGTAACCGAAATAGCCTTCTCCGGCCTGCTTGAAGATAGTGAACCGGCAGATGCTGCGGCAATTCTCGCCGGCATTGAATTTATCCCCGGCAAGAACACCCGGACTGACATTCTGGATCTTCCCGCTTTGCAACAGACCTACCTGATCAGGCACGAGCTCCTAAAGATGGGCGTACCGGAGAGATTCTGCATTTGGTCCAACCTGCCCGGTTCCCTTGCCTACGCCTGGTACAATGGCGCCACCTTTACGGAGTTAATGGAGATGTCTTCCCTGCAACCAGGAGATATATTCTCAATCTTCCGGCGGGAGATAGACCTTTTGCGACAGATTGAGCGCGCGGCTGCCGGGAACACAGCTCTTATTGAAAGAGCGCAGGCTATCCGGGGACAGCTTGACCGTGATGAGATCGCCCTCAGCTTTTAAAAAAAATTACTTATATCACAACCCCGGTCCTGCGGGGTTTTTTCGAGGTCCTATTTCAATCGCAAACGATACGTTAGCGCCAGGACTTGTTGCTGCTAGTGTTGCATTTATGCGAATGAATTCGCACCACAATTTTGGGGTAGAATTAAATATCTTATACGAAAGGGATCGCCTTGAAAAACTCAATTTGGGTGTACCGGCTGTTTGACATAGCGGAAGAAATCAGGCTGGAGCAGGTAGAAAAAATCCTTGCCCAAAGACAGGCCGCACGGATGAGGCTCTCTCGGATCAGGCCCAAGTCCATCCAGTTTAAAAACCCCCCCATCGCGGTGGAACTGGGGGAAGACACGGTGGCAGCCGGCGGCCGCAGTCTTAATGTATCATTTACCGGTAAGGTTTATGACCTGGGTGTTATCGCCATCATTATGCGTATTCCCCTGCTGGAAGGCGCCGCTTATCAGAACGCAGTGGAACTGGCCACCATCCTTTACAATGACGAAGGCATTGAAACAGTGTTCATTCAGCAACTTGACAAAATGAGAAAAATTCTTGCGGAGGCCTTGGTTAAGGAAGTATACAGCGGTTTTGTAGAGGACTTCACCGTATATTATTTCCGGGAGTGGGATCAGAACTGGGATCCTATTCCGCTATTGCTTGCCGAACAGGAACCGGTGAGCGAACAGGTGCGGCGGGAAACCTTGCGCAATTCTTTTTCTTATACCCCTGATGACCACACCATTATAACCTGGGACTCTGCCCTGGTTTACGACCCCAGCGGCAGCGCCGATATCCCCGATCTTCTTGAATTTGCCAACTCCCAGCTGTTGGAGTTAAGGTATTACGACAGCTTGCTAACAGGAGAGCTGTCCACAATGTACGACGCCATAGAAGAGGCGGAAAGGGTCGGCAGCTTCCGTCGCCTGGGTCACTACCGGCGCATCATGAACCAGCTGATGGAGTTAATCGCCGACATCACCGAGATAACCGAGCGGATAGACAACTCTTTGAAAGTTACCGAGGACGTGTTTTATGCCCGTATTTACGGGACGGCCCTGTCCATCCTGCGTACCAGAAGCTGGGCTGAAAGCATCGACAGGAAAATTAACATTATCAACCAGACCTATACCATGCTCAGCAACCGTACCGTCAACCAGCGCTCGGAGGTACTGGAACTCGTCATTATCCTTCTGATCCTGTTGGAGTTAATCCTGGGTATTATTCAGGCTCTAACATAACCCGTATTTCGTAAATACGGGTTATTAAAACCGCTCTAAAAAACAGTCCCCTTCCAGATTTCTTTCTAATTATTATTGACATACGTTCATCAGGGTGAGTATAATTATTATGAAATTATGCTCATAATAATGTGCGCGTTAACAAGCGAAATTGTTACCAAATCGGTCATTAGCTCATATCCAATACTCTGTTGTTGACATGCTTCAACTGGCTAGCCCGCATTCATGTTACCCTATTGATGAGAGTACCCTGGAACAAAGCACCAATGTCAAAAGGCCAATTCGATAGGAAGTGTAATTTTTTTTAGCTATATACTATAGTCTATAATAGTACTTTATATATTACTATGATTATTAAAAAATTCAAAAAAATGAAAGGAGGTAATTATGCTATGTATGTTATTACGAGTAAATGTGTTAAATGTGGTACTTGTTCGAAAGGCTGTCCAATTACACCCGGCTGTGACGGACATACATGCAGAATTCAATGTGGCACTGGTTTGGTTTGCCCGGCAGGGGCGATCATCGAGGGTGAAACGCAATATATAATTACGGACAGATGTATCGATTGCGGTAGATGCGCTGCATTTTGCCCGTATGGAGCAATCCAGCCGGTCCTGTCTCCCACAACGGAGGCAGATAACAATTTTATGGAAAACGAACTGCAAAATGAACTGGAGAATGAACTGCCAATAAAGAAACTGGCTGTAAATACATAAAAATGCTGTTCTCCAATCTTAACAACCGGGGGTTTTAAATCAGCCCCAGTTTTTGTATGCGCCCAAGATGGGTGAGCTATGTAAAATAATTGTAGCCTTCCATTCAGCAACATTCTTTACAAAAAAACAACCGGGTCTTAAAATACCCTGGTTGTTTTTTTCTGCAAGTAGTAAAATATTTTCATTTATTATTGACATATGCTCATTACGATCAGTATAATTATTATGAAACCATGTTCATAATAATACAAAAAAATGCTAATAATCAAGGGAAAAACCAGAAAGGGTGACAATCTTGAAAATTGCCGTTACATCTCAAGGGAAAACACTGGAAAGCAAGGTCGACCCCCGGTTTGGACGTGCTGGTTGGTTTGTGGTAATTGATACAAATACCGGTGATTATAAGGCTGTGAGTAACGAGCAAAACCTTAACGCAAACCAGGGCGCCGGTATCCAAGCCGCAGAGCAGGTTAGCCGCCAGGAGGTAAGCGCTCTTATTACCGGAAACTGCGGCCCGAAAGCTTTCCGGACTCTGATGGCCGCTGGCATTAAGGTTTACTATGGAACTGACGGCACAGTTGCAGAAGTGCTGGAACAGTTTAAGAAGGGTAAATTAAGTAAGGCGTCAGATGCAAATGTAGACAGCCACTGGGTATAAGAGTCAGGGACAGCCCATTAGTAAAGCATGGAAAGGAGGTACCAATATGCCCAGAGGAGATGGAACCGGCCCGGACGGCAGGGGCCCGGCCGGCGGCAGGCGTAGAGGCCCATGTAGGACCGGTCAAGGACAGGGGCAAGGTCAGGGTCAACGGCAAGGTCAGGGTCAACGGCAAGGTCAGGGTCAAGGTTCAGGCGGCGCGCAGGGGCAGGGAAGAGGTCAAGGAAGAGGCCGGGGACCCCGTCAAAGCTGATATTTCAAACCACATGCATTTAAAATCAAAAATAAGGAGGCTTACAGCTATGCCAGGATTTAACGGAATGGGCCCGCAAGCCGCCGGACCGATGACTGGATGGGGACGCGGCTACTGCATAGGCTACCTTCATCAAGATAGTGAAACTGATCGAAGGACGGGTATGGGCCGCAGGCGGGGCTGGAGGAATTGTTACTACGCCACCGGACTACCCCGCTGGGCCAGGTGGACTCAGGGCAGGACCCTTGCCGGAGCGGTGTACGCTCCAACAGAAAAGAGTGAAGCGAGTCTGGAGGACCTAAGAGAGCAGGTCGGTTATCTGGAAAAAGCTCTCGAGCAAGCAAAAAAGCAGATTCAGGAACTAGAAAAACAAGTGTGAACCGGGTCACACGTCAGGGAGGTAAAACATGGCGACAAATCTAACCATCGCAGTTGCCAGCGGCAAAGGCGGGACGGGCAAGACCACTGTTTCCGCAAACCTTGCCTGCGCGGCGGTAGAAGCAGGGCATAAAGCAGCATACATGGATTGCGATGTGGAAGAGCCAAACGGACACCTCTTTTTAAAACCCCGTATTAACCGTATCTTTCCGGTCGGCATCCCCGTTCCGGCAGTAGACGAAGAAAAGTGCATGATATGCGGCGCCTGCGGGGAAATATGCCAGTACAGCGCCATCGTAAAAATCAGTAACACAGTCCTGACCTTTGACAATATGTGTCACGGCTGCGGGGGTTGTTCACTGGTCTGCCCTGCCGGCGCCATAACCGAAAAAGAGCGTCCCATAGGCATGATTGAAGAGGGTAACGCCGGCAGGGTTTCCTTTATACACGGCAGGCTCAATATCGGGGAAGCCATGAGCCCGCCGCTGATCAAGGCCGTCCGCAAGGCAGGGCAACATGGCAACCTGATCGTAGTCGACGCCCCCCCAGGGACTTCCTGCCCGGTCATTGCAGCGGTCAGAGGAGTTGACTACGTGCTGTTGGTAACCGAGCCGACTCCTTTCGGGCTTAACGATCTGGGCCTTGCTCTTGACATGCTGCGCGAACTCGGGATCCCCGGCGCGGTGGTTTTAAACAGATCGGATCCGGAATACAACCACCTGGCCCATGGTTTCTGCAGAGAAAGAGGAGTGCGGATTTTGGCTGAAATTCCTGATGAACGCAAGGTGGCTGAAGCCTACTCTGTTGGTGAATTAGCCTATTATGCCGTACCTGGCTACAAAGAAACCATGCAGCAGCTTCTGGCCTCCGTGGAGAGGGAGGCGATAGGTTGAAAGAGCTTGTAGTCATCAGCGGCAAGGGCGGCACCGGTAAGACAAGCCTGGTAGCTTCCCTGGCGGCATTGGCTGAAAGACCGGTACTGGCGGATTGCGATGTAGACGCGGCAGACCTGCACCTGGTTCTTGAACCAATAATCAAGCACTCTGCTGCATTTAGCGGAGGTAAAACCGCCTCAATCCAAACAGAAAAGTGTATCTCCTGTGGAAAATGTTTTCAACTCTGCCGTTTCGGGGCAGTGATCAAGGATGAGAGCAAGCCGCCGGTTTACACCATAGATTCCATAGCCTGTGAAGGTTGCGGCGTATGCAGTTATTTTTGCCCGGAAAAGGCAATTGATTATAAGCCGTCTGTAAACGGACAGTGGTTTATTTCTGATACCCGCTATGGGCCCATGGTCCATGCCAGGCTTGGGATTGCCGAGGAAAATTCAGGTAAAATGGTGAGCCTGGTACGCAGTCAAGCCAAAATGATTGCCGAAAAGGAAAAATCGGCCTATGTTCTTGTAGACGGGCCACCCGGTATCGGCTGTCCCGTTATCGCCTCGGTTACAGGAGCCGACGCCGTGCTGATTGTTACTGAACCAAGCGTGTCCGGCCAGCACGACCTGGAGCGAGTCATAGAGCTGGTACGTCATTTCAATATACCTGCTTACCTTTGCATTAACAAGTTTGACCTTAATCTTAATATAAGCGAAGGAATAGAAAAAAAGGCCATAGCCGGTGGTGTCCGGTTAGCAGGCAGGATTCGCTACGACCGGTCGGTTACCTTAGCCCAGGTCAGAAAACTGCCGGTGGCAGCTATCCCCGACTCGCCTGCTGCTCAGGATATCAGGGCAACGTGGGATAATATCATAAAAAAAATAAATAATAAGGAGTGTCTTTAGATGAAAGTTGCCATGCCGATAGCAGGAGACCGTTTATGCGCGCATTTTGGACACTGTCAGCAGTTCTATTTTTTTGATTTTGATGAAAATACCAGAGAAGTTTTAAAGAAAGATACCTTGATTGCTCCACCGCACGAGCCCGGCTTGCTTCCCAGGCTTTTAAAGGAAAAAGGAGTCAACCTCGTCATCGCCGGCGGTATGGGTATGCGAGCGCAGGAATTATTCGCCCAGAACGGAATTAAAGTGGTCACCGGCGCCGGCGCGGAAAATGACCCGGTAGATATCATCAAGGAATACTTTAACGGCACTTTGAAGACTGGCGCCAACTTGTGCGATCATTAGGGAGGGAGCAATCCATCATGGAAAATGATACTAATTGCAGTTGCGATTCTGACAAAGGTTCCGGCTGCAGCTGCGGGACGGACAAGCAGGTAGTTGAAAATTCCAAAACCGGCATAGAAAAACTTACCGTTAACGAATTCAGCACAGTCAAAAACGTAATTGCAGTTATGAGCGGTAAAGGAGGCGTTGGGAAATCATCAGTGTCTTCCCTGCTCGCCTGCGGTTTTAGAAGAAAAGGCTTTGAAGTCGGGATTATGGATGCCGATATTACAGGTCCCAGCGTACCCAGGATGTTTGGCGTCAAAGGGAAGTCCGAAGGAACTCAATTTGGAATACTTCCCGCAGAAACTAAGACCGGTATCAAGGTGATGTCAATTAACCTGCTGCTTCCGAAAGAAGAAGACCCTGTTATTTGGCGGGGGCCCATCCTTTCCGGGGTTGTCAAACAATTCTGGACGGATGTTGTTTGGACCGACCTGGATTATCTTTTTGTCGACCTGCCGCCCGGCACCGGGGATGTGCCCCTGACAGTGATGCAGTCCCTTCCGCTAAACGGGCTGATAGTCGTGACCTCTCCGCAGGAACTGGCAGTCATGATCGTCAACAAGGCGGTCAAAATGGCCAAACAGATGAATATACCCCTCCTGGGTTTGATTGAAAATATGAGCAGTACAATCTGTCCCAAGTGTGGTGAGGAATATCAGCTGTTCGGCCGCAGTCACGGTAAGGAAGTCGCGGAGGAATTTTCAGTCCCTTTCCTTGGAAGCATGCCGGTTGACCCCTACCTGGCCACACTCTGCGATACGGGCAGGATCGAAGATTACGAGAGCAACCTTTTTGCCAACTTGATACCCGAAAAAATAGCTGCAGACTGAAGTTTCATTCCAAAATAACGAAAGCGTGACCACTCCAGCAGGTGAGACAGGGACAGTTCTCCATCTCACCTACTTTGTTTCCCTGATAAATAGCAGTTCATATCATACACATCAAATGTTACCTGCGGCTTCATTCAGGTTTGCCCCGGTAAACTGGCTGTTATACAGCTCTGCATAAAAACCGCCTTTGCCAATTAACTCTCTATGGGCGCCCATTTCAATGATACTACCTTTATGCATAACCAGAATGAGTTCCGCGTCACGAATTGTCGACAGTCTATGGGCAATGACAAAACTTGTTCTGCCTTTCATAAGGTTGGCCATGGCTCTTTGAATCAACACTTCTGTCCTTGTATCAACGCTGCTGGTCGCTTCATCAAGGATCAATATCGCAGGATCTGCAAGTATGGCCCGCGCTATGGTAAGAAGCTGCTTCTGTCCTTGAGAAATATTGGTCGCTTCTTCATCAAGGACCGTATTGTAGCCATCAGGCAGCGTTCTGATAAAGTAGTCTGCGTGAGCGGCTTTAGCTGCGCGTACTATTTCCTCCATTGCAGCGCCTTCTTTTCCGTAGGCTATATTATCCTTAATGCTCCCGTTAAACAGCCATGTATCTTGCAGCACCATGCCAAACATCTTGCGCAGCTCACTGCGCTCGATATCTTTTATGTCAATACCATCGATGCTGATCTTGCCGGCGTTTATTTCGTAGAATCGCATCAGAAGGTTTACAAGTGTGGTTTTGCCCGCGCCGGTCGGCCCTACAATAGCAATAGTATCGCCCCTTTTCACCTCCAAGTTCATGTCCTCAATAAGCGGTACGTCCTCTTTATAACGGAAACTCACATGTTCAAATTTAACTCCGCCTTTTGGAAATTCGATAACCTTTGCAGCGGGACTGTCGGGCACTTCTTCTTGTTCGTCCAGCACTTCAAATACCCGTTCCGCGCAGGCGATAGTTGATTGAATAATATTGGCGATATTTGCTGTTTGGACAATCGGCATGGTTAATGATCTTGAATACTGAATAAATGCCAGTATATCTCCCAACCCGAGTATATTCCTGGTAATCCAAATGCCTCCAACAATACTGATAAACACATACCCCAGATTGCTTATGAAATGCATCAGAGGGAACATGCTGCCTGATACAAATTGGGCTTTCCACCCTGCACTGTTAAGCCTGTTATTGATAGCTTCAAATTCTTCTATCGAATTCTTTTCTTGTCCAAATGCTTTCACTATTTTATGCCCGGTATACATTTCTTCAACATGACCGCTTAGTTTACCCAGTTCTTTCTGCTGGGCTGCAAAGTATTTTTGCGACTTCCTGGCGATGAAGGCAGTTGCCAAAATATATAACGGAAGCGTGGCAACTATGATCAAAGTAAGTAACGGGCTGATTGTGAGCATCATAACGATGTAACCGAGTATTGTAATGACCGATGTAATAATCTGGGTCAAGCTTTGCTGCAAAGTTGTTGATATTGTATCAATATCATTGGTAACGCGGCTTAATATGTCTCCATGCGGATGCATGTCAAAATATTTCAGCGGCAACCTGTTAAGCTTATCGTCTATTCCTGCGCGCAGGTCACGTACGGTCTTCTGCGCGACACCTGACATCACAAGTCCCATAATCAAGCTAAAAGCGGCGCTTAACAAATACATTCCCAATAGGACTAAGGCAATTATACCAATGTAGTGAAAATCATATCCACCATTAGTTTCCCTTATGGCCCTAATTGATCCATCAATTTGTTCCTGCGTCAATTTAATATTTGGCTGTCCGTTCTGTCCGCTATCCGGCATCCTTTTACTCAGATCTATAATTTTCTGGCATATATCAGCCTTCTGATCCGCATCTGTCACCGTATTGAGCATGGGAAGATTCATAAAGTCCTGGACAGCCTTAATGGTTTCAGGGTCTGCCGGCAGCGTATCATCCCCTTTCCGCACATTATTCACTTGATAATTTATCTGTTCAACTGCTTTAATTTGAGCTTCAGACATCTGCTGCAGCATCATCTTCGCCATATAACCATCCTGCAATTTATTCATTGCTTTGCTGGTTACTTTAGGCGCGGCTATGGTGAATGTTGTACTTGCAATTGCAAATACCAAAACGATAATTAAATTAATTCTATGTGGTTTTAAATATTTAATTAGCCTTTTTAAAGTCTCTTTAAAATTTTTAGCTTTTTCAACCGGCCTTTCAAAACCACCTCTTCTGCCGCCCAAAGGTCCCTGCTGTCTATTTTGTTCACTCATGCAATTTCCTCCTCCGACAACTGCGACGACACAATTTCCCGGTATACCCCGCAGGTACCTAACAGCTCACTATGGGTTCCCATTCCTGCAATCCGCCCTTCATCAAGGACGATAATCCTGTCGGCATCCATAACGGTACCTACCCTCTGGGCTACAATAATTACCGTCGCTTCAGTAGTTTCTTTTTTTAAGGCCGCGCGCAAGCGCGCGTCTGTCTTAAAGTCCAGAGCTGAGAAGCTGTCGTCCAAAATGTAAACCTCAGGTTTTCTTACCAGCGCCCGGGCGATGGCAAGCCGCTGTTTCTGGCCTCCCGACACGTTGGTCCCGCCTTGAGCAATGACATGGTTAAAGCCGCCATCCATATTTGAGATAAACTCAGCTGCTTGAGCAACTTCAGCGGCATGCTTTACTTCTTCGTCTGTTGCCTTGGCATTACCGAATTTTATGTTGTCAGTGATTGACCCCGAAAACAATACTGCCTGTTGCGGTACAAAACCGATTTTTGAACGGAGGATTTCCTGGGACATCTCTCTTACATCCACACCGTCTATAAGAATTCTTCCGCTATCCACGTCATAGAACCGTGGAATCAGGTTGATCAGGGTTGATTTACCCGAACCCGTGCTTCCTATAATGGCGGTCACTTCACCGGGTCGCGCTAAAAAGGAAATGTTTCGCAAAGCCGGTTTTTCCGCGCCATGATAGCTGAAGGTTACATCCTTAAATTCCACATAACCTTTTGCGGTAAAAGAATCTTTTGTTTCTTCGGCATCTGTTATTTCAGGCACCGTTTCAAGGACTATATTAATTCTGACTGCGGCAGCCTGAGCCCGTGGAACCATAATGAACATCATGGCCAGCATAACCATGGAAAACATAATCTGCATGGCATATTGAGTAAACGCGGCAAGCGCGCCCAGATCCATACTGCCGTTACTTATGCGTATGCCTCCAAACCAAAGGACAGACAGCGAGGTGAGGTTCATGACCAGCATAATGGCAGGCATCATGAAAGCCATGATCCTATTTACTTTGATATAGTTGTTTGTAAGATCAGCATTGGCTTCATCAAAACGTCTCATTTCACGCGCTACGGTATTAAAAGCACGAATTACACGAATGCCGGTAAGCTTTTCACGTAGAACAAGATTGATTTTATCAATCTTTACCTGAACCAACCTGAACAGCGGTATCATCCGCGATGAAATCAAAACAATCACACAGGCAAGAACAGGTATGGCAACTGCAAGCACCAAAGTAAGGGTCTTATCTTGCCGTAGGGCCATGATAATACCACCAATGGCCATCATCGGGGCACTGATCATCATACGCATGATCATCACGGTAACCATCTGGATCTGGTTGATATCGTTCGTGGTCCTTGTAATAAGAGTAGCGGCGCCCATTTTATCAAATTCATTTAACGAGTAGCTCTCAACCCGGCTGAATACCTTGCTTCGCAGAATTGTTCCCAAACCCACGGCAGTTTTTGATGACAAGAAGCTTGCAAAAATCGCGCAAATAGCTCCCCCTCCAGCGACAAGAAGCATCAGTCCGCCAAGTTGCATAATCTTGTCCGTATCACCCTGCATGACTCCATCATTAATTATGTCCGACATCAAAGCTGGAAGATAAAGATCTCCCAGCGTTTGTAAAAACACAAAAACCAACACACCTACAACCATGGCAGTAAATGGGTTTAAATACCTATATAATTTTAGCATTAAAACGCCGCCTCCAATGCCAATAGGTTAGTTATCCAACTCTTTATTGAAATTAAGATTGTTTGTGCAATTATTAATGCTTATCGTTTAAAATCTTTTTTAGGACATCCAATCCTTCTATTATTTTTGCAATTTCTTCAGGTGTTCCTGCGCTAAGCAAGTCTTCAAAGTTTTTTTCAATTATTTTATGAAACCCATTGTGGATTTCTCCAAACTTCGGGGTTACTTTTACATAGACAATCCTTCTATCCTCTTCGCTTCTCGTCCTTATAACCAACTGTTGTTTTTCCAGTCTATCAATTATGCCGGATATAGTGCTATTGGATAAATTAATCTTTCTGCTTAATTCAGTAATCTTCATTTCACCAAATTTTATCAATGCGCCAATAACTAAACTTTGCGGCAGTGTTATTCCAATATCTTCAAGCCTCCTGCGCATACTGTGCTTTATAGTTTTATTCACTTCAAAAAAAAGTCTTGCTACCTCGACCTTTTTACTTACGGTTTCCATTACCATATCCTCCATTGCTCAATTATTTTCACATCTTAATATTTCGTACAGAAAATAATTATATTTATCATCGATAATCCTGTCAAGAGCTACAGCAAGTAAAATACGCAAAAATAGCTGGTCCGGATTTTATATCGTCATATTTATTGTTGACATGTGTTCGTTATAGCCGGTATGATTATCATTAAACCACGTCCATAATAACATGGCTTAATACTTCTAATACCGGGGAACAATTTAATTAGTACAATTAAAAAAAGCAGGACAAAGGAGGAAATTATAAAAATGAAAATCGCCATGCCTTACCTGAATGGACAGGTAAACGCACACTTTGGCTCCAGCCGGGAATTT
The DNA here is from genome assembly GCF_004369205.1 of Pelotomaculum schinkii. NCBI lineage: Bacteria > Bacillati > Bacillota > Clostridia > Eubacteriales > Desulfotomaculaceae > Pelotomaculum > Pelotomaculum schinkii. The sequence continues at coordinate 529,139 of NZ_QFGA01000003.1, read as the reverse complement.
GTCGTAGTTGAAACAGAGAACGGAAAGATTACCGGCAAAAAAATACTGACCAACGAGGTCCTGCACAATCATGGAGGACTGGCTAGTATGCTTAAAACCGAAGGGGTAGAAGTAATCATCACCGGGGGCATCGGCCGGCCGATGGCTGAGGCGCTTCAACGGACAGGCCTGCAGGTGATCTCCGGCGCATCCGGTGAAGTAGAAAGAGTAGCCGCAGACTTTCTCAGCGGCCAACTGGTTACCGGAGGGGGCCAGTGCAACTGCGGCGGGCATCATTAAAGCGATTGAGCAGAGCGAAAGCGTGATCCAAAAGATCACGCTTTTCCAGTTACATTCATGATTTTTACTTGCATCAGTTTATTGAAAATCACAGAATCTTTAGTCACTGTTTTGTTTCTGATCTTCCTGCGCGTCCCGGGCGGCTGGTACACGCCCGGCCCGGAAAGCTGCTTGACGCAGGAGAAATTCGATCTGGGAATTAACACTTCGAAACTCGTCAGCAGCCCATCGTTCCAACACATCGTAAAGTATTGAGTCTATGCGCAGAGGAAATTTTTTCTTTGCAGCCATGATTATCCTTCCTGGGTTCTAGTAGAGACTCCCTACATTGATGACCGGCTGAGAAGACCGGTCTGAGACTATTGCAACGAGAAGGTTGTTAATCATCATTACTTTCCGTTCCTCATCCAGCTCAATAATATTATCTTGTTGCAGTTGGGCAATAGCCATTTGAGCCATCCCAACAGCCCCTTCTACGATAATCTGGCGGGCAGCTAGAATTGCTGATGCCTGCTGGCGCTGCAGCATCGCGCTGGCAATCTCAGTAGAGTATGCCAGGTGGGTTAAACGGGCTTCAATTACCTTAACACCGGCATCCTTAAGCCTTTCCTGCAGTTCCCTGGCCAGTTCGCCAGCTACTTCCTCAGCATTGCCACGTAATGAGTACCCCTCTTGATCAAAGGAATCATATGGATATTTGGCAGCAACATGTCGCAGGGCAGCCTCGCTCTGAATCTCAACAAACTGTTCATAATCGTCAACGTTAAAAATTGCTTTAGCGGAATCTATCACTTTAAAGACAACTACGGCAGCAATTTCAACAGGGTTACCTTCCACATCATTTACCTTCAGTATTTTACTGTTAAAATTTCGAACCCGCAATGAGATCTTGGTACGGGCAGTAATTGGATAAGTCAACCATATCCCGCTTTCACGAACGCTGCCTACATAACGGCCAAAGAATGTTACAGCTTTGGCTTCATTGGGGTGAACGACGTTAATTCCGCTCAATACCAATAAAGAAAGAAGAATGAGGGCAATCTCTGCAACAATATTATAGCTGTCAAAAAGATAAGCGGCTGCGCCAATTAGTAACAGGACAAGTAAAACCCCCAGAAACCCGTTTAACTTCCAAGCCTTGTGTTCAACCATCTGCCAACCTCCTTTATTAATATCAATTTGATATCATCATAATATCAACTTTGAAAGCTCTTGTAAACAGCAATCGCCACTGTTGTTCATGATATTCATAGCTACAGCCAGGATAACCTCCAGGTCTTCCAGGGAGGAAAATCATTGAGCTATCTTGTTTAGATAATCTGGCTGCACATATGGCTAGAGGAAGGTGGATAGAAGCCCATTAGAAAATACTCCTCAGTGGTGAGGAGCTTGAGCCGGGTGTTTATAATCATTTAATTGAACTTTTTATAAATACCATACCTACTCATTTTTTCGTAAAATGTTGATTTGCTTACTTGTAGCAAATTGGAGGCCGTTATACAATTACCCTTTGTTTTTTCCAGTGCTTTTAAGATCATATCCTTTTCCAATTGCTCCACAACTTCTTTCAGAGGGCGCACATCTTTAGATACTCTTACCATATCGTGTTTAGGTAGATAAGGTGCAACATGATCTTCGGTGATGATCTCATCCTCAACGATATTAAGAATCCGCTCTAAAACGTTTTCCAATTCCCTTACGTTGCCTGGCCAGTGGTAAGTGGTGAGACAGTCTATAGCTGATACATCAAGTGCTTTCCGGCAACAGTTAAGCCGCCTGATAAGTTTTTTCATTACTGCATCCGCCAGGAGGGGAATATCCTCCGGTCGTTCCCGCAGCGGCGGAATATTCAAACTTACAACATTTAACCTGTAAAATAAGTCCTCTCGAAACAGGTGTTCCTGAACCATTTTCTCTAAATTGCGGTTAGTGGCAGCCACTATCCGCACATCTATCTTGATAGTCCGGTTTCCCCCCAGCCTTTCAACTTCTTTTTCCTGCAAAACCCGCAAAAGTTTTACCTGCATGTTCATAGGCATATCACCTATCTCGTCCAAGAAGATGGTCCCCTTATTTGCAAGTTCAAATTTGCCGAGCTTTCCACCTTTCCGGGCGCCGGTAAAAGCTCCGTCTTGATAGCCAAACAACTCCGATTCTAAAAGCTCTTCCGGCATAGCGGCACAGTTAACCTTAACAAAAGGGCCGCAAGACCTGGGACTTGAGCTGTGCAGGGCATGGGCAATAAGTTCTTTCCCTGTGCCGCTTTCGCCACGGATTAGCACTGTAGAATTATTTTTTGCTACCCTCAGGGTCAGTTTCTTCAGATCTCTCATTGAGCAACTATTCCCTGCAATATCTTGCAGGCTGTAACTGGTTTCATGATAAGATTTTATTTCTTCCTTATAATATTCCAATTCAGATTGCAACTGCCCCACTTTTTTTATTAGTGAACGCAGTTCGGAAACATCCTGGAACATCACTTTGCCAATCGCAGCCACTAGTTTCCCGTCAATTTTGATCGGTATACGGGAACATACTGCATTATGGCCGTTGATTCGCTGTATTTGCCCTATTTCCGGATGGCCTGTCTGCAGAACAATATGCAGTCGGGTATTTTCGATTACATCCTGAACATTTCGTCCCAATGCTTCTTCTTGCTTTACACCCAAGAATTTACAATAAGCCTGGTTTAACATAGTAATTTTTGCCTCTGTGTCAACTCCCACAATGCATTCATAGTCGCTATCCAGAACCGTCTCAAGTAGTTTCATAACCTGGCGCGTGGATTGCAACTCTTTTGTTGTCTCCTGCAACTCTGTTATGTCCTGTAATACAGCGACCGCTCCTTCAATTGCACCGTTATATGTAATGGGTAGATGATTTGATATATAACAGCGTTCACCAATATACATCCGTTGTCCAGTTACACATACACCTGTTTTTAAAACCTTTGTCAAATACATACCCCGAGATACATTTTCAATGTGACAACCCAGCAAATCTTTTTCCTTCTGTCCGAAAATACGTTTAGCAGCCTCATTAACAGAAACAATTTGACCATCAACATCAACCACAATAATACCGCAAAAGCTCGCATCCAAAGCAGCTAACATAAGATTGGCGTTTTCTATTTTGGAAGTTGAACCCGGCATTAAGACCCTCTCCTTAAGACGGGATTTTGTTAACAGATTGCTTAAATTGTAAATATTCTCAAGTATACTAAAAAGTTAAAAATTTCACATTGATATTACTAGAAATAGCCCTTTTTGAGTCTACAAAAGAGGCTATTTTTAGACACCATAAAACTATATTATCTATATTATTATGTTATCACAAAAAATATAATTTTTCATTAAGCCAGTTATGGCCATTTCCTTTAAGATCGCCCGCACCACAATATCACACGGGGCCAACTCAGCCAGTTCGTGGAATAAAGCGCTGTCCATTAGGATTCCGGGAGGAGCTATCGAAAAATAAGCATTTTTCATTTTACTCTAAATTGGATTTTTCTCTTATTCTTCAAGTTTTCAGGGTTCGTTTTCTCAGTATTAATACCTATGATCAAGTTAAGTAAAGAAACAAATCAAGGTGAATCCCTTTTTATTATTTCTTCTTTCTTTGTTTGCGGCAACCTATCATATAGCTCTTTAATTTTTTTAGGTTGAGTTATCATAACATCTGCAACTATGTTGATTAATTCAAAAAGGCTTAAAACCATATCAGGATTATCATTTGAATCTATTGCCCCAGGATATACATCCGCGTTCCCAATAACACGAATAATATCCAGGGCCTGTTGGATTTGAAGAGGTAATCCTTTTTTTACAAGACTAGCGATATCATCATTCATATTTTTTCCAGGTTCACCAAGTAGTTTTGTTAGTTTTTGAACGCACAAACGTATTAACGCAAAAGCTCCACGTGGGGATTTATTAAAGATTGAACTTGCTTCGATATAATCCGATATTATCTCTTCACCCAAATCAGGGTTGGGTGGCATAATGCCACCATTATCGGGATATATCATTTTTTCATAATGCCATAAAGAATACTTTTGGCAATTGCTGCAGAAACATATCATAAGGTAAGCAATATTATAATTTGAAACATCATATCTTGTCGGATGCCAAGATTGCTGTGCATATGAATTACAATGAGGGCAAGTAAATACATCTTTTTTATACTGTGGCGGAGTAAATGGTACCATAACATTTTCCCTTTCCGCATGTTAAATTCTGCCTATAGATTCTACAACCCCTAAGTACTAACTTCCATAATACATAATGCCTTGATATTATGGTCAAAGCAAGCCTCGCTCAAACTTTAGCTCAGTGTACTGCTTTACCTTATCTACTATTGCTCTAGCAGCCTCCATAAGGTCTTTGTCCATGCTTGTCATCATCACGATTTTAACTTCCTCAGTAATCTTCTCCCACTTTAGGGCTTCTCTAACTTCCAGCATATCGCAGACTTCTTGGAGAGTAAGATGTTTCTTTTTTGATATACCCAAAGCTAAAATCCCTCCCAATCGTCAGCATTAACTCGAGATCCCTTTTGACAGCGCGCGGTTTGTCAAAGACTTCCCGACACAGGAATACGGACCCGGGTTGGTGGAGCCACATCAACTGCTATGCAATGGGGCTCTGGCTTGTTGAAGTTCAGGCAAAGTAAATATCTCTGGCATTAGGTTAAATGCAACATCTGTGTATCAATTTTGTTTCTTAGCCTTTCAAGTGCATACTCAATTATTTTTGCATGGTCAAACGCTATTCCATTTGATTCAACAACTGTTCTTTCTGTTTTGGTTGCGTTACCTTCAACTATTTTTACGGTCTTTACAATGGCAGAAAGGTTATCTCCTTCATTTGACAAGCTCAACTTAAAAAGTTTCTGTAGAATATATCCTCTTTTAGTTAAAGTCCTTTGCTCCTGATACAATTCACATGAAATAGCAAACCATTTAGCATCATCGGCATCATCACCAGCTTTTATATTAAGTGTTGAGCTGTCAACAAGTGACATGTAGGAAGCACTTATCACTCTTGTGCGTGGATCTCTGGATACATCTCCCCATGTATAAAGTTGCTCCATATATATGTCATCAATATTAGTTTCCTCTTTGAGTTCCCTTAGTGCTGCTTCATCCAAGCTTTCATCTATTTTTACAAAACCCCCTGGTATAGCCCATTTACCCATATATGGATGGCCACCCCTTTTAATCAGAAGCAGTTTCAAAACTTTCCCTGGAAACATCTCGTAATTCTTTTCTTCCCCAGTTAAAGTAAAAATAAGTATATCTACTGTTACTGATAGTCTCTCATATTTACTTGCATCGTAGGTTAATAAGAATTGCTCCTCGGAAAGTCCCTGTTTATTTATCAATTTAGTTTCATGAATTATTACCACCCTAATTTGTTATTTGATATTATCAATTTATGTGAATGACCATTTGAATGATTAAACATTAAATATATTAAATTAATAAACTTTTCAATAAATTTCTAAGATAATCTTTAGTAAGGATTTTAGCTTCAAATGGTGACAGGGAAATAACTTGTTTCCAAATACCGTCCCTGTCACTCACAAATGTTATTTTCCCTTTTTTTGTTTTCAATTGTATGTTTCCAGTTGTCCCAACAGCAGACCTTATATTTGGTATAAACTCGATTCTTTTATCTCCCGCTATCAATATGAATTTTTTTGCATAGTAAGCGCCCAGGCTCTGTTTATAAATAGTCATATCCTCGTACAATGTAAATAACAGTTTTTCTTCAATTAAATCCGATAGCCAATCCTCAAGATGCCTATAAAATAATTTTATCCTCATGCACCATTGTTTATTAATTTTAGTGACTTTTTTCTCCGACTCCTCTTTCAATTGTTTCTTTCTCCTCAAAAGATCGGCTAAATCACTCATCATTCCCCACTTCTTTCAGTACCATTACGTTATTAAAGGTAATCATATATCGTTAATACGGTTAACTTCATTCACCTTAAAGTAGCCAGTAGATGGAGGATACGACTCTTTTGAAGAGCAACCGGAGCAACCATTGGGTTCTGACAGGTATTAAGGATGACCTTATAGTCATCCCTTATACCTTTCTGGTTGCCCTGCCAGAACCAAAGCGTTAAACTAGTTATATTATAGCCACTTCTGCCCTTTATAACTGTTTATACAAATTAATTTACGTTCTCGTATTCTGATAGTGGTTTTCCTCGTATACACAATGCATCGAAATTCAGCAATTGTACTATTCCTAAAGGCCTTTGAAGGACGGTTTTTGTTTATTCAAGAAAGCTTTCATCCCAATGTCCTGATCTTCGGTAGTAAAGCAATCTGTCCAGAGTTCAATTTCATATTTGCACCCTTGGTCCAGACTCATTTGCAAACCGCGATGGATTGCTTCCTTCGCGTATTTTATAGCCAGGGGGCCATTAGCAATAATTTTTTTGGCCATGTCTACTGCCGCATCGATTAGTTTTTCCGGTGGCGCCACAGCATTTACCAGGCCGATGGACATAGCTGTTTCAGCGTCTATCATTCCTCCGGTCAAAATCAACTCGTTGGCTTTTCCTTTGCCAACAAGACGGGATAATCTTTGCGTGCCGCCAAAGCCTGGAATAATACCCAGTGTTATTTCCGGTTGCCCAAGCTTGGCTGTACTGGCAGCGATGCGGATGTCGCAAACCAGGGCTAATTCACAACCCCCGCCCAGCGCATAACCGTTAATGGCAGCAATTACGGGTATTGGCAGCTGCTCAATCATACCATACAAATTGTGTGCAACAATACTATATTCCCTGGCCTCTTGAGCGGTCATATCAACCATAGCTGATATATCTGCTCCAGCCACAAAAGCCTTGTTGCCTGCTCCGGTAATGATCAATGCCCTTACTTGATCATTTTTTGCCACGTCCTTGATAACTTGCTCCATTTGTTCCAAAACTTCCCGGCTTAAAGCGTTCATACTTTTGGGACGATTAACTGTAACAGTAGCAATACCTTCCGCAACTTTTAAATCAATCAAAGTATTCTCCATTTCATAAACCTCCTGTTTTAATTAATTAAATAATGTTCTCCCAATAACTTACATTAAGCCACAATTTCATTTAACCGTAGCGGAAGTTAATCCCGAAACCACCCCTGGGATATTGCCAGCTGATGGCTCCTTCTTTGGGACAAACAGTCCTGCATGTACCGCATTCAAGGCAACCGGCATAATCAAAACTAATTTCACCGTCTTTTTCTGTGTACAAACCTGCCGGACAGGCAAAAGTGCAAGGCTTGTCCATACAAGCAGCGCATATATCCTTTTTTAAAATAATATGTGCTTCATCATCATCAACGGCAAATTTATTGATTCCCAGCAACTGTTCAATGCTCATACGTTTCACAGCAGTCGCGCTCCTTTCAAGCCATCCACGGCCAGTTGGGTCAAGCCGATCTTGCTTTGTTTGATCTGGCTGAATACTTTACCCAAAAGGCGTACCGGAGGGCCGCCGTCAACGGTAAACATTTTGCCCATAAGGCCTGTAACCAGTTGCGGATATGATGTAAACATGCGCGGGTTTGCCATGAATTGGGGCGCCTGACGGTAGGCCACCAACTCTTTCATGACAAAACTTTCTTTTAATAACTGCTGGTACGTGCTTAGTCCTTGGCGCGAGAAATTGTTGTTGGCCCTGGCCGCCAAAACGGCTTTTGCAGCAGCTTCACCTGAAGCGATGGCGAAATCCACGCCCCTTACAATATAACCCAGATTGAGGACAAATCCGGCGGCGTCACCTGCCACTAAAATCCCGTCTCCGAAAAGTTGAGGCATCATATTCAACCCTGCTTCAGGTACCAGGTGGGCCGAATGCTCTACTATTTCTCCACCTTCAATTAAGGGAGCTATATGCGGGTTTTCCTTAAAATCTTCCATCAAATCTATTATCTTATATTGACTATGCTGCAGCGCTCCCGCGGTGACAACCAGTCCCAGGGATATGCTGCTTTTATTGGTGTATAGAAAGCCACCGCCATGCATACCTTTGGTACAGTCGCCAACAAACAGTTGGGCTGCACCTTGGTTCCCGCTAAGCTGAAAACGCTGGCTGATGGTTTCCTCAGATAATTGGATAACCTGTTTTATTCCGGTTGCCACCTGCTTTGGACTAAACTTTTTGCCCAGGCCGGCCTTTTGTGCTATGAGCGAATTTACGCCGTCGGCTGCAATGACCACATCGGCCAGCATCCTGTCTTCGCCGGCCTGAATACCCACAACCCGGCCGTTTTCTCTAATGAGGTCATCAACCCGAATGCCGCAGGCAACCATAGCCCCCGCTTCTTCAGCCTTTGCAGCCAACCAGGCGTCAAAATCAGCCCTCAAAAGGGTCAAAGAATGATAGGGAGGGGTACCCCATTTTACCTCCTGAAAGTCCATGGAAACGCTCCGGCTTCCGTTCATCATGGTTATAGTTTCCTTTACCACGGGCCTTTCTACCGGGGCTTCTTCCCAGAAATTGGGTATGATTTTGTGCAGGGCATGACTGTACATCCGGCCCCCAAACATGTTTTTACTGCCAGGAGTTGCCCCTTTTTCGATCAGAAGCACATCAAGGCCTTCCTTTGCCAGCAAGTAGGCTGCTGTACTGCCTGCCGGACCGGCTCCAACGATAATTGTCGCAAATTTTTCTTCTTCCATTTCCAACACCACTTGAATTATATTTTTAGCACGTTGCCAAGTTCTTTAATCAGTTTGGGAACGACATCGTACAGGTCTCCTACGATACCGTAGTCGGCGGCATCAAATATAGGCGCATTTTCATCACGGTTGATTGCAAATATTATCTTGCTGTCACGTATACCGGTTATGTGCTGAATCTGCCCTGACACCCCTAGGCCAATGTAAAGATCCGGTTTAACCTTTTTCCCGGATATGCCCATATACACCTCTTCAGGCAACCAGTGCAGGTCTTCCGCTACAGGCCTGGAACAGCCTATCGTACCACCCAAAACACGGGCAAGTTCCTCTGCTAAAGCAATGTCCTCTTTCTTTTCGAACCCGCGGCCGACGCTGACAATAATTTTTGCTTCGGTTATATCCACTGCTTCCTGTACCTTCGGAGTCCGGTTAATGACCTTCACGGCAGAAGACGGCGCCGCCGGCAGTCTGGTAATTTTCCCCTCTTTCCCTTCTTGTAATGGAGCTTGTTCAAAAGTCCGGGCAGGTATGGTAGCCATCTGGGGCCGGGTGGAACAAATTATTTTTTGTATGGCCTTTCCCCCGTAGATTAAGCGTTCCATAACCAAAAATTTCTTATCTTGATCTAACGCAAAGGAATTACATTCCGTGCAAAGTCCGGTATTCAGGCTGGCCGCAATACGGGTTGCCATTTCTTTACCCCGCCTGGTTGCTCCAATCAAGAACACATCCGGATCAGCATTGCGGGCCGCTTCAACCATGACCGGAACATAAGCTTCAAGTGGCTGCTCCTTATTCAAAGATGGCAGCAGCAGAACCTCGTCAGCCCCATGTTTAATGTATTCCCGAGCAAATTGTTCAGCAGCCGCTAAGGCCACCAAATTGACGCCCAATTCGTCAGCTAAATTCCGGCCGGCATTTAAAAGCTCTAAAGTTAGTTCGCGATTTTCGGCAAATATCCAGATCCCTGACATCATTACAACTCCTTAAGCTATTATTCCTTCTTTTAACAATGCGTCAATAACTGCTTTAATATCTACAGGTTCGGCCCCGAACCTCAAACGGCGTCGCTCCATGGTTGCCCCGCGTACGCTGATCTCTCGCAGCCGCGGCTCATACTGTTGGCCCAGTTCGTTTAAGGTGACTTTTTCCACAGGCTTTTTGGCAGCCCCTAATACCTGCTTCAATGTGGGTATTCTAGGTGTGTTAATATCCGGCAGAACCGTAACCAGAGCCGGCAACGGTATCGCTACTACTTCCACACCGTCTTCAAGTCTGCGTTCGGCTATGATTGTTTTGTCTTCTTCAACATAGGTTAACTTGTTAACATTGGTTGCACATGGAATACCAAGCTTTTCAGCTAAACCAGGACCTACTTGCTGGGCGTAAAGGTCACTGGACCCTTCTCCACAGATGATCAGGTCATATTCCATTTTGCCAATTGTATCTGCTAGAATAGCCATTGTCTGTGAAGGTTCAAGATTAATAAAGGACGGGTCATTAATAAAGCAAGCTTTTTCCGGACCGCGGGAAAGGGCGTCTTTTAGACTTTGCTTGGCTGTAGGCTCACCTACCGTCACAGCAACAACGCTGCCGCCATGCTTCTCCTTGAGGCAAACTGCTTCTTCTATAGCACTACGGTCGTAATCGCTAATTTTATAACCGACCCGGTCAAAGACGAGTTCATTGGAATTTGCCGCCACCTTGATGTCTGCTTCATCGTTAACCCATTTAAAGCAAGTAACTATCTTCATTCGTTAACTCTCCCAACTCTATGCTTTTAATGTTAGAACCTGTATATTCCGCTAAGAAAAAACACCTAGACCGCCGAAGTTGAACACTAAGACCGTTTAAATTGAACAATCATTCCGTAGTGGCTGTACATTGATAACTAAAGGATCACATGGTATACTCAAACTGCTTTTACTTTTAAGCAGGATAGGGCAACACTGAGGAGTGACCCGAGCGGCTTAAGAGTTTTGCGGGGAGAGTGATGCCGGTGAGCGTCGCTCTTTTTTTGTTAAAAGCAACATAACATCACTCTCTTTGGAAAACTAAGCGATAAACCTCGGGAGTTTGAGGGCAGAGCCCTCAATAGCCGTAAGGCTGTTTTGAATTATCTGTTGGCAATACCCTTGCGCTCCCGCATAGAGTTTTTACCGTCGATAAAAATGGTGTAGGAATCATGCACAATGCGATCTGAAATGGCATCGGCCAGTGTCGGTTCGCCAATTTTATGATACCAACCGCCGATCTCAAACTGGGAACAGAATATGGTAGAAGCTTTTTTGTAACGAGATTCTACGATCTCAAGCAGATCGCGGGCTTCGCTTTCCTTGAGCGGAAACAGAAGCCATTCATCCAAAATGAGCAGCTTTACCTGTTTGTAAGCTTTGATGACCTTGCGGTATGTCCCCTCACCGCGTGCAATGGCCAATTCACCCAGCAGATCGGGAAGCCGTACATATTTAACCGTGTAAAAGTTTCGGCTGGCAGCCATGCCAAAAGCATTTGAGAGGTAGGTTTTTCCGCTACCCGTGGCTCCAAGGATTATGATGTTATGGGCTTCTTGGATGTAGTTACAGCTAGCCAAGCGGATGATTTGAGCTTTGTCGAGTTTGCGATCGTCATGATACTCAATGTTCTCAATACAAGCGTCATTGAAGGCAAAACCCGCGTTTTTGATCAAGCGCGACAGCCGATTGTTTTTACGGGCTGCCCATTCGGCATCGATCAGCAGACCGAAGCGTTCTTCAAAAGCCATGTCAGACAAGTTTGCGTTTTTGAGCTGTTCCCGGAATGCTGCAGCCATGACACTAAGCTTCATTTCGTGAAGCTTGGCTACGGTTGAATCGTTTAGCATTTTCCATCCCTCCTGCTGTAGTAATCGGCTCCTCGTGTGAGTCCAAACTCAGAGGAGGAATGGCCCGGGGTTTCTTTCGGCAGCTTGTCCTGACCGGATTTTAAGATGGCCTGAACGCTCTTCAAGCTAGGCTGTACAGTGTAGGACAATGCTTTGGTGCAGGCCGATTCAAGGCGCTCCACCGAATATTTGTCGGCCAGTTTCAAAAGAGCCATACAAGCCTTGTAGCCCTGCTGCTCGACTTTGTGACTTCCTAAAAACAGGTTAATGACAGCGCTTGTATTCTCACCGATTTTGGCTGCCCAGGATTTAAAGCGGTCGCCGTTCCAAGACACATATTTTTGATGATCTGGTGGCATATGGGCTTCCAGGGTGCTGTATTGATTGCTCCTACCATAGAGCCGGGGATGAGAACAAATGCGATTGCCTTGGAAGAAGACCTCAATCACATTGCGGGTAATCCTGACATCAACTTTCTGCTTGATGTATTCAAACGGCACCGAATACTTCTGGGTCTCCACACTGATATGGTAATTGTATTGAACAGTGGCAATCTTCCAGGTCGCCAATTCAAATGGCTTTAAGGGCAACGGCAGCAAGAAGGGTTTTTCCTCATCGAACAAGGTGGCTCTGCTCCCGTTCTTCTTCTGAAAAGGTTTCTCTAGAAAAACCATTAGCTTTTCCCGAATGGCAGCATTCAGCTCTCGTAACGATAAAAACTGCTGATTACGCAGAGCAGCGAGTATCCATGTTGAGATGATGCCGACCGATCCTTCTACCGTGGGTTTATCTTTGGGAGCCCTAACTCTGCATGGAATAACCGCTGTACCATAATGTTCAGCCATCTCCTGATAGGTCTTGTTAATAACTGCTTCGCCTTTCGTCACCTTCTCCACGCCGGTTTTTAAGTTGTCCGGTACCATAATGCGAGTGATTCCACCGAAGAAGCGATAGGCGTTGATATGGGCGGTAATCCAGCTCTCCTGATTTTGTGAAAGGAAGGCTTCCACATAGGCATAGCCGCTGTATGGCAGGGCAGCCACAAACACATAGGCTTGGATAATCTCTCCCGTGTCTGTGTCGATGATCCTGGCGGTTTGTCCCGCCCAGTCTACCTCCATGATTTCCCCAGGCTTACGGTGAATGTGCATGGTTGCCTTGGTGCTTTTCACATAGTCAGCGTAATATTTGTTGAACTGGGTCGACTTGTACGGTACTTGCCCGGATTCGCGACACTGGTCGCAGTATTCAAGCCATAACAGAGTTAAGGTCACACCGCTTTTCGCCATCTCACGATGGATGTAGTCGTAATTCGGCATTTTGTACGCGGGCTTAGCGCTCTCCGAAGAAAAAAGGCGCTGTGACAACTCCTTGTCGGACATTTCGGCCACTGTCTGCCAACTTAGCCCTTGATCCTTTGCTCTTTGAAGCACGTTAATAACCGTGGTTCGAGAGCATCCGCATCCAGACGCAATGCGGCTGTTGTTGATTCCGAGGCTATGTAGCCGCAGAATCTCTTTGTAACTGGTCATCTCTATGACCCTCCTTGAATTTATTTGCACCTTTCAGATGCATAAATTCAATTTAGCAGAAAGGTCATATCCGGTGTTCAACTTTGCCGGAAAGGGTGTCCAGTTTCAAACGGAGACACTGTTCAATCTCAGCGGTCAAACTGTTCAGTTTGACCCGGCATATTCAAGAAACGGTTGTTGGCTTATTTATCTTAGTGTTTTTTAGCTCTTTAAAATATGTTCCGAGGGATAGGATTTAGCTTACTCACAGATCTCTTTAAATAACAAGAACAATCCTGGCTTTCAACCAGTCCTACCCTCAAAGAACATAACTTAAACAGTATGGTTAGGGTATCCTGGGAGCTTACTCCAAGATTCTTTAGCGCAACACGTTGCTGGAAACAACCATTTTCATAACTTCACTGGTACCTTCATATATCTCAGTGATTTTGGCGTCACGATACAGTCTTTCAACTTTATGTCCCTTGATGAAACCAATGCCGCCATGAATTTGTATGGCTCTGTTCGTATGGCGGGCTGCTGTTTCGGACGCAAATAGTTTAGCCATGGCTGCTTCCTTGTTGTAAGGCAAGCCCTGGTCGTAACACCAGGCCGCGTGATAAGTCAGGAACCTGGCAGCCTGTACATCAGTTGCCATATCGGCCAGCATCCACTGGATCGCCTGGAATGAACTGATCGGCTTGCCGAACTGAACTCTTTCCTTGGAATATTGAATCGATTCGTCCAAAGCAGCCTGGGCAATACCCAGCGCTTGAGCAGCTATACCAATCCTGCCGCCGTCTAAGGTCATCATGGCAATTTTAAAGCCCTGACCTTCTTTCCCCAGCAAGTTCTCCTTGGGGATACGGCAATCTTTCATAACAACTTCTGCTGTCGCGGAACCACGGATGCCCATTTTGTCTAAATGCTCTCCCACTTTGAGCCCGGGTGCATTTCCAGGCACGATAAACGCGCTAAGTCCTTTTGTTCCTTTTGATTTGTCGGTCATAGCAAAGATGACAAAGACGCCTGCTACCGGAGAATTGGAAATAAACATCTTTGTACCATTCAAAACGTACTCGTCGCCATCCAAAACAGCAGTTGTACTTGCCCCGCCAGCATCGGTCCCTGCCCCGGGCTCGGTCAAAGCAAACGACCCCAAGACTTCTCCCTTACAAAGGGGTACCAGGTATTTTTGTTTTTGTTCTTCGGTACCAAACTTAAATATAGGATAACTTGCCAGGGAAGTGTGGCACTCAAGTGTAAACCCGGTAGTGGCGCAAGCACGGGATAGCTCTTCGACTACCATGATAAAGGTCAGATAATCAGACCCGGCCCCACCGTACTCCTCGGGATAAGGGATGCCTGTCCATTCCTGCTCCGCCAGTCTTTTAACGTTCTCCATCGGGAAATACCCTTCCGCGTCAACCTTTTCAGCAATGGGCTCCACATACTTTTCACAAAATTCCCTCACACTGGCGCGTATGAGTTGCTGTTCCTCTGTTAGTTGAAAGTTCATAAATATCTCTCCCTTCATGATTATCTTGGATATGAAATCTTTTGTGGGACTGGTCTACCTGCATTTGTTCATTGCCCTAAAGTGCGTATTCCGGCAATTCGGAATATTTCTGTCCGAAAGTCTGGAAATTTCCGCATCACCTCCCTTTAGAATTATTTACTCAAGCTAATACACACCAATAATTTTGTTTTCCCGGTCACTTTAAGCAGGTAGACTAGTTCTTTACTATCGCAAAACTTATACCTGATTAGACCGAATGCAATATAAAAATTTTTCTATTTTAAGCTAAAGCCGTTAGTTTTAAAGGTTTATATACCCCATGACGGCAATTCCAGGATTTATTTTTTTAGTTTGCTCTTCAGGTTCATTGCGGAGAATGGCATATTTTTTGCGTTCAAAACTAGCGACTTTGGTATTGGTGCAGAGTACAGGGTTGGCCAGCCTACAAAACCAATAACAATCAAATAATTTATTCAAGAAGGTGAGGACAAAATGGCACCCAAGTTTATGACTGCAGAGGAAGCAGTAAATTTAATCAAAACGGGGGATACAGTTGCTAGCGTCGGTTTTTTGGGAAGTTTGTTCCCGGAAGAATTGGTTATCGCATTGGAAAATCGTTTTTTAAATACCAGCACACCTCAAGATTTAACGCTCCTTTATGCGGCGGCCCAAGGCGATGGCAAAGACCGCGGGCTTAACCACCTGGCTCATGAAGGTCTGGTAAAACGGGTCATAGGCGGCCATTGGAACCTGCAGCCCAAGATGGGGAAATTGGCTATTGAAAATAAAATCGAAGCCTATAACCTGCCTCAAGGTACTTTAGCTCAACTATTCCGGGAAATAGCAGCCGGGAGGCCGGGCGTCATCACTCACGTCGGGTTGGGAACTTTTGTCGACCCACGAGTAGAGGGTGGCAAGCTGAATGAGATTACCAAAGAAGACCTTGTTGAAGTTATTACGGTTGGAGGTAAAGAGAAACTTTTCTACCCCTCGCTACCTATTAATATGGCTTTAATTCGTGCCACCAGTTCCGACGAATTAGGTAATCTAAGCCTTGAAAAGGAAGCTACTACATTAGAAATCCTGTCTATAGCTCAAGCAGCTCGCAATAGCGGGGGCATTGTTATCGCCCAGGTGGAACGAATCGCGGCGGCCGGAAGTATTGATCCCCGTCTGGTAAAAGTACCCGGCATTTTAGTCGATGTTGTTGTTACCGCTCAACCCCAAAACCACCATCAGACCTTTGGTGCAATATATAATCCCTCCTACAATGGCGAAATCCATATACCTTTAACCCAATTACCTCAATCACCCCTCGATGAACGTAAAGTAATCGCGAGGCGGTCAGCCTTTGAACTTCATCCTGATTCTATTGTCAACCTTGGGATCGGTATCCCTGAAGTAATTGCTTCTGTAGCCGCTGAAGAAGGAATAGCTGATTTTATGACCCTAACCGTAGAGGCTGGACCTGTAGGCGGGGTCCCTGCCGGGGGTTCTAATTTTGGCGCAACCACCAACCCCTATTGCATTTTAGACCAACCTTATCAATTTGATTTTTACGATGGAGGCGGTGTAGATATTGCCTTCCTGGGCATGGCGGAGATGGACAGCGAGGGTAATATCAATGTCAGTAAATTTGGGCCACGTATTACAGGTTGCGGCGGCTTTATCAACATCACTCAGAATGCCAAAAAAGTGGTATTTTGCGGTACGTTTAAAGCTGGGAAGTTAAAAGTTGGTTTTGACGGGGGTAAGCTAAATATTATTAACGAAGGTAAAGTAATGAAACTGGTGCCAAAAGTTGAACAGATTACTTTTAGCGGTTCCTACGCCCGCCAGACTGGTCAAAAGGTGCTTTATGTAACCGAAAGGGCAACCTTTGAGTTGACAGCGGAAGGTGTCATGCTTACTGAAATAGCGCCGGGGATTGATCTTGAGCGTGATGTGCTACAGCAAATGGCCTTTAAACCATTAATTTCGCCCTCATTACGAACCATGGATAATAGAATCTTCCTTATTGCCCCCATGGGAATAAAACATAATCAATAATCCGAAGATTAAGGAGTAAAATCATGCCCACCGTGCCTGTTACCGCTGGCGAGGTCAATGAGGCGAACAAGGTTGCAAAGACTGTCTTCCCTGTATGGTTAACTACACCCTCAGGGAAAGAGTTAATATTTAAATTTAAGGCTATCCTGGACAACTATTTGGAAGAATTGACCTTACTCTTGGCAGAAGAACTGGGGAAAAATCTTGAAGAAGCCGGCGGAGACACTCTTAAGGCCATTGAAGTTATAAAACAATCTTTGACCAAACCAAGCCGGGTATATCATTGGGGAGTCTGAAATATTGGGGCGGTTAATGTGTGCATATCCGTTCCCATCTCTGATTTTCCATAAGATATAATCAAATAAAGCTTATTTTTGGCAATAGCATTAAAAGACAACTAATCTAAATAAGCTGCCCTATTATCATAAACCTGCGCCAAAATTTTTAATCTGATTTAGGCGTGGGTTTTTTTGCCCTTATTATTGCTCCAGCGCTAGTAGTTCTTATGAAAAAATTTCCTTTACGTAAACTTTTCTCCGTGCTTCCATTAGTCTGGAATTTTTCTTGTTTTTCGTAATCTAACAAAATGCATGAGATATCAAACCATATCTTGTTTCCTTTTCCGGCAACCCGGAAACAGAACAACAAATCAGCCCAAAATAAAATGGCATGATATTTGCTCTATTTAAAATCATAAAAATGCTCTGACAAAGGGGGGACAAAAATGACAACCTTCAAATTAAACATGGAACATACTGTATTTTATTGATTTTTGCAGTGAACTGTTAAAGTAACGGTATAAAAGTCGGGCTCGTAGACGAAGTAGAGGTTGCACTCAGGAAGCCAGTTTCAAGGTTGTGGATTTTTGACTAATAAAGGAGTGTTATGGATGTCAACGGCTTTTGGATATTGGGGTAAAGTACTTGAAATAGATCTAAAATCCCAAACAACTAAAGAGGTTCGTCTATAGACATATAAAACGTATAACTTAATATCATAAGTCCGAGTTTACAAGGCTGTCAACGAGAGTTAATGCCGAGTTAACCATTGGGTGAAAAGGGAAACTTTTTTGCCTCCCGTGTTTGGAAAGGGCTGGGTTAACAGTGTATCTACATAGATACAATTGTTTACTAATGCAAACTGTGTTTCTTTGCGTATTAACGGACTAAGGCCTTGTTTTAGTCCGTTTTTATTTTTTAAAAAACGAAAGGTGGTTAATCAATGGGTTTACAGAAGCTGTGGCTCAAAATCAATGGTGCTGACAGAATGGTCGTTTGCGACACTGAGGAGTCTCTTGCAAGAGTACTCAGACGGCAGGGACTGACTGGCGTCAAGGTGGGCTGCGATGCCGGCCAGTGTGGAACATGTTCAGTTATACTCAATGGCGAACTTGCCAGATCATGCGTCAAGCAAATGAAGACCATCGCTGATCGCTCTAAAATCACTACAATTGAGGGTATAGGTACACCTAACAATCTTGATCCGCTCCAGCAAGCGTGGATAACATATGGCGGAATACAGTGCGGTTTCTGCACACCGGGATTCATCGTTTCTGCAAAAGCGCTATTGGACAAGAACCCCAACCCAACAAGGCAAGAAGTACGTGCATGGTTCACGAAGAACAGGAACATCTGCCGCTGCACAGGTTACAAGCCTCTGGTAGATGCAACGATGGCAGCTGCAAAGGTAATGCGCGGTGAAGCAACGATGGATGATATAACTTATAAGGTTCCGGCCGACGGAAAAATATACGGTACGCGTTTCCCAAGACGCGAAAGCGGTATAGCCAGGGTAACCGGTCTTGCCAACTATGGTGATGACATGTCTCTGCAAATGCCTGAAGATACGCTGCATCTTGCATTGGTCATCCCTGATGTGGCACATGCCAAGATCAAGAGCGTGGACTATTCTGAAGCTCTCAAGATGACAGGAGTAGCGGGCGTGGTCACGGCTAAGGACGTAAAAGGCACCAACCGCATAGCATTTCCGATAGGACATCCGCGGGCTGAATGCACCGGCCTTGAACGCCCTATAATCTGCGATGAAAAAATATTTAAGATCGGTGATGTTGTTGCAGTAGTTGCTGCAGACACACGCGATCACGCACGCGCTGCAGCAAAGGCAGTCAAAGTGGATTACGAACAACTGCCGCAGTATCTGAATCAGCTTGAAGCGATAATGCCCGATTCTGTGCAGATTCATGAGGGTGCGAACAACATCTACCTCAAGTGGCCGCTCAAAAAGGGCGCAGATACAAAGGAAATAGTAGAGAAAGCCGAAAATGTCGTCGAAGGCAGCTTCTATACGCAGAGAGAACCTCACCTGGCGCTGGAGCCTGACTGTGCGCAGGCATATATAGGTGATGACGGCATGCTGACAATACAGTACAAGAGCCAGTTCCTTTATGGAAATATAAACATGATCGCTGCCGGCATCGGTGTACCGGCCGAAAATATCAGGATTATACAAAATGAAACAGGTGGATCATTCGGATATTCCGTTTCACCTGTAACGCCGGCATATGCAGCGGTTTGTGCTCTGGCGCTGGGCAGGCCGGTATCGATCGTACTGACTTATCCTGAACACCAGATAGTGACGGGCAAACGTTCGGCGTCAAATTCCAATGTGCGCCTTGCATGCGACAAAGACGGCAAGATAAAGGCTTTAGAATACAAGCTTTGCTATGAGACAGGCGCTTATGTCGAATATACGCAGATACTGCTGCTAAAATCCCTGGTGTGCATGGGCTTCCCCTACTATATCCCGAATATCCGCGGCGTGTCGATGGCGGCATTCTCGAATTTTAGCTATTGTACAACATACAGGGCGTTTTCATTTGTACAAGCGTTTACTGCTTCCGAATCTATCATTGACATGATGGCTGAGAAGCTGGGCATAGATCCGTTTGATTTCCGCTATAAGAATATTGCACGTCCTGGTGAGACCTCATCGACTGGCCATGAGTATAATGAATATTATTATCATGAAATGATGGATATGCTGCGGCCTAAATACGAAGAGGCTAAGAAAAGAGCGAAGGCTGAGAGCACTCTTGCGAAGAAGCGCGGCGTAGGCATATCGATTGGCGCATATATCCTCGGAGATCCTACCGACCATGCCAGTGTGGCCCTTGAATTATGCAAGGACGGCAGTTTCGTCAACCACAACACCTGGCAGGACGTGGGCCAACATGCTGAAGGCAGTTGCCTGATGCTCACATATGAAGCTCTCAGGCCTTTGAATGTTCCTTTGGAAAAGATCAGGCTCGAAGCGAACGACACCAAATATTCTCCTGACACAGGTTTGTCAGGCGGCAGCCGCATGCATTACTATGCCGGAGCTGCCACAATTGACGCAGCGAACAAACTGATGGATCTTATGCGCAAGAAAGACGGCACATACCGTACTTATGACGAGATGGTGGCCGAAGGCTTACCAACAATGGTAGAAGGTTATGCATCTTCACCCCAGGGAGTCACCAAGTTCCTCGATGCGAACACTGGTCAGGGATTTGCCTACCACGAGAAGCTCTACAGCATATACATGGCAGAAGTGGAAATTGACTCTGTCACCGGCAAGACGAAGGTGTTAAAGGCGACATGTGTGGCTGACATAGGCAAGATAGGTAACCTGCAGGGTGTTGAGGGCCAGGCATATGGCGGGATGTCACATTGTGTCGGCTTTGCGCTCAAGGAAGATTTCAGCGATCCCAAGAAGCACTCTACTCTTAGAGGTGCCGGAATACTCGAATGCGAAGAAATGCCGGATGAGATCGAGCTCATTTGGCATGACAGCGTCAGGAAATGGGGGCCTTTCGGTTCTGGCGGCTGTTCGGAGAACTTCCAGTCTTCCTTCCATGTAGCTATCATTAATGCCATCAATAATGCTGTCGGTGTGCGCATTTACGAACTCCCGGCCACGCCGGAGAAGGTCAAGGCAGCCATGGAAGCAAAAGCTACAGGCAAGGAGCTCAAACCCGAAAAATATTACCTTGGGTTGGACCTGTACGATGAGTTAGAGTATCTTGACGCACATCCTGTGCCGGACGAAGAGAACTTCTAAGCACAATGACACCAGCATGACCGTTCACAGAAATAAATTTGCCGGGCTACACCTGTTACAGGTGTAGTCCGCGCAATATTTATGAGGGATGATATGACAAAATTTGACTATGAAAACTTTGCCAAGGATTGCCTTCATGGAAAACTGCCTCCTTGCAGTGCGGCATGTCCATTGAACCTTGACGTGCGTGCATTTGCCGAACAGCTTCAGGCGGGCAATTTTACTGCTGCATATAAAATATTGAGGAATAAGGTCGTTTTTCCGGCGATAGTGTGCAGGGTATGTTCGCAGCTGTGCAGATCCCGTTGTGTGCGTGGAGGGCAT
Organism: Pelotomaculum schinkii; assembly: GCF_004369205.1. NCBI lineage: Bacteria > Bacillati > Bacillota > Clostridia > Eubacteriales > Desulfotomaculaceae > Pelotomaculum > Pelotomaculum schinkii. The sequence goes on along the minus strand of NZ_QFGA01000003.1, from coordinate 507,845 downwards.
GATGAGGCTATATCTCTCAGAATGTTGGAACTGGCCAGCGTGCGGTTTACCGATTCAGATGAACCGTTGCGGTTCAACCTGCCCAAAAAGAACAAGCGCATTGCCGTCATAGGCGGTGGGCTTGCAGGGCTCACCTGTGCTCTGCGATTGGGCGCAAGGTGCTACGACGTGACACTGTACGAGCGAAGCGGCAGAGTAGGCGGCCGTTTGTGGGACATGCTGGACCCCGGGGTGTTTTTGCCCGAGATTGAACGGCAGATGCAATATGTGCGCTGCAATATTGAATTGAACAGGGAAATAAACAGCTTGGAAGATATAGAGTTCGATGCCGCATATATAGCTACTGGAAAAGGCGGAGAGCATTTTGGCCTTCTGGATGGTATCGACGAAAAATCGTTTGGCACAGTACGCCCTGGTGTGTTTATTGGAGGCGGTGTGCTTGGCGCGGCTCCAGTCGAGGATATCGCGCAGGCCTCAGTAGTGGCGCACTCTATAGAAAAGTATGTAAAGATAGGCAGGATGGACGGCATGCCCGAGTCGTTCATGATCACAGAGACCAAGTTGAAAAAAGATCTGTCGAATGTTTCACCCGAGGCTGCAGTAAAGCCGCATCAAGGTGCCGCATATGACCGCGATGAGGCCGTTGCTGAAGCAAAGCGCTGCCTGCGCTGTAACTGTACGGAATGCAAGGAAGGCTGCGAGCTTTTCAGCTATTTCAGTAAACCGCCGCAATTGATGGTAGCGGAGGCCATAACTACGTTGTCTTCAAAGAGCGGGCTTACGCGCCAGCACTCCACCCGTACCATGTCTTCGTGCAATCTTTGCGGGCTGTGCGGCAAAGTATGTCCGCAGGGCATAGATATGGGTTCTTTCTTTTTTGATTTCAGGCATTTCAAGTTCGAGGACAAAGTTTACCCGCCTGCATTCCACGACTTTTTTATTCGGGACATGCTGTTTTCAAACAGTGCAGCGGCAGTTTTCAGGCTTGCTCCAGGACATACGGCTGCCCGATATATGTTCTTCCCGGGTTGTCAGCTTGGAGCGAGCGACCCCCGATATGTGACACGATCCTACGAGTATCTGCTCGAAATATTTCCGGATACGGCAATAATGATTGGTTGTTGCGGCGCGCCAGCCGATTGGGGTGCGGACAGGGAGTTGAACGATAGTGTCATAGCTGGCATAAAAGAAAAATGGGATTCTTTCGGACGACCGGCAATCATATTTTCCTGCCCGACATGCCAACTGCAGCTGCAAAAATTCCTTCACGAGGCAAACGGTATTTCTCTTTACGAGGTGATGGCCGAAAAAGGATTACCCGGGGGAAAAACAGAGCCGGGCAGGAAAAGCATGTGTGTCTTCGACCCCTGCGCAAGCAGAAATAATGTATCTATGCAAAGAAGTGTGCGCCGTATGGCATACATGTCTGGTGCTAATATTGAGGAACTGCAGTTTCACGGAGAAAAAGCGCAGTGCTGCGGCTGGGGCGGGCATATAGCCAAAGCTAACCGGAATTTAGAGGAACGCATAGTCCAAAACAGGATAAATGCAAGCGAAAACCCGTATATAACCTATTGCACAAACTGCCGTGACACGTTTGTACGGGAGGGCAAAGAGTGTGTGCATATATTGGACATAGTGTTCGGACTGAACGGAGGCGGTTTTGCTCCGCCATCACTGGGGACCCGCAGAAAAAACAGGTTGATTGCCAGAAACATGCTTTTAGAGCATGTCTTTGGCGAAACATCAGAGGAAATAAAAGAAGATGGATTCTCGATGAAAATTGTAATATCACCTCATATGGTAAAAAAACTGAACAGTTCATTGATACTTGAAGAAGAAGTTGCAGCAGCTATAGAGCATTGTGAGTCGACTGGCTGCAAGCTTTACGACCCCGAAAAAAATTGCTATATCGGTCATTTTAAAATGGGTATCATAACGTATTGGGTAGAGTATGGGAAGAACGAAGACAAATATATACTCTTAAACTCTTATTCGCACCGTATGGAAATACTTGAGGAAAACAGATTATAGACAGGCTATCCGGAGAACCGGCAAAGATGCTTTAAACCATGGGAGACAGTCTATGAAAGAGATAATATGCTCAAAATGCAATGTGCCTTTGGAAAGCAAAAAGGCGAAGTTTGGATACCTGGGCCTGGTTTTTGACGCTGAAGTTCCCAGATGTCCGGTGTGCGGGCAGGTGTATCTGTCAGAGAAAATGGTCCTTGAAAAGATAGCGAAGGTCGAAACCACTGTGGAGGACAAATAATGAGAGATACTGCCAGCCTGTGCCCCATATGCCTGAAGAAGGTGCCGGCTCATTACGACATAGAAGGAAACGATGTATACCTTAAAAAAAACTGCCATGTACATGGGGTTTTTTCTACAGTTGTATGGCGCGGTGACTTGGAACACTGGCTAAGATTCCCGCCCTGGCATGAAGATACCGGCAGCTGCCCTGACCGATGCGGGCTATGTGCCTCACACCTGCAAAGCACCTGCTGCATAGAGATTGAGGTAACATCAAGGTGCAACCTCAGTTGTGCATACTGCTTTGAAGATGGACTTGCCAAAGAGCCATCCGTCAGTGAATTGTACGATCTGTTCCAAAAATTTGTTTCAAAGGGTATGACGTTTTTGCACCTTTCAGGCGGCGAACCGACAATGAGGGACGATCTGCCGGACATTGTAGATGCTGCGGTGCGCGCAGGCTGCCAATACATCCAGCTAAATTCCAACGGGATACGCCTTTGCGAAGACCCGCCGTTCGTAAATAAGCTGGCAGAAGCCGGGCTTTCCTTTGTTTTTATGTAATTTGACGGTACTCGTGACGATATTTATGTTAGGATGTGCGGAGTACCGCTATTGGGAAAAAAACTTGAAGCGATAGAAAACTGCTCAAGGCATAATTTGGGTGTGGCACTTGTGCCCACGCTGGTACCCGGCATAAACGTCGATAACATAGGCGGCATAATAGATTCGCTGTGAGGAATTCACCTGCTGTGCGCGGTGTGCATTTTCAGCCGGTCAGCTATTTTGGGAGATATCCGAAAGTGCCGTCCGATGAAATGCGAATAACGCTGCCGGAGCTTATCCGAGAGATAGAAAAACAGGCCGGGGTAGGACCTGATTGCTTTAAGTTCTCTCACTGCGACCATCCGATGTGTGGTTTCCATGGAGATTTTGTTGTTATGCCGGACGGACTGATGTCTCTGACGAAGGAACAGCCCAAACAGAACACCTGTTGTTGTTCGTCACAAATGGACAAAACGCCCGGCTCGGCTTCGGCAGTGGAGAAGAACCGCAATTTTGTGGCAAGAAGGTGGCTGCGCCGCGACGACAACTGTCAAAATGATGATGTCACATCGCTCGATGGTTTTTTAAGCCGTCTCAGGACCCATGGCCTGACGATCACGGCAATGGCGTTTCAGGATGCATATAACGTAGATATAGAGCGGTTGCGCAATTGAGCCTGCATATCGATAAAGAAGGCAAAATAATGCCGTTTTGCCTGCGCTATATTCTGAGGTGAAAAATGGACTATTATACAAAGTGCCGCGGTCCGCTGTTCCACCCCGGGGGTTTTGAACTGACGAGGTATGCAGTAGAGTATTGTCAATTCCCAAGCGGAGCACATCTCGCTGATATCGGAGGGTTATGTCTGGCATGTAAAGACTGCCGGTATCCTGATTGCGGTTTTGGCAAAGGCGTAGTTATTTAACCCCTCTAGCCCATGCTGTGAGGATGGCATTTAAGAATATTCCCGGCAATTCCTGATTTATCTTTTGAAGGATCATAGGGCGAAAATTGCACCGGAGGAAGGCGGTAAGGCCACAAAAGACGTGCCGTAAGGAAAAAAAAGGAAGTGAATAGAATATATGATCGATATTGCAGAACGCGTATCAGAACTTGCAGATGAAAAATATTGCTGCTCACAAATCGTTATGACAATAGGGCTGGAAGTCCTGCAAAAAGAGAATGAGGATCTTGTAAAGTCAATGAAAGGACTCTGCAAGGGACTGTATTGCCAGAATCTGTGCGGGATCCTAAGTGCAGCTGCGTGTGTGCTGTCACTGCACATGGTAGATTATGTAATTGTTTTGGCGCCTCAACTTGTAGATTGGTTCAAAAAACAGTATGGTAGCTTGAATTGTTCAGACTTACTTGAATGGAACAAGTCGAATCCTTACTTTTGTATGAAAATGATGACTGAAACTATCGAGTACACTTTGCAGCTTTTGGAAGACAGTGAATTGCTTTTGGAGGGGAACAGATATAGCTAACACATTTGCTGACGCAGTGGACAGGCAGATAAAAAAGACACCGCTCGATGCATGGATAAACCGTAAAATTAACGGCAGTACTAATAATCCGCTTACAAGAGAGCAGATCGAACAATATCAGGTAAAAAAATTAAATGATCTCATTCGATATGCTAAAGACCGCAGCAGTTTTTACCGCAATCATCTTGCCAAAATCAAATCGACTGATATTACTTCGCTGGATGAATTCCGGCTGTTTCCGTTTACAACCAGCAAAAATCTGACTGAGGATCCTTTGTCTTTCATCTGTGTCCCGCAACAGCAGATATCACGCATAAAAACAGTAACAACATCAGGAACTACAGGCAATCCAAAAAGGTTGTTCCTGACTGACGGTGACCAGGAAGAGACGATGGATTTTTTCCACCACGGCATGAGTAATTTGTCCGGAGAAGGCGACAGGATATTGATCCTGCTTCCGGGTGAGCGTCCGGGCAGTATAGGTGATCTGCTTTATAAGGCTCTTGGCAGGATGAATGCTGTCGCTGTCAAACATGGACTTGTGACAGACCCGGAATCAACACTTTCAGTAATTGAAAAGGAAAGGATAAATGTACTTGTCGGTATACCGGTCCAGGTGCTTTCGTTGGTGAGGTATTCAGAATTCAGGCACCCGTTGTTGACTCAGATGAAGAGTGTGCTTTTATCCACCGACTATGTGCCGCATACAGGATACCCGTGTAATAGTAGGCTATAATGTTCATTTACTGATACCGGTACTTGAAAGGCTCGGAACAGGAATAGTCGGTAATCCCGAATACGACAAGGGAATGTTCTCATCTATAAAGGCGGGGATCGCAACACTTGAAGATCAATTGTATCTTCAAAAGGTTCCGCCCCGCGGAAAGAAGGAGCCAAAATGTTGGTATGGCCTGACGGAAGGACATTGGGAAGCATCGGTGGGGGATGCAGTGAAGGCAGGGTCACCCTTCTTGCGCGCGATGTGATAAAAAGCGGAGGATATCTGATACACTGTGTCGATATGACAGGGGACATCGCCGAAGAGGAAGGCATGGCTTGCGGTGGCATTATAGAACTGCTGATAGAAGCGAGCGGAAATTGATCTTGGATTTTTGACAATAGCACTAATTTTCTTTTAAAAGGAGAATGAATACTATGAAAATAGCTGTTTCTGCAAATGGACCGGATCTGAAAAGCATTGTAGGGGAATCATTCGAGAATAGTCCCTATCTGCTGATAATTGAAACTGACGATATGAGTATCGATTCATATAAGAATAACGACCCTCAACATGGTACAGATGACTTGAAAATGGCAGAAAACATCATTAACGCTGACTGCGAAGTCCTGATTACCGGTACCATAGAAAGACCGGCATTCGAAATGGTTGCATTAGCCGGAGTAACCAGGTTCTGTGGCAAAGGTTACAGAGTCCAAGAAGCTATCCGGCTCATGGATGAATACAATCTCGATTTTATCACCGATGAAAATGGCGCAGACCCGGAAACAAGGGAAGAAAGACATAAACATGACAGGGGTACATGTGAAGGGAATACATGTGAAGGGAATACATGTGATACATGTGATGGGAATACATGCTCCTGATGAGCAGGTATTGTGAAGAGACAGCAGAGTGCTTATGGTATTAACATGCTTGATAACTTCTATTTACTTACTATTATACCATATTTCACATTAAACGGCAGTGTTTATGCGGTTTTAGTTAGCAAAAAGTTAGGGTTTTTGCATTGATATGAAACTTTTCTCTGTGCTTCCATTAGTCTGGAATTTTTCTTGTTTTTCGTAATCTGACAAAATGCATGAGAATGCATGAGATATCAAACGGTATCTTGTTTCCTTTTCCGGCAACCCGGAAACAGAACAACAAATCAGCCCAAAATAAAATGGCATGATATTTGCTCTATTTAAAATCATAAAAATGCTCTGACAAAGGGGGGACAAAAATGACGACCTTCAAATTAAACATGGAACATACTGTATTTTATTGATTTTTGCAGTGAACTGTTAAAGTTACGGTATAAAAAGTCGGGCTCGTAGACGAAGTAGAGGTTGCACTCAGGAAGCCGGTTTCAAGGTTGTGGATTTTTGACTAATAAAGGAGTGTTTATGGATGTGGACGGCTTTTGGATATTGGGGTAAAGTACTTGAAATAGATCTAAAATCCCAAACAACTAAAGAGGTTCCCATAAAAAATGAAGTTTACAAGAAGTTCTTGGGTGGCAGCGGTGTAGCCGCATATTTGTTATATAACAATTATGACTACACAAAACCGGCTCTGTCCGAAGAGAATCCATTAATATTTATGACGGGTTTATTGAACGGGACATTGGCGCCGTCATCTGCAAGGTCAAGTGTTGTTGGCAAATCCCCGTTGACAGAGATCTGGGGCGAGGCCAATGTTGGTGGTCATTGGGGCGCCGAAGTTAAAAAGACCGGTTATGACGGTTTTATTTTAAAAGGAGTATCAGATAAGCCTGTAGCCATTTATATAAATGATAATAAAGTCCAGTTTATTGATGCGCAGGATTTATGGGGCAAGGATGTCTTTGAGGCTTCTGATTTGATGAGAAGTAAAACTGATGAAAAAGCGAGAATTGCATGTATCGGTATAGCCGGCGAAAATCAAATAAAAATGGCCTCTATAATGATGGACGCCCCTGTAACAAGGACAGCCGGCCGCTGCGGCTTCGGCGCCTTAATGGGATATAAAAAGGTAAAGGCCGTTGCTGTTAAAGGCACCAAAAAAGTGGAACTCCACGATAAAGCGAAATTACAGGCGTTCACAAAGGAATTCGCTCAGGTTCTGAAGACAAATGCGGCGATCCTTCATGACTTTGGTACCTTGGGAACCATACAGGGCGTTGAATCTGAAGGCGATCTGCCTATCAAGAACTGGACTCTCGGCTCTTGGGAAGAAGGAGCTTATAAAACCAGCGGTCAAATGCTGGCGGAGACCATCCAAACCGGTCATCATGCATGCCATGCCTGTACTATCAGGTGCGGTAAGGAAGCGAAAGTTCCATTAGGCCCCTATAAAGGAGCTATAGGTCACGCTCCTGAATATGAAACGGGCGCTGCTTTTGGTTCCAACATCTTAAATGATGACCTTAATATTATCGCTGCCTGCAACGACCTCTGCAACAGATACGGCATGGACACGATTGAAGCAGGAAGCACTATCGCCATGGCCATCGAAGCATATGAAAACGGCTTGTTAACTAAAAGAGACACTGAAGGTATTGAATTCAAGTGGGGCATGAAGGAAGAATTGTTAGAAGTTCTGGAAAAAATGGCCAACAACAAAGTTGGGTTAGGCAGATTGCTTGCGCAAGGCGTAAAAAGAGCGTCAGAAGAAATCGGCGGTATCGCCCCCGAATTTGCCATCCAATCCAAGGGGCAGGCCTTTGCTATGCACGATCCCCGCGCTTACACCACCATGGTAGTTGACTATGCAACCTGCAACAGAGGCGGTTGCCACCTTGAATGTTTAGGTTACTTCTCTGAAGGCGGAGCTTATCCTGCCAAATGTGTAGACTTCACCAAACCGTCTGAGCCACATGGCTATGAAAACAAGGCTGAATATGCGGTTAGGTTGATGAATTTCATGACTGTATTCAATTCTTTGGGCTTGTGTAAATTTATCATGCTGGGTCAAATTACTCCGGAAATGGCTAGTCAATGGATTAATGCAGCCACAGGATGGAACTTGACGGGTAAAGATGTTGAGCTTGCAGGAGACAGGTTGTTTAATATCAAGCGCATGTACAACAACAGGCTGGGCTTAAGCCGTAAAGATGATGTGCTTCCGCAAAGGATGCTGCTGCATGATCGCCAGACAGGCGCGGCAGCTGGCAGTCTTCCTTATTACAGCAGGATCATGAAAGATTTGTATGACTATCGCAAGTGGAACGCCGAGGGAATTATTACCGAAGAGAAGAAGCAAGAGCTAGGGTTGGATACACTATAAAGCATGGTGGGTTTAATGGAAAAGCTCAATATCACAGTCAACTTATTAGGCTATTTAATGTGGTGTCCAAAAGACAGAGGAAAAGAACACCGGCTGCAAGTCGATAAAGGCGCCAAAATTGCGGATGTCCTAAACAAATTAAATGTTTCTCCCGAGCAAATCCATGTCATCTTAAAAAACGGTAAAAATGTTGACAAAAATACAGCATTGAGCGAGGGAGACATCATTACAGTAAGTCCCGTAGTTGCTGGCGGGTAAGCTTTATATTTCTAACTTCTGTATTGAAGGATTTCTAAATTGCAAATTTTGTTGTGTACGGCCGTATGCACAATGCGCACTTAAACCAAGAACAAATTAATTAAAGGGGGATGTATTCATGTATTACGACTTTTTAAATCCGAGTGTTAACTTCTTCGGGCCGGGCTGTGTTTCGGTAGTTGGCGAAAGGTGTAAAATTTTAGGTGGGAAAAAAGCTTTAGTAGTTTCTGACCCGTTTTTGGCTAAAATGGAAGGCGGCCCTGTAGCGCAAACAATAGGATATGTTCAGGAAGCCGGATTAAAAACTGTCGTCTTTGACGGCGTAGAACCCAACCCTAAAGACAAAAATATTTTCGCCGGTCTTAAGTTATTCAAAGAAGAAAAATGTGACATGATTATCACCGTCGGTGGAGGAAGCGCTCATGACTGTGGAAAAGGTATCGGCATTGCAGCTACTCACCCCGGAGATTTGTATAAGGATTATGCCGGGATTGAGAAACTTACCAATCCTCTGCCGCCAATAGTTTCCGTTAACACTACAGCAGGAACCGGCAGTGAAGTTACCCGCCACTGCGTTATTACAAACACTTCAACTAAAATTAAGTTTGTTATCGTAAGCTGGAGAAACCTCCCGCTGGTTTCCATCAACGACCCGCTGCTTATGCTGAAAAAGCCAAAAGGATTAACTGCAGCCACCGGTATGGATGCTTTAACCCACGCTGTAGAATGCTATGTTACCCTGGCCGCCAACCCTGTGACCGACACGTTGTGCGAGCAAGCAATTAAGCTTACCGCCAACAACCTGCGTCAGGCTGTAGCATATGGTGATAATGTTGAAGCCAGGACAAATATGGCTTACGCCTCAGTGCTGGCAGGTATGGCATTCAACAACGCCGGCCTGGGTTATGTACATGCTATGGCGCACCAGTTAGGCGGCTATTATGATATGGCGCACGGTGTAGCGAACGCTATCCTGCTGCCGCACGTTGAAAAATACAACCTCATCAGCAACCTGCCGAAGTTTGCTAACATCGCCGTACTTATGGGCGAAAATATTGAAGGGCTCTCCGTTAGAGACGCTGCGTACAAAGCCATTGACGCTATCGTCGCTCTTTCCAAGGATGTTGGAATTCCGTCCGGTTTGGCTGAAATGGGTGTTAAGGAAGAAGACTTTGATAAAATGGCTAAGACGGCTCTGGAAGATGGTAACGCCGGATGCAACCCGATTGTCGGAACTCATAAAGACATCGTTAACCTCTTTGCGGCTGCTATGTAACTTAATCCCGGCTATCACCTCTCAAATAAATACCGTGTAGTACACGCTCGCCCCATAGTGTGGTCTTGCCGGAAACAGGGGGTGACTTAAAGAGTTACTCCCTGTTATTTTTTTCTTTTTTAACTAATTAACGGAATTTTCAAAATTAGGAGGGGGTAATATTATGACAAGCTCTCTTTTGCTGCCAATAGGTGGTATTAGTTTTCTTCACCTTTGCATAGCTTTTGTGGGTGGAATATTCGGAGCTGCCGTCGGAGCGCTGCCGGCATTCATTTTATGCGGTTTCTTCGTATTCATTGGCGCGGTTTTAATGATTGCCGGAGCAGGACCGGATTTTCTGAACACCTTTGGCTTTGGGTTTACATTTGGGCCCCAGGTATGCTTTGGAGCGGCAGTTGTTGCTCATATGTACGCGCATAAGAAAGGTCTGTCACCGGGAAGAGATATTACAGCAGGACTGATGGGCACTAAAAGCATGGATGTCCTGCTGATTGGCGGACTTTTTGGCTCTCTCAGCGTTATCCTGAACTGGCTTTTCATAACTGCGCTGCCAATGAAATGGGGCGGTATGCTCTGGACTGATGGAGTCGCTATAACCATCTTTGTTATGCATCTTATCGGACGCCTATTGTTTGACATGAAGAAAGGTTTCTTTGGTCAGGTAGCTGAGGGAGAAAGCCGCTTCAACCCCACTGAAAAAAGCACCCTTTGGTTGCCATGGCAGATGTCGTGGAAAGAGCTTTTTGTTATCGGTGCAGGGGTTGGTCTGTTATCAAGTTACTTTGCGATGCTTTTAGGAGCGGACCATGGTGGCGCAATTATTGGATTTGGTATTTCCGGTCTGAGTCTTGTATTTTTGCAGTTCGGCACCAAAATGCCTGTCACCCACCACATATCAGTTAATGCAGCCGTCGCTGCCTTAGCTAGTCACAGTCTCATATGGGGTCTCATTTTTGGGGTTCTATCGGCTTTCGCAGGTCAATTTTGGGCGTGTCTATTTACGATACATGCCGACACCTATATAGACCCGCCGGCAGCTGCAATTTGGAGCGTGACAACCATTAGCGTGGCTTGTGCTGCTCTAGGCTTGTTTACTGCAATTCCCTTACCTTAATACCTGTAAAAGAATATTCATAAAAGTATGGTTCTTCACTGCCTCGTGGGGCTGCTAATTTTTAAACATGAATAATGGTCTTTTTTCATTCATCATTTTACTGGCTTTCACATCTGCTCACATCATCTACCGCTGTATTAATGATTTTCATAATGCGTAAGCGGTCAAGCCATTAGGCCTGGCAATAAAAGCGATCGGAGCATACATTCTTAATTTGGCCGGGATTATCCTGGTGGTTACGCAAATCCATCACAAATCTGAAGCGCGGGAAAGGAATTTCCAAACATCAACCCTACAGGATGTTTGAGGAGGCTCCTTTCCTTGACGCTTCTTCTGGCTAGCAAATGAAGCACTGGGGTGATTAGCATGCGAACCGCAATTTGCCCGGGAAGTTTTGATCCGGTAACCTACGGTCACCTGGATATTATCAGTAGAGCTGCTATGATCTTTGACAAGTTGATCGTCGTAGTTTCCTGCAACCCGGCAAAGAATCAGCTGTTTACGATTAAAGAGCGAGTTGAACTGCTGCAAAGTGTTCTCTCCAACTATCCTAATATAGAAGTGAAGGCATTTACAGGCCTTATTGTTGATGTGGCCCTTGAGTGCAACGCAAAAGCTATTGTACGGGGCTTACGGGTGATTTCGGATTTTGAGAACGAGTTCCGGATGGCCCTGACAAATCAAAAGCTGGCCTGCCATATCGAAACAGTCTTTTTGATGACCAAGGCGGAGTTTTCTTATATCAGTTCCACTACAGTGAAGGAGGTAGCCTCCTTTGGCGGTTCCTTGCGGAGCCTGGTACCACCGCTTGTGGAGGAGAGAATAAAAGAAAAGTTCAAACGTTACCGTGAGGGTTAACCCGCACAATAAGAAAGTGATACGCCAGCGGTGAAGTTGCATGATGGATACCAACGCAACTTCACCGCTGGCATATTTGTTGCAAACTAAATTCCTATGGCGGTTGGATTGTTTATGAAAGAATTATGATTTGTAGTGAATAGGATCCCGTTATCTTTGTTGAGATTCCGGTTGGAGAAGTATAATGGCGTTTTTCAAGGGTTTTCCTTATGAATATTTTAAAGAAATCAGTATATGTTCCATTATTTGGAATTCCGGTTTCCTGGAATAATTCCTCTTATATAAAATTCTCAGTTTAAGGATAGATATCTTCATGCTGGAATTTCGCTAAACAGCAGAAATCGGAGCAAGATGATCTAGTTGACACTTGGAAATAAGGTGAAATGTAAAAACCGGCCGGAAATTTTGGAGATTTATTTACAAGGAGGGAATAAAGACTTGGGTTTAACCAGACGTGAATTTATTAAACTCTGCATGAGCTCTGCGGTCGGCGCAAGCCTGATTACGGTACTCGGACCGGAGCTCGGAGAAACACTAGCTTTAGCCGCCGAGGGCAAACCGCCGGTAATTTGGCTGCAGGGCGCCAGCTGTACCGGATGCTCCATATCCTTATTAAACAGTGTTGACCCCGCTATTGAAAAGGTGCTTCTCGATGTTATCAGCTTGAAATATCACCCTAATATTTCTGCCGGTTCCGGACACCTTATCGCGGAGATCCTGGACGAAGCCGCAATTAAATACAAGGACCAATTTATATTGGTTGTTGAAGGCGCCATCCCTATAAAAAACGAAGGTGTTTACTGTACGATTTGTGAAAAAGAAGGCAAAGAAATAACCATGCTGCACGCGGTAAATATCCTGGGCAATGCGGCCAAGGCCGTGATTGCCGCCGGCCAGTGCGCATCCTACGGAGGCATCCCCGGCGCGGCCCCCAATCCCACCGGAGTTGTGGGAGTCAATAAGATCGTTGACGCAAAAAAGGTGATCAATCTTTCCCTGTGCCCGATGCAGCCTGATCACTTCCTCGGAACTGTTGTATATGTCTTGAAATACGGCCAGCTCCCGGAACTTGACAGATATGGACGGCCCAGGATGTTTTTCCCGAAACCAATCCATGAAAGCTGTATAAGACGTGAATATTTTGACGCCGGCAAGTTCGCTCACTTCATTGGAGATGAGGGCTGCCTGGCCATGCTTGGCTGCAAGGGCTTTGTGGCCATGTCCGACTGTCCCACCCGCGGCTGGAATAACAACGTCAACTGGTGCGTCAATGCCGGCGCTCCCTGTTACGCCTGCTCGGAACCGACCTTCCCCGATTCGTCATCACCATTTTACGGCGTTTATCCATTAACTAATAAAACAGCGGCCGCTTCGGCCCAGATTGAGCCCCAGAAGACAGAGATTTTAGAAAAGATAAGGGTCAGCAGAAAACTAGCTCAGTGAGGTGAAATATAGCAGTGGCACAAAAAATAGTTATTGATCCGGTAACCCGGATTGAAGGGCACCTGAAAATAGAAGCAGAAATTGAAAACGGCCGGGTAATTGACGCCAGGTCTAGCGGTACTCTATTCCGCGGGCTAGAAATAATTCTTAAAGGGCGAGATCCTCGCGACACCTGTCACATTACCCAGCGTATCTGCGGCGTCTGCCCCATTGCTCACGGCACTGCCTCCATCTTATGCCTGGACGATGCCTTTAAAGTCACACCACCTGCAAACGGCAGGATTTTACGCAACTTAATCCAGGGAGCAAATTACCTGCAGTCACATATCCTGCACTTTTACCACCTGACCGCCCTGGATTACGTGAAGGGACCGGACACCTCGCCTTTCATCCCCCGTTATGAGGGTGACTACCGCCTGCCCAAGGAAATTAACGATAAAGCCGTTGAGCATTACATCCAGGCTCTGAGTATCCGCAAAAAGGCTCATGAAATGGGCGCTGTATTCGGGGCCAAAATGCCCCACGTTACGACCTACACGGCTGGTGGAATAACTGAGCACGTAACTTCTGAGAAAATCGCCCAGTTTAAGACTTACCTACTGGAAATTACCTCCTTTATCAACAACGTATATATCCCGGACGTCCTGGCAGTAGCAGGAGCGTACGATGATTGGTTCAACATTGGGACAGGCTACAAAAACCTGCTGGCTTACGGCGCTTTCCGGCTAACTGACCAATTAGACCCGGACGGGCAACAACAGCTCTTCATACGCGGTACCTACGCCAAAGGACAGTACGCGCCCATGGACCATAAAAAGATTTCTGAGCAAGTCAAATATTCCTGGTACGATGATAAGTTGACCGGCAGGCACCCCGGTGACGGCGCGACTGTACCCACACCGGGCAAAAAAGACGCATATTCCTGGCTTAAAGCACCGCGCTATGACGGTTTGCCCTATGAAGTAGGCCCGCTGTCGCGACAGGTAGTGAACAAACAGAAGGATGTTTTGGCGTTAGGGGGTAAAGCATTTTCAGTTTTAGGCAGGCACTTTGCACGTGCAGTGGAAACAGCTCAAGTAGCAGGTGCTATGTTGGAATGGCTTAACCAGCTGGTGCCCGGTCAACCCTGCTATGCCCCTTTCGACATCCCTAAGGAAGGGTCGGGTATAGGTTTACACGAAGCCTCCCGCGGCGCCCTGGGACACTGGATTACCATCAAAGATTACAAAATCGAAAACTACCAGGCTGTGGTACCAACAACCTGGAACTGCAGCCCGCGGGATGACAAGGGTCAGCGTGGTCCGGTTGAGGAAGCTCTGGTAGGAGCACAGGTCAAAGACCCCAACAACCCCATTGAACTGGTGCGTATCGTCCGTGCTTTTGATCCTTGTATTGCCTGCGCGGTTCACGTGCTTGAAATCAAGGGTGTTTCCAAGGAGCCCAAGAGCTTTATAGTCTGATCAAAGTAAATTAAATCCAAGCGGAAATAGGAGGTGCAAAGATGTCCAATGGCGTTTTGGTAGACATCAGCAAATGCATCGGCTGCCGGAGCTGTCAGACAGCCTGCAGGACTTGGAATGACCTGCCCGTCAAAACGTCTCAAAATACAAACCAATGGGACGTCCCGGTAGAACTGGACGCGGATACCTGGACCAGGGTCAGCTGCTATCTGGCCGGGGAGGGCAATGAGCGCAGGTGGAGGTTTGTCAAAAGGCAGTGCATGCACTGCAATGAGCCTGCCTGCGAGTCCGCCTGCTTTACCCATTCCTTTCTTAAAACAGAAGAAGGCCCGGTCATCTACAAACCCACAGAGTTGAACAAGGATTACTGCGTGGGTTGCCGCTACTGCATGATTGCGTGTCCCTTCAACGTACCTAAGTTTCAGTACGAAAAAACATTCCCGTACGTCCAAAAATGCCGTTTTTGCTACGACCGTCTGCTGGAGAACGAACGGCCCGCGTGTATCACCGCCTGCCCTACCGGCGCGTTGAAATACGGCGACAGACAGACGCTTCTTGCCGAAGCCAGGCAGAGGATTAACAGCAACTCAAACTACGTCAAACACATATACGGGGAAAAAGAGTATGGCGGCACATCCTGGATGTACATTTCTGATGTCCCCTTTGAACAGCTCGGCTTCAAAACCAGTGTTTCGGAAAAATCAATACCATCTTATACCTGGCAGGCGCTCAAGTGGACTCCCTACATCTTTGCCGGTTGGGGGGCCATGCTTACAGCAATGAGATTCTTTACAAAACCTAAAGAGGAAGGACATAATGAAGCCGAAATGTACGCTCCCGTCGATCCCAAGGAATAAATCTTTGTTTATAGTGGTGGTGAGAATATGTACGGAAGAAATTGGAGCTTTAGAATTACCTGGTTCAGAATACTGTTAATCATATCTGTGCTGATTGCGGCTGCTGCTTCCCTGTACCGCTTCATCTACGGCCTGGGAGCTGTAACCAACTTAAACGACCAGTGGCCCTGGGGCCTGTGGATTGGCTTTGACCTCTTGTGCGGCATCGCCCTGGCAGGCGGCGGCTTCAGTACTGCGCTGGTAGTCCACGTCCTGCACCGGGACAAATACCTCCCCATCGCCCGCGCCGCACTGTTAACTTCCTTGCTTGGCTACATTATATCCCTGGCCAGCCTCTTGTTGGATATCGGGAGATGGTTTAACTTCTGGAGGCCATTCTTCTATTGGGGTTTCCACTCGGTATTGTTTGAAGTGTTCTGGTGCATTTCTATTTATACAACAATCCAGGTCCTGGAATTTGGAGACATCTTCTTCGAGAAGGTTAAGTGCCCGTCATTGAAAAAGATTCTGGGGTACATGATAACACCATTATTGATCCTGGGCATCGTCCTGCCCACCCTGCACCAATCGTCGCTGGGCTCACTCTTTATCGTTGCTGTTGATAAACTCTATCCCCTGTGGTGGTCCATGTTGCTCCCGTTCTTCTTCGTTTGGTCCGCCTTCTTCCTGGGGCCGGCCATGGTTACCATCGAAGGGACCATAGCGTCAAGAGCTTATGGACGAGATCCGGAGCTGCCTGTATTTCAAAGCATGACCAGAATAACCACCTGGATGATGATCATTTACTTTATCATCAAGATGATTGATCTCAACTATCGGGGCGTTTTCGGGATGGCTTTCAACGGTTCGCACGAGAGCAACATGTTCTTGATCGAGATGATTGTCTTTGTCCTGTTGCCGATTTTCATGTACGCCATCCCCTCCATCCGCAACAAGCTTTGGGGGGTTGTAACCGCCTCCGTCCTGGTGGTGGTAGGAGTTGTATTCAACCGCATGAATGTGGTCTTCACCGGAATGGCCAGGAGCGTGGGCGGCAGCTACTTCCCCAGCGCCTGGGAATTTCTGATTACCCTCGGCATGTGGAGCTTCCTGGCGTTGGCTTACCTGTTTATTGTGGAAAACTTCGCAATTCTGCCCAAGGAAGGGCATGCACACAGTAACAGTACAGCTACCTATGGTACCCACTTCCCTGCTTAACAGAATAATCATCACCAAAATACAATACCGGAGACCTATTATGCACGAATAGGCTCCGGTTTTGTAAAGCAGTTAACAAGAGGAGGTGATAGATGACTTTCATCGCCCTAAATATAGTCATATCATCGTCAGTTGGTTGAGAGGATTTTTTGTGCCAACTTTGATTCCTTGTGTTTAAAAATTAAAATTTGAAAGGTGTGTAACATTATGCCGCACATTGGCGTACCTGAATTAATCCTTGTTTTGACACTGGCTTTAATTATCTTTGGACCCGGCAAATTACCGGAACTTGGCAAGGCGGTTGGTAAAACAATCAGAGAGTTTCGTCGTTCTTCCTCCGAAATAATGAACGAGGTGGAAGCGGTTGCAGATGAGAAAAAAGATAACCAAATGCAGTTGATTAAGGCAGCCAAGAATTAAAGCCCCTATTCCCAACTGCCTGTAATAATAGTGGGGGAAAACGATGGCTAAAACTAACGGAGAAATGAACATTATTGAGCACCTAGAAGAACTGCGTCATGTTTTAATTGTTTCAATTATTACCACTGCCATATTTGCTGTGGGAGCGTATTTTTTCAGCGATAGGATCTTGGCATCAATGCTGGAACCAATTACCAAGCTGGGGCAGAAGATATTTTTCACCGGTATCACAGAGGCGATCTTTGTTAAAATCAAGATATCTTTCTTTGCCGGTTTCCTGGCGGCGCTGCCGGTAATTTTATGGCAGGTATGGGGTTTTATTGTTCCTGCCTTAAAAAAAAATGAAAGGATCTACTTTTCTATTTTTGTTTTGATATCCTTTGTCAGTTTTTTAGGCGGTATTGCTTTCGGTTTTTTTTGTGTCTATCGAATGGGTGTAATGTTTTTACTCCAATTTGCCGGACCAACACTAACACCATTACTTACAATCGACAAGTATATTTCTTTCACGATTTCCTTTCTCCTTCCTTTTGGTATAGTGTTCGAATTTCCTTTAATAAGCTTTTTCCTGGCCAAAATGGAACTTGTGACACATGCCTTTTTTGCTAGAAACCGCCGTTACGCCATGTTGGCTGTTGTAGCCCTGGCGGCCATAATCACCCCCACGCCGGATGTAGTTACCTGCCTTATCATCAGCGGTCCCATGTATTTGCTTTTTGAACTAAGCGCGCTGGTAGTACGCATCGTTGAACGCAAGCTTGCCCGCAAAAAAGAGCGTGAGCGCCTGGTCGACATGACTGAAGTACAATCAGCAGCCACAGTTAAATAGTCATGCCCATCCGTGAAAAACATGGACTGCTCTAGAATTATAATGGCTTATTACAACATCAGTACCAAAAATGGCATCATACTGCCGACAATGTGGCTGTCGGTAGTCTTTTTTTACGTGCGTACTACAATGGATACTAAATATTTTCTTTGTTTATTTCAGGTAAAGGAAGCGGTAAAGATATTAGAGTTTTTCAAAGACATCGCAAAAGAACTGCAGATGGTGGAAAAAGAGTTAAGTGATGTGGTGAAAACGCCAAACCCGCTTCTAACCGAGACCTCTACGCATCTCCTTAATGCGGGTGGCAAGAGACTGAGACCTGCGCTCTGCCTCCTTGGCGCAAAATTCTATAACTTCGACCTGCAGAGGATCCTGCCGCTGGCTGCTGCTTTGGAACTGATCCACATGGCTACACTGGTACATGATGATGTCGTTGATGCTTCGCTAACCCGCAGGGGTAAGCCCACTGTCAAGGCCATGTGGGGAAACAGTATCGCCACCCACATTGGCTCCTATCTTTTTGCTAAATCCCTCATGTTGATAGCCCGTTATGAATATACCCCACTTATTTCTAAAGTCCTGGCTGATACCAGCGTCAACATGTGTGAGGGTGAAATCCAACAGATAGCCGCATCCTTTGATGTCAAACAGAATCTGAGGAACTACCTATACCGGATTAAACGAAAGACCGCCATGCTGATTGCAGCGAGCACGCAGCTGGGTGCAGTAGCCTGCGGTGCGTCTAAAAGCATTTACTTGCCGCTATACCGGTACGGTCACGCAGTGGGCATGGCTTTTCAGATTACCGATGACATCCTGGATATGGTTGCCGACCAGCGTGAGATGGGCAAGCCTATCGGCAGTGACTTGCGACAGGGAATTATCACTCTGCCGGTAATTTATGCCCTGGATACATCCAGACAAAGAGAGCGGCTTAAAGAACTGGTGGCAAAACCTGAAAAAGACGATGGCGAGTTACAGGAAGCTATCAGCATAATTACCAGCAGTGGGGCTATCGAGCAATCTCTCGAACTTGTTGAGAAATATATCCATAAGGCCAAGCAGGCATTAAAAGAGCTCCCTGACAGACCTACCAGATTAAACTTAAGCCTTGCGGCAGATTATGTGGTAATAAGAAAATACTAATACAGAGAATGATGTTTCATCTTATGAACACAGGATAGATAAGTATTTTTCAACCCTGGCAAAAAAATGGGTGAAGCTGTATCCATGCAGTTTGAAAAAATTTAATTCAATTGAAAGCTGACCCCTGGTTCAGACTCAACTAATGGGTTACGTTGCTAAATATTCTTGAAAGATATCACTGGTGAAATCAGTACAGGGGATTTTGCAACTTTCCCCCAAAATTTGCCGGTAACGTTTGCAAACGTGCCGGTTGGGGTTGATTACCACTACCTCAAAATAAAGTCGTTCGGTCAGGCTGATGGCCGGGGCTGCACTATCCCAAAAGTTGTTCAGCCTGTTGATGTGATATGATTTATACAGGCTCTCCCGTGAATACTTCCAACTCCCTGATGACCTCCTCCAGACTTACCGCCAGAGCTTCGGCCTCAGTGATGGGGCGACCAAAAGCACGGGCTTCCTCTCTGCCGGGCACATGCGTCTTACACGGCAGTTCAAGAGGATTTTTCAACCAGCTCTTGGCAACCTGATATGGCGTGTGAAAACAGAAAAAATGGTCTCCGTACTTTACCCTGAACTCAAACAGGCTGTAATAATCGCTTTCTTTTCTGCAACGGGGGCACCCGCCCTGCACACTTTTATACTTGACATAGTCCAGCCCCATAGACCGGGCCTTCAACCGGCACGTTTCACATAAATATATTTTTTCCCCGCCCTCCACCAGGATAACCTCCAGACCCTCCAGGGAGGTGAATTTCTCGCTCATCTTCTTCAGGGTCTCTTCTTTTAAGTCATACAGGTATTCTTCTCCACCCTTGGCATAGTGGTTCAGGTGGTACAAAAAGAACGAGGTCCTGAGCAGCAAAGCCACTCTTTCCGGGTAGTCTTCCAGTGAAAGCAAAAAACGTTCCTTGAAACCCTGGTAGGCGCGGGTTTTTTTCTGGTCTTCCAGGCGTTTGAAGGCAGCCTTTTTGGCGCCCAGGCGAAAGTCCTCCTCAGCATGCCACTTTCTCTTAAATTCAGGGAGCCTGGGCAGCAGCTTTTCCACCGCTGCGCGGTCGAAAGACTGGTCCACCCCAAACTTATAGCGCTTCGTATGTTTGACTTCGAGAAGCCCCTCGCGGACCAGACGGCGCACCGCAGCTGGCGTTATGTTTAGGAGATCAGCCGCCTGCGCTGTAGTTAAATAATTTTCTGAGCCAGGCTCCATTATAGTCATACCCCTTTTTTCTTTGACAACCCCTGCTACGTTTATTTTATCACTCGCAAGAGCGTAATTATAAGTAATTATGCCGGGCATAAAAGCCCTGCAACGTTAATATATAGAAACATAAGCAATAAATACCTGGCTTTGACAGGGGAGGTTGGTCGTTCATGGGTCAGGTGAACCGGTTTATCCAGGGGGTGGAGGATATATATGAGCTGCTGGACCAGACTGCAAAGCCTTGCGTCGCAGTCCTCGGGTCATTCAATTCCGGCAAATCCACCCTTGTTAACGGCCTGCTGGGAGCGGAGGTCAGCCCGGTGGGAGTTGTCCCGACCACCAATTGTCTGGTAGCCTTTGACTACGGTCATATCTTTAGGGCAAGTTATACCGGGGTCAAGCAAAACTTGCCTTTTCAAAATATGGACCAGCTTCGCTCTTTCCTGGGGAGCGGGTTAAAAACTCCCGCAGGCAGGGTTTCCATAGAGCATATCTCTCCGCTTTTAAAAAAATGCCGTCTGCTTGATACTCCCGGCATTGACGGAGCACGTGACGCCGGGCTTCTCGCTGAACAGGCGGCGATAGAGGCCGACCAGGTTATCTACCTTTTTCACCAGCGCGGTATGGAGGATTTTAACCGCCTGTTCTTGTACAAGCTGGCTGATATTTGGAAAAAGAAGGACATAAACAAGCTCTCCTTCTGGTTGAACTGCAACCACGGCTTATGCGACGGTTCGTCTTTAGAGACAACCCGGACCATACTGCGGGAGATTTTTCTGAGCCCGGTCAGATGTTACACCATCAACACGCATGACCCCGCCAGTGTTGAGGCCGTCAACCTGTTTTTACAGGTGGAGCTGGCCCGGGATACCTGCCGGCGGGCATACGGACGCCTGAAGAAGCTGGATCATGAACTGCCGGGGCGTATTTCAAAAGTCGTCAGGATTAAGGAAGAGACAGCTTTTCTCTCAGAATTCTGGAGAGTTCAGGAAACCTCACGGGTTATCCTTGAAACCGGAAAACTGCTGCAGTCTCTCCCCGCAGTTGCAGGTGAGCTTGAGCATACCTTGAGAACCGCCAATCTCGCGAACCTGGGCGCCGGGCACAAAAGACCCGAAGGACACATCTACCGCCCCAAAACAACCAGTATGAAGGAAAACAAAAAAAGGCTGCTGGCCTTGACTGCTGATTTACTGGCTGAAAAAACTACTGAAGGGTTAATAGACCTGCCTGCGGTTGAAATAATAGCCCGTGAAATCCAGTCGGAGCGTTTTTCGGCGGCGGCCTGGGGCGGTTTTTCCACCGGGAAAACAACCTTTTTTAACGCCCTGCTGAAGGAAGACATCCTTCCCGCTGCCGACGGGCCTACAACCACAGCAGTTACCAGGATAACTTACGGCCCTGAAAAAAAAGCCACCGTCCACTTTCCTCTGCAAATCACCCTGAATACTTGCGAACAGGTGGGTGAGAAGGTCGGGATCTACAGGGAACAGCTACAGGCGCTGGAGAGATGGCTTGCTCCCGGCAACGACGCTGTAGCTTCAGTCGAGTGCGCCGACGGAGGCTTCTTCCGGCTCCTTGACAGGCAGGAGGTCCTTAAGCGGATACAGCGGGTGAAAGCACATTTTGCGGCCGGGGCTTTCGCCAGGACGGCAGCCAACAGCAGCAGGATACCGGGCGTATTCAGGTTGATTTCCCAGAAGGCAAATAAGCGAAACCCCTTCCTGGACCAGGTCAGGGTCACCTTTAAGGACGCCTGGTCTTCTGAGTTCAATCTTTCCGAACAATCCGGCCGGGAGCAGTTCAGGAAGGTCTTGGGCCCGGAGAACGCCTTTCGTATTGAGCAGGTGGTGGTTGAGCACCCCTCGGAGTTTTTGAGGCTTGCAGATTTCCTTGACACGCCGGGTCTCGACTGGATTCAAAAATACCATTACCCAAAGACCTCCGGCCTGATCCGGCAAAGTGACGCGTACCTCGTCTTTTTTAACGGCAAGCATATACTGAATCAGATGGACCGGCAAAACTTTCAGACTCTGTTCCTTCCACAGTCAGACGCCAGTTTTCAGACCTTGACAGCACGCGAGAGGGGGAAATATTTCTTCATCATTAATTTTGCCGATGCCTTGGGTTTGGCTGAACGGGAAGCTGTCTGCAATTTTATGCGAAGAAACCTCGGCCCCCCTAACGGTAAGTATGCTCCTGCCTCAGGCGCCCCCAATATTTTTCTGATATCGGCTCTCAAAGCACTGTCCGGGGAGGATGCCCACAGTATGGGCTCTTTATTAAAAGCGCTGGAGGAAGGCATCTTTAAATACCGGGCCACAGACTTTTACCTGGATAAAATAGCCGCGCTTTTAGGAATTCTGGATGAGGCGTCACTTCGGGCGGCCAAAGCCTACCTTGAACGGAACGCTTCGGGAAGCGTGAAGGTTAAACTGCGAAAAGTGCAGGAAACCTTGCGTGACTACAGGAGTAAGCTTAAAGAAATTCGCAGCTCAGTCTCCCCGGCCAAACCTCCTTAAAAGTGTGGTTTGAATTGCGGGCCCGGGGTTACCGAAGGCGGTGCGGAACACCCTGGATGCATTTCCCTGGCGGGTACAGGCATGGTTTTTTCATGAAAACCCGGGAGGTATTAAATAAGTGGAAAACGCCAGGATTTTGGACGAGCGGCTGCGTAAAATAATCAGCGAGATCAGCGGGCGCACCGGAAGCGAAATCAAAAAGGACCTGCTCGGCGATTTGGGTGAATGTTTCCAAACAGCCATCGAAGAGCATGCCCGCAAGGAAACCAACCGGCTGCTCGAACTTTTGAAAAAGGCTATTGAAAAAATGTAAAAGGACTGGGGGAAACAGGTATGGAATTAAAGCTGGATGAAGTCAAAGGCGGCCACAACGGTGACGAATTATTTCAGCAAATGCTTAAAGATATCATGACCGGGTTGAGGAAAAAGATGGTCCAGCCCGTTTTGGAGGAAAACAGAAAACTGGCTTCCAGCCTGGAACAGTTCCGCGAAGAGGACCGGGCGGCAATCACGGAATTGCTGCAGCGGTTGGAGGTCCTGGAGAATAAAATACAGCAGGTACCTCTGGTAATCCTGGCAGCGCTTAGAGACGCGATTAATCAGGCCGGCGGAGGGAACAAAGATGCCCAATGAAAAACGGCAAAACCACCTGGAACTTGTAGAATCCCTGGCCTCATCCATCCAGAAGAAATTAGTGGAACCGGCCGAGGACCGGGTGGAACTCGTTAACTGTGAACTTAGGGACTTAAGCGCACGGGTAACTGATCTGGAAGAAAAGGTTGCCCTGCTGGCTGCAAAACATGGCCGCACCAGATTACTCGCTTGTGTTTCCCTGGTGGCGGCAGCGCTAATGTTTTTGGCCCAACAAATGTGGATGTGGCATCGCTAAGTTTTCATTCTCTGCCAGCGCCGCGCTAGCGGCATGTGGAACTAAAATAAAACCAGCAGAAAAAGGTGCGGCCCCACAGAAAGTGGGGCCTATTTCATGCAGGACTCGATATCAGTGCCCGTATGGATTGATCTGACCCATTTGGCCGGCCTTTCCTGTCTGCCCCCCAGGACTCATCTGCACCCCGTAACCGGTCTGTCCTCCCTGCCCCACCATAGTTGGCTGGTAGGTCTGCTGCATCTGGTTCATCACACTCTCCGGCATCGCAGGCACCGGGTACCAACCTTTTTGATTCATGTACTGGAAGATTTCATAGGACATCTCCATACAGGAGCGGGCCGCTGTAGCGAGCATGTTGCGCAGGTTCGGGTTGGCGCACTCCAGGGCGGCGCTGGTGCTGCGTATAGCTCCGCATTTGTGAAATACCAGGGCGCCCATGGAGATGGCACGGTCACTCAGGGTTTTGGCTTCCGGCTTGGGCATTACCGGCGCAGCCTGCTGCATACCATAATCAGGCTGGTTTTCCCCTGCCATTCTGGTTGTTGAACCCATGGTAATGCGGGGAGCCCCGGATACATCAATACCCTGTCCCTGCATTACGTTTACCATGGTATTATACGTATCAACCATGTGGCGTTGCTGGCGTTCCAAGACCCTCCGTAATTCGGGATCCTGGCACTGGTTCAGGTACATGGCGTAATGGTCAATCATACAGGTATTCTCGCTTAATACCTCATGGACCTCCATAGCTTCATGTGTTCCGAATTTCATGTCGAACCTCCCTTAAAAATAATTTAGATCATGGTTATTATTCTGCATTGACCTAAGAAATTTATACCTAAAATAATAAAAATAACCCCTGTCTCGAAGGGTTATATTGGTGTGAATTTTATTGGCGCCTATAGTACGTCTATCCCTGCAAGTGGTCGTAAGCCGTCAGGCGTAGGACGCAGGAACATACTGCATTTCCTCTGGCGCCTTTGTGCGAGTGAATTTCTGCTTTCAGCATTCAATCTTAGAGTCATCTATAATTCTGTAAGGTTGAAATCAGCCGCTTTCTTGCACCCGTTTCATCAAGACAAGGACAAAAACCGTTGCCCCTGAAATAACAAGCACTTTGATGACATAATTCACAGTTTCAGCTTTAAACCTGTCTTCTTCCTTCTTTAATTCCACAGCCGGGTTCATCTTCAGGTCGATGTAAGTGCCCTTGGTTTCAAACTGAACGGCCTGCTTTTCAAGTTTAACCACCCTGTCCTCATGTTTGGTCAAAGTCGACATGAAGCTTATGGTCTGCATGGCAAGAAAGGCCAATGCAAACAGGATTAACAGAAAGCGAGGACTGTTCATTAGAATTCCCCCCTTGTATGATATTTTTACATGGGCTTGCCGCTCCGGCGACAGGCGCCATCTCTGGCAGATTGCTGGTATAAGTGTATTGCTTGGAGACCTTTTAGTATTACTTGTACTGTTTAATCTTATTCAGCAGCATGATACCAATTCCCTTTTCTTAGAAAAGACTTATTGATGTATTTATGAAAAACTTATTGTTTTTTTTGTCTACCAAGCTCACCGCTGAGATCATCGATGAACTGCCTGGCGGTACGACCGGAACGCCCGTTGTGCCAGGTCTCCCAGAGCAGCGCTTTTTTCTCGAGTTCAGAGCCGGGTATATCAATACCCCTTTGTTCAGCCAATCCCCGTACAATATCGAGGTAGAGCGAGCGGTCGGGCATGACAAAAAGGACCGTGATGCCAAACCTGTCTGCCAGGGAAAGTTTCTCCTGCACAGTATCCCCTGTTCGGAGATCTCCATCCCCGTCACCGGCTGGTCCACGGTCGGAAAAATGTTCCCTGACCAGGTGTCTTCTGTTGGAGGTAGCGTAAATCAGTACGTTGGCCGGGCGTACCTCCAGCCCGCCCTCCAAAACCGCTTTAAGCTCCTTGTACTCGACCTCTGAATCCTCAAAAGAAAGGTCGTCAACGAAAAGGATGAAGCGCTGGGGCTTCCCTCTAAGTTTTCTTATGATTAACGGGTAATCGCCCAGGGCGCTTTTGGGAACCTCAATGAGACGAAGGCCCCTTGCCTGGTAACGGTTCAGCAAAGCCTTTACCGTGGAAGATTTACCGGTACCACGATCGCCGTAAAGTAAAATATTATTCGCCGGAAGTCCTGCAAGAAATTTTTCGGTGTTATCCACCACTTCCTGACGTTGAGACCGGTACCCAATCAGTTTCTCCAGACGCACCGGATCGGGCTCATCAATACCTTCCAGGTGTTCATACCGGCTTACCCAACGAAATGCCCCATACCTGCCGAAAATACCTGACCCTGCGCAAATGTAATAGTCCGACAGAGCCTCGAGACAAGCGCTCCAGTCACCCCTTCCGCTAAGCAGTTCTTTCAATTCCCTTGCTTTTGGCCTGCCGTCCCTGCCTGTTTCGCTGACAAAAGGGATATGGAGGGCATCCCACACCGGCAATTGGCCGGCTAAGGATTCGTCCTCCATCTTTAATAGTGACGCTAGAGCAGCTCCGGCTTCAACCCTGTGTAAAACCTGCAGCTTGTTGAGATCCCACATTGCGGCCTGTTTGAGGGAATGGCCCAGTTGCCCGTAAGGAACTGAGGCCGCTGCTTCACTAAAAGGGTTGTCCTGGTACAAGATCAGGTTAAGCAAGTGGTCCTGCCAGGCATCTCCGACAGGCTTCTCCCCCGCTAAGACGGCTTTTGCAGACAGCAGGCGAAATATCTCGCCGTAAGAGTCCAGGATTTGTTCCATCGGGGCCTGGCCGGTCACCTTTTCAAGGAAAACTACCATGGCCCGGCAGACCGGGTCTTCCATAATACCCCGGTATAGAGTCAGGCCTTTTGCCGCATGCAGGGCATGCGAAAATTGAGTGAGTATTTGTCTATTCAACATATCTTTATTTTTCCCTCCGGGGAAGAATATTCTGCAACCATTTCTCACTTTCCTTCGCGTTGCCGAAACTAAAATATTATCCAACCCATACTATGTAATAAAATTACTTCATGGAGTGTCTAAAGATGTCTTACAGTAATATGTCGGAAATTATCCGGGCGCTCAAAAACAACATGGCGTCCCAGGTAGCTTGGCTGAAAAGCTGCCAGATTTTGAGCCCCGGCAGCAGCGCCGACGGAGCTATCGGCAGGTACCCGGACCAGGGTTGGGTGATGCCCTATTTTGCCAATTTTGCAGCTATGGCCCTGCTGGAGGACGTTAACGCCCACCTACTGGTAGAACGCTACCTCAACTGGTACCTGGCCAACCTGGAAGATGACGGTACGATCAAGGACTACCACTATGACGAAAATTTAAATGCCAAAAAGGCCAGCCCGGATTCCGAGGACGCTTACGCCGGCTCCTATCTCTCCCTGGTGGCGGCTTACCACGAACGTACCCGTAAGACCAATTGGGTGAGAAAAAACCTACCGGCCCTGAAAAAAGTGGCCAACTGCATCGTCAACCTGACTGACCGGGACGGCCTGACCTTTGCTCTGGCCAAGTACCGGGTCAAATACCTGATGGACAACTGCGAGGTGTACAGGGGGTTGGCTGATTTCGCCGGGCTTTTGGACTACCTCGGCGACCAGGAAGCCTCTGTTTTTAATGCCAGGGCTAAAGCTGTCGCCACAGGTATCGAAAAGTCTTTGTGGGATGCACGGAGGACCTGCTACTATCCTAGTAAAACCAGCTGGTGGCTGCGGCCGGGGGTTAATTTAAAAAAATTCTACCCTGACGCCACCTGCCAGCTCTTTCCGGCGCTGTACGGGTTAATTGAACCGGGTTCGGAGCGGGCGGCCAATTTGTACGAACTGTTCAACAGCAACCACCCGGAATGGTTAACAATCAAGCCTCCTGATTATCCCTGGGCAATCCTGGGCTACTGCGCCTCCCTGCACGGAGACTATAAAAGGGCTTACGAAAAACTTCGCTATGTCCGTGAGGAGTATATCGCCACCAAATCCGGCAACTGGTTCTGCGCTGAAGCCGCCTTTTTTGTGCTAACCTGCGCCAGGCTGCTGCAAAGAAGCGGCGAGTGGCTGTTTGCAGGCAGCTAGGTTTTTGACCGATAAATCATTTCAGTCTGTTGGTAAAATTTCTGATGGGAAATATGTTACTATAATGAAAATACTACAGTCGCTATCATAATCGGGTACCCGCCAAATCTCGCAGATCGGCAAGAAAATCCTATAAATTTAAGCTCGTTCAAAAGCGCATACTAAAGGTGCGAATAAATTCGCGGCCACATTTGTTGGGGAATTGCTCTGTAAGCTGGACGCTATATTCTGGATAGTTTCACATGCCGCCAGCGGCGCGACGTATCATAAAAATACCAGCCGATGTAGGCGCCATTTCAATCGCACACGGCGCACTAGCGCCGAACTTGTGGCAGCCAATGTTGCATTTGTACGAATGAATTCGCACCTACATTTTTTGAGGCAGTTCTTTTTAAGAGTACAGTGAAAATGGTGGTGGAAAATATTTCAACCAGGTTCCAGCCTGAAATGCCTGAGGCTATCATAGGTAATTCAAGCATGCTGGCCTCCGTACGTAAAAACGGGGAGATCTTCAAGCTTTTCTGGCCCCACATCGAATATGCCCAGCATCTGGGCCGCTTTTGGCCAGGCCTGAGGATGGCCGCAACGGAAGGGGAGAGTTTTACCAGGTGGTTTCATTTAAACGTATGGGATACCACACAACGCTACCTGGAAAACACTAACGTTCTGGAAACAACCCTGTCCAGCGTATCCCATTATATTAAAGTTATCCAGCGGGATTTCGTCTTGCCCGACCGCGATATCCTGGTCAGATTTTATGAAATCAGAAATGATGGGGAAAAATCTGAGAAGGTGTCATTTCTCCTCTACTGCAATTTTGAAATAGAGGAGTCGCCTCTTTATGACAGCGCTTACTTTGAACCTTCTAATAACTCCTTGATATTTTACCGGAGAAATATATACATGGCATTAGCCGGCTCCGGTTATCCCCTGGCCGGATACCACCTGGGCAGGCGAGGCACAGGCTCGGATCCTTACCAGGACGCCTCCAGGGGATTGCTATGGGGGAATAGCGATAATATCCGGGAAAGTTCGGGAAGTCTGGCCTGGGATTTGGGGGACTTGCAGCAAGGACAGTCCAAAACCTTTTCCCTTTACCTGGCGGCAGGACACGGCAAAGACTCAGTCATGGAGCACCTGGCAATGGCAACTGCGAAACCAGGCAACGAGTGGTTGGATAATACCGTAAGCTACTGGCAGGGTTGGTTGGGCCCGAGGATGCAGCCCTGCGGGATCTATGCCGGCTACCCTACCTATAAAAGGTCGCTGCTGGCGATCAAGCTGCTGACCTCGAAAGAGACCGGCGCTTCCATCGCTGCCCCGGAATTCGACCCCTACTACCTGGCCAGCGGCGGCTACGGCTACTGCTGGCCGAGGGATTCGGTTTATATCGCGGCGGCCATGGACGAGGCGGGATATCACGATCTGGCGGGACAGTTTTATCACTTCGCCTCTTCTGTGCAGGAAAAAGACGGCAGCTGGCAGCAGCGTTATTTCACAGACGGCAGTGCGGCTCCTACCTGGGGCAAACAAATCGACCAGGTGGGGTCCGTTTTGTGGGGTTACCGGCACCACTACGGGCTGACCCGCGACGGCTGCTTTCTCGAAGAGGTATGGCCCTCATTGACTGCCGGGGCGGCTTATCTGTCCGGCAACCTGG
The DNA here is from genome assembly GCF_004369205.1 of Pelotomaculum schinkii. Lineage (NCBI taxonomy): Bacteria > Bacillati > Bacillota > Clostridia > Eubacteriales > Desulfotomaculaceae > Pelotomaculum > Pelotomaculum schinkii. Next base: position 478,360 of record NZ_QFGA01000003.1, on the reverse strand, counting down.
AGGAAAACGGCCTGCCGGCGCCCAGCTATGATCTCTGGGAGGACCTGCACGCCCAGGCCACATATTCGGCCGCGTCAGTTTATGCAGGGTTGAGAGCCGCTTCGGAGCTGGCCGGAATTAAAAACCAGCTGGTAGAAATGGAGCGCTGGGGGCAAGCCGCGGCCAAGGTCAAGGAGGGCATCCTCAAGCGCCTGTGGTCCCCCCATTACAATCGCTTCATACGGGGGATAAACCGCAGGACAGACCGGGGGTCCTTCGAGGACGCCCGGCGCAAAGGCGGCCGCGCCTTCAGCGGCAAGGATTCCACCGGCCTGTACGAGACTTTTTGGGTCGGGGAAGACGGTCGCGCCGACGCGGCTCTCCTGGGTTTGGCTTTTCCCTTTGCGGTGCTGGACCCGCTTGATGAGAGGATGCAAGCGACAGCCCGCTCGCTGGAAGAGCTGCTTTGGAACCATCACGTGGGCGGTCTGCACCGCTATGAATGGGACGGTTACCGGGACAGCAATCCCTGGCTGCTCACCACCCTCTGGTTGGCCATCTACCACTGTATGACCGGGAACATCAAACACGCCGGAGCCCTCTACGAATGGGCCTATAAACATGCTAACCAGCACCAGCTGCTCCCGGAGCAGGTTGATAAAAACCAGGGCGGACCAGCCTGGGTAATGCCTTTGAGCTGGTCGCACGCCATGTTTATACTGGCTCATTTGGCGCTGCAGGGGAAACTAAGTATAACCAAAAAGGGGATGTACAGGCTTGAACAGCATGAAGAACCATCGGCTGGATCAGCGGGTGAATCCTGATAGTATCGAGGTGAAAACAGAAGTAGACCGGAAACTGTCTCTTGACCCAAGCTACATCGTACGTTACCAGCTTTTTGAAGACGGCAGTTTCATTGGTGATGGAGTAGTCCAGTACCATAGAGAAGCCAGTCATAACGATATTGCCATACCCGGTTGGATTAAAAAGACAGACGGCAGTCCGCTCCCGGAGGAAATACTGAAAAACATCAAGAGGGAAATTGCTCAGGCGGCAATACAATACATCAACCAAAGGCGCCAGCCTGAAAAATAATACTGATAAATTTGGAGCAACAATATGCGCCGTAAACTCAAAGCATATTTGCAATCGCGCAAAGCCAGGGAAGATCTGCTTGATCTGCTGTTAATCATTACCGGAACCCTGCTGACAGCGCTGAGCCTCAACTTCTTTTTAATCCCCAACAGCTTCCTGGCGGGGGGCGTGACGGGGCTGGCGCTGGTGTTCTTTTACCTGTTGAAAATACCGGTTTACCTCACCATCATCATATTAAACATTCCCATTTTTTGGTGGGGCTTTAAAGAAATTAACCGGCAATTCCTGCTATACAGCCTTACCGGCACTCTGGCACTGGCCTTCTTCCAGCCGGCAACCCAGGCTCTGGCGCGGCCCCCGCAGATTGACCTGATTTTAGCTGCGATTTTTGGCGGGTCGCTGAGCGGCGCCGGGTTGGGATTGGTGCTCCGGGGCCACGGCAGCACCGGAGGAACCGACATCATTGCTGTCATTCTGCGTAAAAGAAAAAACATGGGGATCGGCGAAGTTGGTTTTTTGGCCAACTTGCTGGTAATTGCAGTGTCATTAGTTTTTTTCCCTCTCAACATCGGGCTTTACACCATTATTTCCATGTTTGTAGCGTCAAAGGTGACTGATGCCGTTATCTCCGGACTCAACACCAGCAAGTCGGTAATAATTGTGTCCAACCATTCCATGCAAATCGGCAGCAGAATAATTAACGAGATGCACCGCGGAGTCACCTATTTTTCCGGTAAAGGGGCCTTTACCCGGGAGGAAAAGACCATTGTCAACTGTGTGGTCAACAGGTTCGAGTTGGCCAAGTTGAAAAAAATTGTGGCGGAATCCGACCCCAACGCCTTTGTTTATATATCCGACGCCAGTGAAGTCATGGGGCGGGGTTTCACGAGCAAAAAATAATCCGGCTAATCCTCCAGTTTCAACACTAGATGATCTTCGGGCTTAGTGGTTAATAGTCCGTTTTTTGCTTGTTTTAAAACGGACAAAAAATGTAGTGCCTGCTTGACCTGTTTCAAAATCTATCTTGGCGTTGTGCCTGTCAGCAACCTTATAACATACCGCCAGCCCTAATCCTGTGCCATTTTCTTTGGTCGTATAAAAAGGAGTGCCAATCTTTTCGATGATGCCGGGTTCAATACCTTTCCCCTGATCTTGCACGGATAAAACTACCTCTTCGCCTTCCACAAATGTCCTTAAATTCATCTTCCCACCGGGGGACATGGACTCCAGCCCATTCCGGGCAAGGTTCAAAATAAGCTGGCGAATCTCTTTCTCATCCAGCAATAGTTCCGGCAGTTCCTGTGTTTCCAAATTGATATATTTGTCAGTCACTAAGGCGTCCGCCTCGATTAAGGGAAGCATGGATTCAAGGATGGTGTTTAGAATTGACGGTTTCAATTGTACAGCCTTGTTTTTTGCTAAAGATAGAAACTCGGTTATTATAGTATTAGCCCTGTCAAGCTCTGAGATCATCAGGTTGAAGTACTCCCCGTGTTTGACAAACTCCTTTTTCCCTTTCAGCAACTGCAAAAAACCACGGACAGCAGTCATCGGGTTCCTGATTTCGTGGCCTATCCCGGCCGCCATTTCACCTATCAGGTCCAGCCGGTCGAGTCGCGCCATTTCTTTTTCAAGCTGCTTGCGTTCAGTGATATCGGTAACCATTGCCAGTGCCCCGGAGTATTGTCCGTTTAGTTCAAAAAAGGGATTGATTGATATAATTGCCCATAATTCCTTTCCGTCTGTTCGGCGGAACTTGAATTCATATTGCTTTGAAATTCCTTGTTGGTGTAACTTTATATTACTCTCGACTTTTGCAGCCCATTCATTGTCGATGAAATCATACAGAGACTTTCCAACCATTTCCTCGACAGCGCAGCCCAGCATCTCTGCCATCTTTTTGTTGATAAAAGTCGTCCTGCAGTTCCTATCTATAACCCAAATTCCTTCAGCGGCTGTTTCTACGATCCGGCGATATCGCGCCTCGCTCTCCCGCAGCGCTTCTTCGGCCTCTTTGCGTTTGGTAATGTCTTCCATAGTGCCTTCAAAGTATAGCATATCGCCCTGATCATCACGCACAACCCGGACATTTTCTGAGACCCAAATCACGGCGCCATCCTGGCGGCGTATTTGGCGCTCTATGCCTTGCCTTTCTGATTCGCTTCCCAAAAAACTTTCGTAATTCAGACCTGACTTAAGCGAGAGCATCTCTTCAGGTTGATTATATCCCAGGATACGCGCCATCGATGGATTAACGAATAGATAACGCCCATCAGGGGCAACCTGAAAGATCCCCTCGGTGGTGTTTTCAAAAATGGAGCGGTACTTCTGCTCAGCCCTTTGCAATTCTCCATAAAGCCTGGCGTTTTCCAGGGCGCTGGCAGCAGTGCCGGCCAAAATTTTCAATGCCTTGACCTTGCCAAAGAGATACGATTTTCTTTTTTTTGAATTAACGTTCAACACCCCAACGCACTTTCCACCAACAAGCAAGGGTGTTGAAATAGACGACTTAATCTCCGGGCGGGGTTTGATCGGAGCAAAACGGGGATCGCGGATAGCTCCCTGCATGATCAGGGTCTCGTGATTGGATGCCACCCATCCGGCAATCCCTTTATGGATGGGGATACGCTGCCCCAATTTTATTTCCATCTGATCACCCCGGGCAACAGCCACATAAAGTTCTTCCCCTGTGCTTGTGGGCAGCATGATCGATATCTCATCCGCTTCACATTGATCAAGTACAGCGTCAGCAATCTTATTAAGAATTACATTAATGTCCAGGGAAGAGGAAACAGCCATGGCAAGATCATAAATCGCCATCGAATCGCATAACTGCAGGTTTTCATTCCTCAGCCGCCTCATTTCCATGGCACGAAGCAGCACGGCCAACAGTGTGTTTAATTTAAAGGGTTTTAGTACAAAATCAAAAGCCCCTACCTTCATCGCCTCCACTGCTGTTTGGACTGTTCCCTGACCAGTCATCATAATCCCAACCATATTGGGATCAATTTTAAGCGCTTCCCTATATAGCTCAATTCCATTCATACCGGGCATCATCAGATCGGTTAAGATGAGATCGAAATCCTGTTCTTGTAAAGCTTTTAAGGCATCCGCGCCGGATGTAAATCCAAATGCCTCGTATTCTCTTTCATTAAGAGTTTCACAAAGGACAGTCATCAGTTCTACTTCATCATCAACAACCAAAACCCGGCCTAATTTTGTCATGCCCATTACAATTCACCTCCAAGCGACTATAAAATAGAAACCTTAATACAGTAAGCATATTTGCTATTTTAGCGGGGACACCCCTTGCGAAGAAGTGTGTCCGCTTTCCTTAATCATGGGCAGCTTTATAAATACAGTGGCGCCTTTACCGACCTCGCTGGCAATGGTAATTAAACCTTGGTGTTCCCGTACAATGTGCCGGCAAATAGATAAGCCCAAGCCAGTGCCTTTACCCACTGGCTTGGTAGTAAAAAAGGGGTCCATCACTTTTGCCAGGTCATCGGGCTGAATTCCCATACCGGTATCGGCAATCTCAATGGCAACACAATCAGTATCCGTATGTCCCTCGTATACCCGAATCGTCAGCGTTCCACCCTGCGGCATGGCATCGCTGGCATTGGTGAAAAGGTTCAGGAAAAGTTGCAGCAACTCCTGGCTGTCGGCATGAATCAGCGGCAACTCGGCCTGATAATCCCGCCTGACGGTGATCCTGTTTTTGCGCAGCTGATAATAAATAAGCTCGAGGGCATGCTCTATCTCCCGGCAGACATCAACCGTGGTAACCTTTCGCTGGCCGCGGCGGCTGAAATTGAGCAGTTTTTTAACAAGAGCGCCCATACGTTCGACTTCCTGAGAGATAATTTGCAAAGCTTTCTGCTTTGGGTCCTCAGGGGGGAGCTTGTTAGCCAGGGACTCTACCCGCAGGCTTACGGTCGCCAGCGGGTTATTCAGTTCGTGAGCGATGCTCGCCGCCAGTTCGCCCATCGTTACCATTCTAGCCACTTGCCAGAGTTGTTGGGTTATAGACTGGACTTCCTCGTTCTTCTCCTCGAGCTCCATGGTCAAAGCAAGCAGGCCGATGTTTGTTGCATCCAGTTCCTCCTGGAGCAGCCGGTTTCGCTGCAGCGTTTCTTCCAATTGGTTCCTTAAAGAAATTGTCTCTACTTTTATCTCAGTCATATGGTATCACCCGATTTGTGAAGCTTTTTCTAACCACGATGACAGTGGCGTCATCATTATCTTTAGCCAGAGCCTGCAGCAGGCGCCGGGCGGCAGGGGAAGCGGGCAAATCAGCCAGCTCCGGAAAGTCATTCCAACACCACTTCGTCCGGACGCCATCAGTATGTAATACCAGAATATAGTCTGAGTCCCATATGTTACCAGTTATAACCGGATCGGGAGCATTAAGCCCCACCACCCCACGCTGCACGATGAAATTCATCGGGGCCGGGCTGCCAAACACCCTCGCCTCAATATTGCCAACGCTGGCGAAGGTTAATGAAATAGTCTCCGCTTTCCAATCAAACCTGGCGAGGGCCATCACCACTCCCCGGGTGGCGCGGCAGGCTCGTCCCGCCCCGCGAAAAAGCGCCTCCAGCGGCTGATCGTAGTGGTTTTCTATATATTCCCTGGCGGCCTGGGCCGCAATTTTGGCATACTGTCCGTGTCCTAATCCGTCAATCAAGGCAACCAGGGCAAATTTATTCGATCGTCTAACGACAAAGGTGTCTCCATTTAATTCCGTATTGCGGTAAGCACGGGTTGCGACCCCGAAAGCGAGGGGGCATTCCTCCGTTTTCCGGGCATGTTCACGCCTCCACCGTAGGCATGTGATTTGGGTACCGGTTTTACCGTCAGGGCCAGGCTGGATTTCGAATTCGTCCATCAGCCGGTTGACCGAGCCCAAACCATAGCCCAGACTGCCTGTAGTCGAGAAGCCATCGGTAATTGCCCGCTCAACGTCGGCAATCCCGGGTCCGTTATCTTGCGATTCTATTTTAATCCCGAAGCGACCGCCTTCCTCAAGCGGAGTCAGCGTCAGCTGACCGCTTGTTGCGTGCTTGACCAGATTGGATGCCAGCTCGCTCACGACAATGGCAAACTCCTCGCTTTCCCGCATACCGAAGCCCAGCTTGCTTGCCATGGCCTTTACCAGCCGTCGCGCCTCGTTCGCATCGCTCAAGTGGGAGACCGAAACTCTACAACAAGATGGAAGCGGCATCATTAGTATCTCCTTCGCCACTTCTTGATGATAACGGTGGTGCCTTTACCTACCTGGGATGTGATCTCCAGTTCATCCATCAGCCTGCGGGAACCCGGGAGGCCCAGTCCAAGGCCGCCGCTGGTGGAATAGCCCTCATGCATCACCTGTTCCAGGTCGGCGATACCAGGGCCGTGATCTATGAAGGTCAACTCCATTCCCACCGCTACGCTTGAATTGAGGGCACGCCACTTCATAACACCCGAGCCGGCGTATAAAAAAACGTTGCGTGCAAGTTCAGACGCCGCAGTAACGATACGCGTAACGTCCGTGATACCGAAGTTCAACTTAGCTGCTGCATCACGGACTGTCTTACGTACAACGATAATGTCGATCTCCTTATCAATAGTTATTTCTCCATGAGCATCACCGCTCATGTTTATCGCCCCCGTTGAAATATGTCGCTAATCATATCTAAAGCAAGGTCGGCATTCAAAGCCGTCAAGGCGCCTCCCAGCGTCAAACCCAGCTGCGTGGCTGTAATAGCAACGCTCGGCTGCATTCCGGCGATAACCGTCTTTCCACCCATCAGGACTACCATTTGGGCAGTTTCAGCTACCACCCGGGCAAAAAAAGAGTCCATTGTCTGCACAGCGGAAATGTCCAATACCAGGCCTTTGACTCGATACCGCTCCATGGCGTTTAAAACCTTTTCCTGGAGAATGGTGACAGAAGTATCATCAGGATCGGGCGGCATCGTTACCAACAACACGTCGTGTATCCTTATCACAGAGATGCTTTCGCTGGTCATCATCTTACACCCCCCAATAGATATTAGTCTGCACAAGCTTGGTTAACCACCCGCAGCTTCAATAGGGTCAAGGCATGGAGCAGCCCTGCGGAGAAGGAGGAGCGGGTGTTCACATTGGACAGATCGACGCCTAATTGAGCGAGTGTCCGGGCAATCGCCGGGCGGATTCCGGTCAATACCACCTCCGCCCCCAGCAGGCGCACCGCGCTGATGGTTTCGAGGAGGTGCCGGGCTGTTTTCGAATCGATGGCGGGAACACCGGTAACGTCAAGCAAAGCGACAGATGACCCCGTTTCCACGATCTTCTCCAGCAACTGCTCCATCAGTTGCTGCGCCCGCATACTGTCCAGGGTGCCGATCAGGGGTACGGACACAATGCCTTCCCATATCTGTATGACCGGCGTAGAAACTTCGATAATCTCCTGTGTCTGTCGTGAGATGATCTCCTCGGCCTGCTTGCGCTCTTCAATTTCCACCCGCAGTGCCTGGTTGAGTTTCTCCAGCTCTGCTGTCCGCTCTTTTACTCTTGCATCCAGTTCTTCATATGATTTTCGCAAGGCTTCCTCAGCCTGTTCGCGCTCGGTGATATCGCGGAATGCCAGGACCACGCCGGTAATGTTCCCCTTGTCATCTTTGATGGGTGCGGCGCTGTCATCTATCGCTATTTCTGTTCCATCTCTGGCTATCAATATGGTATGGTTTGCCAGATCTACGGTAAGGCCTTCAACTAGTACCTTTGTTACCGGGTTCTCGGCGGGTTTACGCGAGTACATGTTTATTATATTAAATATTTCCGTCAATTTTTTATTCTGGCTTTCTTCCAGCTTCCAGCCGGTTAGTTTCTCAGCCATCGGATTCATAAATGTTACCAGACCGTTATTATCAGTGGCAATTACAGCGTCTCCAATACTCCTAAGCGTTGTGGCAAACCATTTTTCGCGCTCTCTTAACTTCTTTTCCATTTTATGCTTATACAAGGCCATATCGATAGTTACGTACAGCTCTCTCTCCCTGAAAGGCTTGACTAAATAGCCGTACGGCTCTGTTATCTTGGCGCGCTGCAGTGTATCTTCATCCGCAAAGGCGGTGATATATATTACCGGAATATCAAAACGGGCCTGGATCTGCTCGGCGGCCGTCACACCGTCGATTTCTCCATGCAGCATTATGTCCATCAGCACCAGATCAGGAGCTGTTTCCTCTGTTTTTTTGACAGCCTCTTCACCGGTAGCTGCAATATCAGGTGCGGTGTATCCCTGACCAATCAGCCTATTTTGTAAGTCAAGGGCTTCAATACCTTCGTCCTCAACAATAAGTATCCTGGCATTGTCCATTGTGCGGGCTCCTTTCTCATTTTAAAGCTTTAAACTTAATTACAAATTCGGTTCTGTTGCTTTTATTGATATGCATGGCGCCCTTCAGCTGTTTTACCAGCGCGCTTACTAATTTTAGTCCCAGTGATTCACAGTTCAGTATCTCGAAATCTTCCGGCAAACCGACACCATTGTCACTGACGCTTAATATGAACTTATTGCCGGCGCCATGGCGCAGGTCAACACATATTTCACCTGTCTCTCCAGCCGGTCCAGAAAGTTTGGGAAAGGCATGTTTCAACGAATTGGAGACGAGCTCATTAATGATCAAAGCGCAGGGAACGACCGTATCAACGCCGAGCGTAACGTTTTCAACAAGTATCTTCGGTTTTATGGCCCTCTTGGTCACTCCGTAAGAGAGGAACAAGTTGGTTGTGAGGCTTCGGATGTATTCGGAAAGGTCGATTTTTGCCAACGAATCGGACTGGTATAGTTTTTCATGGATAAGGGCCATTGAGTAAACCCGGTTCTGGCTCTCTTTGAACGATGCGATGGCCTGCTCGTCTTTGATCTTAGCCAGTTGAAGATTTAGCATGCTATAAATGATCTGAAGGTTGTTTTTAACACGGTGGTGTACTTCCTTTAAAAGCGCCTCTTTTTCTCTTAGCGATTTTTTGACCTCTTCCTCCGCCTTTTTCATATCCCCCACCAACCGGGAATTCTCAAGTGAAATGGCCGCCTGTGACGTCAACAGTTCCGTCATTTGCGTCTTGCCGGAGGTAAATACCGCATTGGAAAGACGGTTTTCCAGATAGAGGATCCCGATCATCTTTGATTGCTTGATTACCGGAAGACAGAGGACTGAGCGCAGCTGCAGCTGCTGGACCTCCGGGTTGTCTTTGAACATGCCTTCCTGAAAAGCGCTGTCAAGGATCATCCTCTCTCCGGTTCGATACACATAACGGACAATCGCTTTGCAGATGCCGCCGGCTTCTTCAAGTTCTATATGAAATGTCTTTACAACCTCTTTGTCGGCGACATGGCTTTCCGCACGGATAAACAAGGCGCCATCTTCCTCAATCAGCAGATAACCATGCTGCGCCCCCGAACTTTCGATGACCACGTTCATAATCTTTTTCAGCAGGGCGTCCTGCTCAATCTCGGCAGAAATAGCGATGGATGATTTCATCAGATAATTGACGTCAAGGTTAGGAAGGGTATGGGAGGAGGAAGATTCCACTTCTAAATGTGCGTAGCAGGTCTTTTCTTCCTCAAAATACTCAGGATATTTTTCGATAAGACTGATTTCTTTTTGCTCTGCACGGCATTTCTTATACAAACGTGCCGCCTCGACAAAAAATACCCTTTTGGAACAATGACCCGCCTGCAGGAGAAGTTCACCGAGGCATTCATTGAGATGGCCTTCCAGAAACGTATACTTTTGTTCATGTGCAATGTCTATCGCATCGAGGTAAAGGCTCCTGGCCTTTTCAAACCCACTGGTGACTCTTTCCAGTTCGGCATAAAGAAAGGCAAGGTATGGCTTCAACAAAGGCCCTAAACCGGCCCATGTTTCGGTCTTCTTGATAAGCGGCTGAATTTCTGCCATTAATTCATGTTCAGTTGCAAAACCTATACCCTTTTCATACAGCTTAAGCGAGTTCAACACCCGGAAGACATGCCACTGTCTCTTCAGCACGTTATCGGTAAGACCCGACAGATACTTCCTGACTCCGGCAAGGTATACCTCGGCCTCTTCATGCTCTCCCAGGTAATACTGCGATAGGGCCATGTGGACGTAATAACTGCCTGCTGCAGCGATATGGTTGTCCCGCTCCCATTGCCTCAGTTTTTCTTCCATGGGTATAAGGGAATAGCCTTTCCGCATGGGTTCACTCCAGCCGGCCAGCACCGCTTCGGCCAGGCCTATGGAAAAAGACAGATGATATCTGTTAGAGAACTGCAGGCATTCCTTGGCGTAGGCTTCGATAGCAGACAGATCCGCCCCCTGGACCTGCAGGTTCCACATCAGGGGGCCGTAGGAAAGTCCGGCGTTATACAGGTCACCGCAGTTTTTCCCGCACTGGATCGACTTCAGGCAATAATCAACGATCTCTTTGGGGTGACTCCTTGAATGCATGTTGCACCAGACGATCCCGTTCATCCCGCGGGTAGCGCCGAATGTGTTCGGGTATTTTGCAGACAGGTCCCGCGCCAGGTCTTCGTATTTGAATGCCTGTGCAAAGTCTTCCTCTTCTCCAAACTGAAGTCCCATGATACTGAAAGAATAAATCACGGATTCATCCATGCCGCCAGACAGGCAATGCTGCGTTGATTGCGCAGCCGAGAGATAAAGCTGCGGCACCAGACCGGACATATACAGGTCAGGAATAAGCTCGCTGTAAAACGCAAGCTCAATTTTGCTTTTTCTGTCCGTGGCGAAAGGCATGTTCAGAATGGCTTCCCAGACATCGATATCCTTTGCGGAAATCTCAGACATTATCTCATACCGTCGCCTGTCCGCTTCATCCGGACTTAACGGGATGGCCTTGTCAAAATAGGCAAGGCCCCGGTTGGCTGTTTCAATAGCCTTGATAAAATTACCGACGGATGACAGCGAAGTCGTTTGTTCCGCCAGACATTCGGCCTTATCCAAATCGGTTTTGGCATGATCAAGCAATTGGTTGAGTAGAAATTCAAAATTATCATAATTACCGCACATAAGCTCTGTCTTTGCCGCTTTCTGGAATATCCTGAAGGTACGGTCGTAGTGATCATCCCCCCAGCAGTCAACCGGCAATAGTTGTCTGCTGAGTTTGAAATACTCATTTGCCGCTTCCACGGCAAGGGAAGCCAGTGCCTTGTTGCCGGCATGGTAGTTGAGGTCTGATAAAAGATAAGCCGTCTTTGCATCCGGATTACTTTCCCTGCCTATGTTGAGGTGGGAAACAATTGCAAACAAGTTCTCTTGTTTTTCGATGTCTTGAACGCCCTCCGGCATAGTACCGAGGAGGTGATTTCCGATTTGCCAGTGAATCCGGCGGCGTCTTTCCGTCGAAATAGCGGACAACGTCGCTTCCTGGACCTTGTCATGGACAAACTGCAACTTGTCCTTGTTTTCCATCAGCAGTCCTTGTCCAAGAGCAGGTTTCAACAACTCAAAGATCTCTACCAGAGTTGTTTCCTTGAGCGCTGCCATATCGGCAGGTGAAAAAGTATTTCCCATACAGGAGCAAAATTCGAGGAGGTTTACCAGGTCAGGTGGAAGCTTCTGAATCTTTGAGCCAAAAAGAGCGACTACGGTATTCGGCATGCGGGACTGACGGATCTTTTCCATATCCCATCGCCATTGCCCCTCACCGTCAAGGTAAAGAAGGTTTTCATTGTGAAGATATGACAGGCTCTCACTGACGAACAGCGGGTTCCCTTCGCTTAGCATGCTTATAAAATCAGATAACGTCTCTGTTTGCACAAGCGGTGCGTCAAGAATGTATGAGACCATTTCATGGCAATGTTGCGGCTGCAAGGGCCCCAGCCGGATTTCCTGCAATGGCTGGCTGCTCTCTTTGGCGCTCCCGATGAGCTTGGTTAAGGGATGGCTTGATTCCACCTCGTTATGGCGGTACGCACCCAAAAAGAAAAGATAGGGGTGGTCCTTATAATTAGCGAATATATTTGTCAGGAATTCAAAGGATGCCGCGTCACACCACTGCAGGTCATCTATGAACAGAGTCAGGGGATTCTGCTCGCTCGCCAGACACTTCAGAAACCGGTCGAAGAGATCATTGAACCTGTTTAGCGATTCAACCGGGGGAAGCTGTTGGACCTCGGGTTGCAGGCCAATCAGGATCTCCAGTTCCGGGATGACATCTGTCAGGATCTTTCCATTTTGTCCCACGGCTTTCAATATGCTTTTTTTCCAGAGCGCAACCCTTTCGTCGCTTTCCGTCAGAAAAGTCCGCATCAAATTTCTGAGCGCCTGGATTAGAGAGCTGTAAGGGATGTTCCTTTGGTACACGTCAAATTTTCCCGATGTGAAATAACCTCTGTGTTTTACAATCGGCTTTTGCAGTTCCTGGATCAGGCGTGTCTTCCCGATCCCGGACAGCCCGGAAATGAATAGTGAGCGAAATGCGCCCCTGGTAACCTGTTCGTATTCTTCAAGAATAATCTCAGCTTCATGCTCGCGGCCGACCAACTTGGAGATAAAGGTAACTCTGTGGGTATAAGCGCAGCTTTCCAGAGGGAACTCGCGTATCATACCGGTGGCGGCATATTCATCCCTGCATCTTACCAGGTCGGCAAGGAGCCCGTTTGCGCTCTGGTAGCGTTTCTCGGGCGCTTTAAGCATCAATTTGGCGATTATGTTACTTAAGGCGATTGGGACATCCGGATTTAATTCATGGACGAAAGGAGCTTCTTCGGCAAGATGTGAATGGATTAATTCAAGGGGATCATCAGAAGAGAAAGGCAGACTACCGGTCAGCATCTCGTAGAATACGATCCCGAGAGAATAGAGATCCGAAGAAAAAACCACTCTATGGTTGATGCGGCCGGTTTGTTCGGGTGAGGTATAAGACAGGATGTCCTTTACAAAGGAACGGTCGTAAATAAAATGGCTTACATCTCTTACATCAACTGTGCCTATGAAGTCTATCAACCTGATATCGAGGGTGCTGAGGTTGACAAGTATATTGTGCGGCTTCACTCCTCCGTGGACAATACCTGCTTCGTGAATTTTATTCAGAGCTTCAGCCAGCTGGCAGGCTATGGTGAAAAAACTGTTTAAAGAAACCCTGGAATGCGCTGCAGTCAGGTTATCGAGAGGGACCCCATCGAAAAAGTCCCGTGTTATAAAGCAGATTCCGTCATTTACGTTAATTGCTGTGGGCGTGATAACAAGGGGATCGTTTAAGATCCTGAGGTGTTCGATTCTGCGGCTGAATTGCGATATTTTATATTCGGATAAAAAGACCGTTTTCAAAACCTTGAGCGCCAGCAGCCGTTCCGCATTTTTTTTCTGATATGCTTTGTAAATAACAGCCTCTTTGCTTTCGACGATCTTTTCTATAATCTCATAATTCGGGATAATCATATTACTTCATATCACCTTTCATATCCCCGCGCTTAATTACTGCCTATTCACTATTGACAATGCAGTAATCAGCTGGAAGCCTGATTGACCACCTTCAGCTTCAATAGAGTCATGGCAAAGAGCAGACCTGCGGCAAAGGAGGAGCGGGTGTTCACGTTGGACAGATCGACGCCTAATTGGGCGAGTGTCCGGGCAATCGCCGGGCGGATTCCGGTCAATACCACCTCCGCCCCCAGCAGGCGCACCGCGCTGATGGTTTCGAGCAGGTGCCGGGCAGTTTTCGAATCGATGGCGGGAACGCCGGTAACATCAAGCAGGGCGACAGATGAACTCGTTTGCACGATCTTCTGCAGCAACTGCTCCATCAGTTGCTGCGCCCGCATACTGTCCAGGGTGCCGATCAGGGGTACGGACACAATGCCTTCCCATATCTGTATGACTGGAGTAGAAACCTCGAGGATTTCCTGGGCCTGGCGGGAGATAATCTCCTCGGCCCGCTTGCGCTCTTCAATTTCCACCCGCAGCGCCTGGTTGAGTTTCTCCAGCTCTGCTGTCCGCTCTTTTACTCTTGCATCCAGTTCTTCATGCGACTTTCGCAAGGCTTCCTCCGCCTGTTTGCGCCTGGTGATATCCTGCCCCTGGGCGATGGTGGCGACTACTGTCGTGCCGTCCTCCGCAAACAGGGTGGCCGAATTCCAGAGCACCGTCCGCACCGTTCCGTCAACACGGGCGATGGCGATCTCCACGACCTCCCAGCGCTCGCCGGACGTTGTGCGGCGGATCAGGGCCATCGATTCATCTTTTTGTGCGGCGGGGAAGAGGATCTCCAAAGATTTGCCCAAAACCTCATCAGCGCTGTACCCGGTCAAGCGTTCGAAGGCCTGGTTGAAACGAATTATTTTATAATCCGGATCCCACACGATAATCGGGGCGTTGGCATAGTTGAGCAGGTTTTCCAGGTAAGCGTTCGCCTCCCGGAATGCTTCCTCAGCCTGCTTGCGTTGCGTGAGTTCTATATTTAATTCGGTAGTCCGCTCCGCGACTCTGGCTTCAAGGACATCATATGCCCTTTGCAGCGCCTCTTCCGCCTTCTTGTGCCCGGTGATGTCAATGCCCATCTCCATGATGAGAGTGGAACCGTCAGCATCAGTGAAAGGATAGTCGAAAATATGGTAATTGCGGCCATCCGGGCCGGTCCACTCCCACTCATGCGGCGTCATGGTCTTCAGGACTTCATAGGTTTCGCAGATCTCGCAGGGTTCGCTGCGTCCAAACAGATACTCAAAACAGCGCCGGCCGTGAGACTCGCCGAAGCGCTCCCGGAAGAAGCGGTTGGCAAAAGGCACATGATAATCCGGAGTTAACAGTACAAGGTAAGCAGGCAACAGCTCCAGGACATCATTGAACCGCTTCCGTTCGTTTACTACTGACGCCTCGGCCCGTTTGCGCTCTTCAATTTCCGCCAGCAGTACCCGGTTGAGTTTTTCCAGTTCGGCTGTCCGCTCCTTGACTCTTAACTCCAGTTCTTCATGCGACCTGCGTAATACCTCCGCAGCCTTCTTGTGCTCGCTGACATCAACAGCGGCCAGAACGGATTTTTTGGTACCCGGAATCAGATCAGTGGCAACATAGGTATCGACAAAACTGCCGTCTTTGTGGACAAAGCGCACCTCATAATCACGAGGTACGCTGGCAGGATCAATTCTTCTCAGCCGGTGATAATTATTGACCTTGTCTCTATCTTCCGCTGCGCAAAGTTCAGCCAACTTTTTTTTGCCTTCTATTTCCTCTTTGGAATAGCCAAAGAGCGTCACAAACTCCGTATTAACACGAATTATAGTGGCATCTTCTTCTGCTATGGCAATGCCGGAGCCGCAGATTTCAAAGATAGAGCGATATTCTTTTAATTCTTGGAAAATTTCCTCTTTGGTCTTCGATTCATCGTTTTGCATGCTGCCCAATCTCCTTCATTTTTTTATCCAGTCAAAGGGAGTGTTTTATCACTGAGCCCTAATCTTGCCCCCGACAGGACATGCGCCTTTTTACAATGTTAAGCTTACAGTATTGTTAACAATGATCCGTTTACGGTTTATATCCTAATATTAATTCAATAGAAGAACTAGATAAGACTGGCTAGATTGCTGCCTATAACTATGTCAGGTCCAGGTTGTTCTTCCAACTAATCATGCATTTGACAAACACAATCAGATCCCCTTTGGAGAAAAAGTCATTGCTTGTCGAAAGCAAAATTATTTCATTACCGGTCACAAAATTTGACATCTTTAGAAGGCTCCACTTTTTATGCTCATACTACACTAGTGTTGCATAAAAACCAAAGGCTCTTGTAACCATAAAGTTTTAAGTCTTGCAACATATTATCACCAAATCGTCGGAGGGAAGCTGTATGCGACTTGATTAAATATGGACTATACGGTATCCTGATTCATGTCTATTCTCCTTAGTTAGGGATCAGAGTTGCTTACTATAATCTCTATTATAAGGAGTTTTTTATCGATACACCATAATATTTCTGGAAATTAGCCTATTTTAAGCAAATTCAGGTATTGACAATATGTATTTATTAATACAATAAGTAAATTTCCCAGGTCTAAACCTTATTGAAATAGAAATAATAATAACGGCTGTCGTTCTAACTGAATAAGGGGGTTGGGCTAAATGAGCAGAAGGCGTGGAGGAGTTATGTCTGAAAGGCTGAAGTTCGAGTTAGCCGACGAACTCGGTGTTGGCGACGTGGCGCGCAGGCAGGGCTTTGGTGAAGTTTCTTCCAGAAACTGTGGCAACCTGGTCCGGCTTGCCATCGAACGTGCCGAGCGAGCTTTTTAGGGAACGATAGCCAAAATTAGGATGCCCCGCCGGGGCATCCTTTTAATTAAAAATAAATACATGTAGAAGAATCATAAAAATCGTCAAAACGGGAGAGATGGGTATGCCTATCGATGAAAAACAAATTGCGTTGAGACTGGTCCTGGCCTTCCTGGTGGGCGCCGTAATCGGCGCAGAAAGAAAAATCCGGCACAAGCCTGCCGGATTGCGAACACACGCCCTGGTAGGGCTGGGGGCCGCCCTCTTTACCATCATTGGGGTTTATGGTTTTTTTGAATTCAGCGGAGCGCCTTACTACCGGACTAACATGGATCCCGCCAGAATTGCCGCCCAAATTGTGGTGGGGGTTGGTTTTATCGGCGGCGGTCTCATTTTTAAAGAAGAAAACAAGGTCCAGGGTCTAACCACGGCAGCCAGTGTCTGGCTGACCGCAGGCTTGGGCACCGCCCTTGGGATGGGGATGTTTGTGACAGCTCTAGTTGCAGCCGTACTCGGATTTATCGGCCTGCGGTTGAATCTGAAGTCCCTAGGTGGTGAAGAATCCAACTAAAAGCGGTTGGAGTACTACCTGGTTTCGCAGGTATTTAGTTCATCGGCGTCATCGATGAGGCACAGCGATTCAACTTTCACTCCACCTATTCTGTTTAGCTCGGCCTTAAAATTTTGCAGTTCTTCTTCGGAGGCTTTCATGGTCACATTAATAAGCCCGCGGTCACAGTCGGAATAAGGTATACCGCTCCGGTGTAAAATCAGTTTGCCATACTTGGATAAAACCTGTTGGACTTGCGGCGCCTGCTGAGATTTTTCGTTTATTAAAAGCCCGGCAATACAAATATCCTGTTTCAAATAAGACAGCTCCTTTTAATTTTTCTTGCCATGCAAATATCATTATCAGTTTTTGACAAAATTATTGTTTTATTAAAAAATTTTATTTATTACCTGGCGGTAAAATATTAACACAGATTTAACATTACGTTCCCGGCGCTTATGATAAGATACCAGTATGAGACAAACATCCCCAAAAGAGGTGCTGTAGATGTTTCAAACCAGGAAAAAGGATACTTTTTATGAATATTTTATACTGATAGCTAAAAACCTGCAAATGGCTTCCAAAATATTCCGGGAGGAGATTTCCAACCTGGGCGACACTGAAAAATTTGCCGTCCAGGTCAAAAACCTTGAGAATATCGGCGACCAGTACACCCATGAAATCATGTTTGCCTTGAACAAAAGCTTTATAACGCCCCTTGAGAGAGAGGATATACTTGGACTAACCATCAAGCTGGATGACGTGCTCGACCTTATTGAAGCTTGCACCTGGAGGTTTGAGCTTTTCAACATCGTTGAAACCGACGAGTACATGAAGCTTTTCTCCAAAAATATTGAGATGTGCATTGAAGAAATTGTCGAGGCGATCAGGCATCTGGGTGAGAAAAAATTACAGGATATGAGCAAGCATACCCATAAAATTAACGACCTGGAAAAGGTCGCCGACGACCTGTTGCGAGATGGGTTAAAAACACTGTTCTCTACTTGCACCGACCCCATCGATATTATCAAGAAAAAAGAAATTTATAATATGATGGAAGAGATCACGGATGAATGCGAGGACGTCGCTGATATTTTAGAAAGAATCATGATGCGGAACTAAGGAGTCTTAAATGTCTGAAATAAACCTGATCCTGGTTATAGTCGTAGCGCTGGCTTTATCTTTCGACTTTATCAACGGTTTTCACGATACGGCCAATTCCATCGCCACTTCTGTATCGACCAAAGCGCTCACTCCGAGGGCTGCCATCGTCCTGGCCGCATGCATGAACCTTTTAGGCGCCCTTTCCTTCACCGGGGTCGCCAAAACCATCGGAGGCCAGATTGCCGACCCGCTACAACTCGAACATGGTATATACATCGTCGTCGCCGCCCTGGTTGCCGCCATTGCCTGGAACCTCATCACCTGGTATTACGGCATTCCCAGCAGCTCCTCCCATGCCCTGATCGGTTCTTTAACCGGCGCCGTAATTGCCTCAGCCGGGCATAACGCGGTGAATTTCGGCGGCTTTATTACTGTTTTGAGCGCGCTGCTTTTCTCCCCGCTGATTGCTTTCACCGTTGGCTACATCATTATGAGCCTGATCAGATTCATTTTTAAAAACGGGCACCATGCCAAATTAAACCGGCGCTTTCGCCTCCTGCAAGTGTTAACGGCCGCCTTTCAATCATTCAGCCACGGCACCAATGACGCCCAAAAAACGATGGGTATCATCACTTTTGCACTGGTGGCGGGTGGCTTCCAAACCACCCTTGACGTCCCCTTCTGGGTTAAATTGGTGTGCGCCGTGGCCATGGCCCTTGGTACTTCCGTAGGCGGCTGGAAAATAATCAAGACCGTAGGCTCCAGGATTATCAAGCTGGAACCAGCCAACGGGTTTGCGGCAGATTTAAGCTCGGCCATGATTATCATCCTGGCCACCCTGATCAAAATGCCTGTCAGCACCACCCATGTTATTTCTTCTTCAATTATGGGAGTAGGTTCGGCCAAACACTTTAATTCGGTCCGTTGGGATACAGCGGAAAGAATGGTGATCACCTGGGTGATCACCTTGCCGGTCACGGCCCTGCTGGCCGGCTTAGCATACCGGGCGGTGGCAGTCGTCTTTTTGTAAAACAGTGTTTATTCCAGCAGTCTGTTGTGTATTTCAGCCAGATTTTGATACCTG
Source organism: Pelotomaculum schinkii (assembly GCF_004369205.1). Classification (NCBI taxonomy): domain Bacteria; kingdom Bacillati; phylum Bacillota; class Clostridia; order Eubacteriales; family Desulfotomaculaceae; genus Pelotomaculum; species Pelotomaculum schinkii. The sequence continues at coordinate 459,300 of NZ_QFGA01000003.1, read as the reverse complement.
CCGACGGCGCCCCGAAACCGTTCATACTCCCCTTCCTTCAACTCCCTCACCACTTTTGCCGGAAGTCCCATCGCAAGCATGCCGGCAGGTATGCGCTGGCCCTGCAGCACCAGGGACCCGGCTCCTACTACGGCCCCTGCCCCCACGTGAGCGCCATTCAGCACGATCACACCCATACCAATGTAGGCGTCGTCTTCAATTGTACAGCCATGTAGAAGAGCCCGGTGCCCTACTGTTACCCGGTCTCCTATGACCAGCGGAAAACCGGTATGCTCGTGCAGTATGGAACCGTCCTGGATATTCGTGCGGGAGCCGATTGTTATGGTATCGACGTCCGCCCTGACCACAGAGTTGTACCAAATGCTGGAGTTCGGCCCAATTTCAACCTTTCCAACCACAATCGCCCCCGGAGCTATAAACACTGTCTCATCAATCTTGGGCTTAATCCCGTCATATTCATAAGGCATATAAAAACCTCCCGGCAATACTATTAGTCTTTTTACTATTATCCCCTTAAACTCCGGGCTGAGCAAGTTATTGCTCCTCTTTCAAAAGTGCGAAATCTTTTGAAAACTGCTATAATAAAAGGAATATATAAATTATATTATTGACTGAACAGCTTTTTTATGATCTGAGGGGAAGGATTTGAGATGAAAAGCGACAACCGGAAAATCAAAACATCTCATGAAACCGCCCGGGTTAGCGGCAGGGAGGGTTTTAAGAGCGAACTTGGTGTAGACGAGCTCGATATATTACTTAACATAAGTGAAACTGTAACCTCAAATTTAGACCTTGATGAAATCCTCCACTGTGTACACGCTTACCTGCCCAAGCTGATCCCACACACCAAAAGCGGTATTTTTTTCTACCAGGAAAAGACCGGAAGAATCACGCTGCAATCAAACATAGGCTTAAGTGAGCGACTGGCAAAACTTTTTACTGAAAACACCGAGCAGAACTTCCTCTTTAAAAAACTGTTTGAAACCAAAAAAAGCTGCCGGGCCACCGATATCCTCACGGTCGAGGAAATAAAAAAGACCCTTTACTTCCAGTCCGCTCTTCGCCGGGAAGGGATTGGAGTACTCTATGGCATTGGCGCGCCTATTATTTTAGACGGTAACTTTATCGGGACCATCCAGCTCACACGTCCTGAAAGCAGGCGGGATTTCAGTCTCAAGGACCAGCGTATGCTGGAACTGGTTGCTCACCAAGTCGGAATAGCCGTGAAAAACGCCCTAACCTACGAAAAAGGCCTAAAGGAAAAGGAGCACCTGATCACCGTCCTCGAACAAAAAGTTAAACAAGCGGAAAGGCTGGCCGCCCTCGGCAGGGCAGCCGCGATTATCGCCCATGAGATCAAAAATCCTCTTACCTCCATCCGCCTTTCTCTCTATTCAGTTGAAAAAAAAGCGGCCTGGCGGATGGATTTCAACGAAGATCTGAACATTGTCAAAGAAGCTGTGGAGCGTGTCAGCCGCACCACGGAGGACCTGCTGCATTTTTCCGGTAATACCACCCTGTTAATAAAAGAAATTGACATAAACGAGCTCTTAAGAGACCTTGTAACCGAGCATAAGAAACACTTGAGCAGCCAAATGATTATTGAAACCTCGCTGCACAAACCCACACCCCTGGTCCTGGCCGACCATGAAAAATTAAAAGAAGCCTTCAGCAACCTTTTGTCCAACGCCATTGCCGCCACTGAAAGCGGGGGTACCGTACGTGTATCAACCGACCCCTCTTTTGACCGGGTCGTGGTCACCATTGAGGACTGGGGTGACGGGATTTCACCCGAAATCCAACAAAAGATTTTCGACCCTTTTTTTACCACCAAGCAGAGCGGTACCGGCCTCGGGCTGGCCATTGCCAAAAAAAACATAGAAGCTCACAGGGGCGTCATTGAAGTTGAGAGTGAACCGGGTTGGGGCACTAAATTCAATATAACCCTGTTTGTTCAACATCCCGGACGGAACGGAGTGGTCTAATGAATGAGTTCCTGGTCAACGAGATCAGGCTGCTGCTGGTCGATGACGACCCCCTGGTGCGCCGCAGCCTGCGTATGCTCTTCGAACTGCATGATGTGACCATCGCAGGAGAAGCGGCCAACGGGGAAGAAGCGGTTGAAGCTGTGGCCAGGCTAAAGCCCACCATGGTGCTTATGGATGTGAATATGCCGAAAATGGACGGCATCCAGGCGGCCAAAATAATTAAGGCCAAACACCCATCCGTCCAGGTAGTTATACTAACGGTGCACAACCAGCACGACAAGGTGGTCCAGGCCATACGTGAAGGGAGCTCCGCCTACGTTTTAAAAGACAGTTCTCCCGAGCAGCTGATCGAAATTGTCGAAAGCGTTGCTGAAGGACGATATTTTGTTGATACCACTATCGCCAACGAACTGCTGGTTAACCTGGTGCAGGGGACCCCGCCTCAGCAGGCTCAGAAGGAACCTTCCCTCTTGACCTGCCGGGAAAAAGAGGTCCTGCAGCTGATTGTCAACGGCTTGAGCAATAAGGAAATCGCCTCCAGCTTAAAGATCACTTTACGCACCGTCAAGGCTCATGTCAGCAGTATTTTAACGAAGTTAAACGTGAACGACCGCACCCAGGCGGCGGTCCTGGCCATCCAGGAAAAGTTTTTAGATACTAACAATTGACCGGGCCAAAAAGGCCATCTTGCCGGAACGAATCCTACTACGGCGGCCTGTAGTCAGTCATGCTCGTTGTATTCAGCCAAAAAAATCGCGCCTTTTGCCCAAGGCGCGGGTGAGTAGGGGGTAGATTACCTTTTTAAAACAGCTAACGGAATAATTCTATATTGTTATTCCGCGGTACTGCAGGTTTATTTCGTTAGAAACATCACCTCCTCCAATATTTACGTCGCCGCAACTATTTTTTTATAACTCGTTTAAGGAAATAACCCTCGGCGTCGATCACATCCCGGAGCAGTCTTAAGTCCTCATCCGTGGGTTCAGCCATCTCCTTGACATCCGGCGGAATAATTAACTCAAAGTCCACCAGGTCCTGGATATCCTGAGGTGTCCTCCCCGGTTTTACTTCAAGCAGTTTCATACGTTTTGTTTCCTGGTCAAAACCAAAAAGGGCCTGGTTGGTAATGACCCGGTAGGGACCGGAGCCCATCACACCGGCTTTCTCCCGGTAATCGCCGGCGCCGTCGCCAAAGCCGATGCTGGTGACAAAGTCCAGCTTCTTCACGAACCTCCTTTTTTCCAGCGCCATAATAGCAATGGTTTTCTCGCAGTTGGCCGCCATGGCGCCGGCGCCGCCGCTGCCCGGAAAGCGGATGTTCGGTTGGTCATAGTTGTGCCCTTCAATGGTAGAGCAGATGTTGCCATACATATCGACCTGCGCTCCTCCGATAAAGGCGTAGTCGGCGTAGCCCCGTTGCGTGATTTCAAATACCGCGCACAGCCCCTTGAGGTAGCAGGCCTTGCGAGCCGCTCTGGTGTCTCCGACTGAAAGCGGCATGCCCATTTCAAGAATAGGCGCCATCGATCCCGCTTCGTAAATCATATAAAGGTTGGGCGCATGGGTAAGCTGAGCGTGCATGGCTGCAATGATCGGCAGGCCGGTACCCACAAAGACGATTTTTTCGTCTTCAAGAACCCTGGAGCCGGTATAAGCTATCATCTCAAATGGAGTGTATTCGGACATTTTTTTACCTCCTATTATCTAATTTGCCGGTTAGCCAAGATTAGGTCAGGATGATGGGCTGGCCGCCGTCCAAGTCTTTTAAATCCTTAAGAGCTTTGTACCCGATTTTCTCAAGGGTCTCGTCAAAGGTCTGGCAGCTGAAGATATACTCATCGTAGTACTTCTGGAGCCCTTCCTTGTTGCCGGTCTTGCGGAAGTCCTCGCAGAGGCTGCGGAACATTTTCAGGTGATCCATGTCAAACCAGTAGTTGCCGTAACTCGCTCCAGGTGTAGCTCCAAAAGGCACTTCGGTCACTGTGTCTACAGCGGGATATGGAATTTCGGTCAGGTTGGGATAGGACCTGATGTTTTCAGTCGGGATCACCTTTTCCGTCGTCATGATCGTGTAGGTAGCCGCCATCGCGATCTCGGGGCAGGTGCAATGCGCCCCAAAAATCCTGGCATTGCCGTACATATCAGCTGCCGTGGTATGGACGATGCCGACATCGGGATGGCAGGCCGGCAGCAGGTAAACGTTCTTGCCGCTAAAGGGACATTCGATCATCTTGCCCCTGTTAATCAACTCCATATCTGAACCGCCGTGGTCCCTGACCGGGATAAAAGGTATCCCCATGGCCGCGGCTTTAAACCTGGCGGACATACCGTAGTTGGTGTAATCGTCCATCTCGATCATTCCATTGGTGGTCAGATAGCGCACCATGGGGGCAATGCCGATAATTTCATACCCCCACCAGGCCAGCTCCACCCGCTTGATCGAAACCCGGTCAGGATCGAGGATCATCGCTCCTGCCAGAAGCTCGGGACAAATTGAGTTGGACTGGAAGGAAAGGGTCAAATCTTTTGCCCCGTGTCTGATGATTTCATGTATGATAGCTACGGGAACCCTGGTGTTAACAAAACCGCCAATTCCGATGTTAATCCCGTCCTTGATAAACTTGGCTACCGCATCCTTTAAAGTGTGTCTTTTATCGCGCAGACCGTGCGACTTATTGACCATTATTTTTCTGGCTTCGTCGGGGGTCGGACCCCAGTATTCAAACTCTTTTTCCTTGTACTCCAGAGTGGAAATATTTTTAATTTTAGAGCTTACATTGTTTGTCATTTTTTTGCCTCCCTTTAAAAAACTTTTCTAATATCCAGCCCACTTCCCCATTCCAGCAGACTTACCAGGCCACCCCCTCTCAGCTATTAGCCGCCTTACGGTATCTGCCCATCTAATAATGAAGGAAATTACGGATAATCATATCGGTTAATCTCTATATGCGCTCCTGTTCCTCAAAAGCATGCTCATGCTCAGGTTTTTCGGGCTATAAATAATCCTGAGCCAAAGATAATACTTGCTGCAAAACGATCTTATCAATGTTTTAATATTCTGACAATGTATCCGGCGTCCTAGTCCTCATGGTCAACCGGTTAGTTCCTCTCGTTCTATAAGACAATCTATTTATACTTGCAGGGTACACAAGATATTCCTTGATCTGGGGTGATAACCTTTACTGCAAAACAAGAAGCCGGTTATTCATAGCCATTTATTAACTTCTCACCCATGGATTGTATCTAAAGTACTAGTCCCAAAGATAGATCCATACTGTTCCTTCAGACAATGGTCTATTGTTTATAAGAACGATAGAATTTGCTTGTAAGGAAGGTGGAGAAGGTTTAAATCTAAAAAACTTTTGTAGAAAGGAAAGGTTTCTGGCTGTTTACATCTGGCATAAATTGGCACACCAGGTTAAAAAGGTGCTGGCGGCAGGTAACCATAAACAACATATAGTATTTAGTGGGGGGTTCCAAATTGTTAATTAAAATATAGAAATATATTTCTTTCATGGCACAAAGTCCATGACCGTGACGTTCATGCTGCTGTCAACCTGAAGGATATGCAAGAAGCGTTGCCCGAAATTTGAGCGCCGGAAGTTCTTCGGGAATTTAAGCCTGTAAAGCTCCCTTTCGACGGGGATGGGAAACCATCTAGTCACGGGTCGATGATGCAGGAATTTCGGAATAGAAATATTTTTCTATGAAGAAAGGAACGTAAAGTATCTGTTGTATTATAACCTGTTGTTAAGTACCAGACTGCCGTGCCACAGCTCCCAAGAATTCATGTAAACAGCGTCCCGGTTCGTCGGCGGGAGTAAATCTGTGCAAATTTTGGATGCCCGGATTACAGAAACCAGGGGGAGAGAGCCAATGATTGAATGGACAGGCCTATCACCGGATGAGGCCAGACAGTTCCTGGCAAACAAAGATAAATCCAAAAGAGACAAAAGAATGAGCCTCAAAGAGGCCGTGCAAAAATTTGTCAAGGATGGAGACAATGTCGGCATTGCTGGTTTTGTTAACGCCCGGCAACCAGTTGCAATCGTACATGAGATTATCAGGCAGGGAAGAAAAGATTTAACCCTTTCTTTCCAATCCGCCGGACTTGCGCCTGAATATTTGGCCGGAGCTATGGCTTTGGACGAAAGCAAAAACAGTATCAAAAGAATGGAATTTGCCTACTTCGCACACGAAGCTTTCGGTATTTCCCCGCTTTTACGCTACCTGGCTGAAAACAATAAGGTGGAGCTCGAAGACTGGAGCAACTACAACATGTCCGCCCGCTTTAAAGCAGCCTCCATTGGCTTGCCGTTTATTCCTTGCCGCAGTCCCCTTGGCAGCGATATGCTCCAAACCAACAGGGCCAAGGTCATTGAATGCCCCTTCACCGGGCGGCCGATTATGCTCCTGCCTGCCTCACACCCGAACGTTGCCCTGGTGCACGTTCAGGAGGCTGACATCTACGGCAATTGCCGGATCCAGGGTCCGTTATTTACCTGTCCGGAAATTGCCATGGCTTCCGCGCACACCATTGTTACCTGTGACCGCCTGATCGAGCACGACGACATGACACGGTACCCGAACCGGGTCAGCATACCGTTCTTCAGTGTCGACGCCGTCATTGAAGTGCCGTACGGAGCTTACCCGGGCAACTCCAACGGACTCTATTACTTCGACGAAAAACACACCGCCGAATTCAGGGGAGCCTGCGAGAAGTTACGTAAAGGGGATCCTGCTCCGCTCCAGGACTACTACGACACCTATATATTTGGAGTAGAGAACACAACCGAATTTATCAACAAGCTTCCGCTCAGCCAGATTCAGTATATTCAAAAAATCGAGCCCGGCATTCGCCTTGATGCAGGCTACACGGTATTAGGTTAGGGGGTGGCAATAAATGGCAAATTATTCTGAAGACTTTACTCCTCAAGAGATGATCGTAGTCGCTGGGTCGCGAACCCTGATTGATAATAAAGTAGTGTTCGCCGGCACCGGCCTGCCTATGGTGGCCATTACCCTGGCCCAGTTGACGCACGGCCCCGGCATCGTCCCGGTATTTGAGGCAGGCGCCGTCGGTCCCGAGCTTTCCCGCGGCCTGCCCCTTTCTGTGGGTGGATCCAGGACCACATACAAGGCCAACTACCTGCTCGGCCTCAACTCAGCCTTTGAGCTGACCCAACGCGGCTTTTGCGACTTCGGCTTTATCGGCGGCGCTGAGATCGACCCGTATGGCAACCTGAACTCCACCATGATGGGCAAGTTTCCGGAAAACTACCAGAAGCCCAAAACCCGTCTGCCCGGCAGCGGCGGCGCCAGCGATATGGCCTGCTCCTGCGAGCGCACCATCATTATCATGGTACACGAGCCGAGACGTTTCGCAGAGAAGATAAATTACATCACCAGCCCCGGCTACCTGGACGGTTCTCCCAACGCCCGTTGGCGCGCCGGCCTGGTCGGACAGGGCCCCTACAGGGTGATCACCACCAAAGCCCTTATGGGTTTTGACGATGAAACCAAACGGATGAAACTAATCGCCACCATGCCCGGCGAAACGGTTAATAGCGTACAGGAAGCCACCGGTTTTAAACTGATTATTCCCGATGATGTTTACGAATTTGAGCCTCCGACGGTAGAGGAAGTCCGTTTAATCCGGGAAGTTATTGACCCGCAGGGTTATTTCGTTAGAAAGAAAATCAAAGAATAATATACTTATACCTGTATATTTATAAATAGCCCCCTACTTTAAGGCGTCTTGAGAGAAGGCGCCATTTTATTTTTATGTCAAAACAAATTTGCCGGCCCGTCGGCCTGTGGTCTTACGCTGCCGCTTCCTGGCGGATTTTTAAGCGACAAATAGCAGAACGCCCCGTGCAATACAGGACGCTCTACATGGTCTATAAACACCTTAATTGTTATTAGCTTGACAGGTGGGCGGACCCGGCTTTTGCATCTGCCGATAGCCTCTGCGGCTGTTTGGTTATGGCTAGAACTATAACACCAACCGCAACCAAAACAGCGCCTACCGTAAACGACATCATGTAGGTTCCAAAGATATCAAACATTCTACCGGCCAGTAAGTTCGCTACGAAGCCGGCAATGCCCCAGGAGGTAAACAGCAGGCCGTAGTTTGACCCCTGAGCCGTCGGGCCGAAGTACTGCAAACAAGTGGCAGGGAACAGGGTAAACATGGCTCCATAGTTCCAGCCAATGATAATGGCAACAACACAGAGGAGGAAAAGGGTTTTCCCAACCGGGAACAGGAGCAGCATGGCGGCTACCTGGAGGACAAAGGTTACCAGGAAACAAATCCTCGTTCCGGTCTTGTCGGCGATGGCGCCGATCAATATCCGCACCAGGGCGTTGGCGGCATTCAAGCTGCTGGTGGCAAGAGCAGCCTGCATGGCGATTTTAGCCGTCAATTCCTTGGGAAGGGCGCTTACTGCAACACCCGCGAGGACAGCCGCCTCTTTATTCATTTCATTAATCCCGTGGGCCGCCATAACCCCGATGACCATCAGCCCGGCAAATGAGCCGCAGAAGTAAGCCAGATAAAGCATCCAGAACTGGACTGTCCGGATCGTCTCGCCGAAGGTATAGTCCCTGCCCACCTTCGGCGCCCCCGCCTTAGGCGCCGGCGGGTTCCAGCCGGCCGGCTTGTAGCCGGGCGGAGGGTTCTGCAGGCACAGCCCGGCAATAATAGCCATAAAGAACATTGCAATACCGACATACTTAAATACGGGCAGCGCCCCACCAAAAGAGTTGATCATGCCGGTAGCCAGCGGACCCATGATGAACGAGCCCAAACCGAGGCCGACCACTGCGATACCGGTAGCCAGCGCCCTCCGGTCGGGCCACCATTTGGGCGCGGTGGAAATTGGCGGAAGGTAGACCAGGCCGCCGCCAAAACCGGCGATAAGGCCGTAGTAGAGGTATAGTTGAAATTTGGTCTCGATAGTTGAAGTCAGGAAGAAGCCGATACCAACGATAGCTCCCCCGATAACAACTACCGGCCTGGGGCCGAATTTATCGCTTAATTTTCCCGCAGGGAATGTCATGAGACCGAATATAAGCACGGCAATGGCGTAAGCCAGTGATACTTCAGCAGCTGTCCAACCAAACTGCGCCCTCAGGGGCTTGATAAAAACACTAAAGGCATACAGCAGCAAACCACAGGTTGTACTGCCCAGCAATCCACCCAGTAGAGGAATCCACCTTGGCAGCGTTGCCTTTTCAACTGACATAATCTCACTCCCTCTCAATTTTTCGCCAAGTCAGTATGGACCCTGTTACCCAACAATAAACAAGATGTGAGATAATTCCATATTTTTCTCATGGCAAGCGCTTGTTGATTACTTTCCTTTTTTACCACCCCCCTCTCGCCTAAAAATAAAAATAATGGTTGAATGGGCGCAAATTACAAACCGACACTACGTTCCGTCATTGCCACATGATCGTAAAAACCCCATGTGGCAGGCCGGAGCCGGTTCTATACCCCCATTAACCATTATAAGAGGATGGTATTTTTGACAAGCGGCCTGGCAAAGTGACCGTCCTACCAACCTCAATTTATTATATTCAACCGCCTTTTAAAAATTCCTTCTATGTAAAACTAAAAATTCAAAAAATTATTTACTTTTAGTTAATTTACATTTCGTCCGATTAATTGAGCCGCCCCCTAATCTTGTTGTTGATTTTTTCAACCAGATAAATAGTGTTCAACTCGTGATAAGCCTGGATGATCACGCTTTCCACCGGACCTTCTACCTTAAGCAGCCGGTGGTTGACCTCAAAGCTCAAACCGCAGCTATCCTGCAGTTTGGCATTAACCGACTCCAGAATTTGACCTCGCATCTCCAGGTCGCCAAGTCCATCCCACCTGGCCGCAGCGCTGTTTAAAGGCTCCAGGTTGGTGGACTGCCCCAGGCATTCCAGAAAAATAGTCCTGAAAGAATCAAAATCGGGCCTTTTCACTTTTCTACCCTCCTGCACTTTCGTTACTCACCGAGATAAGCTTTGCGCACTTCCGGATTACGGGCCATCTCGGCGGCCAAGCCTGAAAGTACAATTTGACCTGTTTCCAGTACATAAGCCCGCTTGGCAATAGATAGCGCCATGTTGGCATTCTGTTCCACCAACAGTATGGTCATGCCCGACCGGTTGATTTCAGTAATAATCGAAAATATCTCTCTCACCAGCATCGGCGCCAGCCCCATGGAAGGTTCATCAAGAAGGAGCAAGCGGGGCCTGGACATCAAGGCCCGACCCATAGCCAACATCTGCTGTTCTCCCCCGCTCAAGGTTCCAGCAAGCTGATTTTTCCTCTCCTTAAGGCGCGGGAACCTCTCAAAAACACTTTCCAGCGATTGCCTGGTTTCCTGTTTGTTCCGTGTATAGGCGCCCATCTCAAGGTTTTCCAGCACGGTCAGCCTGGTAAAAACACGCCGCCCCTCCGGCACCTGAGATATTCCCATGGAAACGATTTGGTGGGGTGACGCTTTATGCAGTGACTCATCCTGGTAAGAGACATTACCTGACTGGGGCCGGACCAAGCCGCAGATGGTTTTTAAAGTAGTGCTTTTTCCGGCCCCGTTGGCGCCGATCAGGGTCACCACTTCACCCTCCTCCACGGTAAAGGAAATACCTCTTAAGGCCTGGATACCCCCATAAGAAACGGTAAGGTTTTCAACAGCCAGGAGCATCCTCTAAACCACTTCCTTCCCAAGGTAGGCGGCAATTACCGCAGGGTCGTTCTGAATTTCCGCCGGCGTGCCCGAAGCAATTTTCTGCCCGTAATCCAATACGTCCACACGGTCGGAAATACTCATGACGAATTTCATATCGTGCTCTACCAGCAGGATAGTAACGCCCATCGTCCTGATACGCTGCAGCATCTGCATTAAAGTCTGCTTCTCCAGCGGGTTCATCCCGGCAGCCGGTTCGTCCAGCAGCAAAAGCAATGGTTCAGCCGCCAAAGCCCTGGCTATTTCGAGCCGCCTCTGCTCACCGTAGGAAAGGTTCTTGGCCAGCTCTTCCCTTTTGGGGGTCAGGTCGACCACATCCATAACGGCCAGGGATTTTTCGATAATAATTCTTTCCTCTTCCTTGAAACCGGACAGCCTGGTTAGCGCCCCGATTATTCCCGCCTTGCTGCGGCAGTGACAACCTATTCTAATGTTATCAATAACAGAGAGGTTTTTAAAAAGACGAATATTTTGGAAGGTCCGCGCAATGCCGCGGGCTGTGATGGCGTATGGTTTCATGGTTGTGATATCAGCGCCCTTAAATAGCACCTTGCCGCCGGTAGGGGGATAAATACCGGTAATCACGTTGAAAACAGTGCTCTTACCGGCCCCGTTGGGTCCGATTAAAGCCACCACCTGACCTTCCTCCAACTGAAGGCTGACGTGGTCAACAGCGATCAAACCACCGAAACGGATGGTTACGTCTTCCAGCTCCAGTAATAAAGACATAAATGCACCTCAGTAAATAATTCCTTTTATACAGGGTTTATTTAAAAACATCTAATTTAATCCAACCGACATCGTTTAGGTCGTAAGGCGTAGGGCGTAGTATATACTGCATTTCTTTTAGGTCTTCTTGAAGGCCGTCATATATCTTAAGCACTAACATCCTGCGCTAGTATTTTACGCCTTACGCCCTACGGCCTACGACCTGGTCCAACATGCCTATAGAAAATGCAATGTTTATATGCCTTCAGCATTATTACTCTCTACAGACTTGCGCTTATTCTTGATTTTTTTGTACAGCCGGGCAAAATCCACCCCGCCCAGCAGGCCATGGGGGCGGAAAATCATCATCAAAACCATCAGGGCGCCGTAAATTAGCATCCTGTACTCTTGAACGAACCGCAAAAATTCAGGCGCCAGAGACAGGACAGCCGTACCAAGAATAGCCCCCGGAATACTGCCGAGTCCGCCCAAAACCACGTAGTTCAAAATCTCAAATGACCTTGCAAAACCAAAGTCCGCTGGATTGAGATACTGCATCATGTGTGCAAAAAGGGAGCCGCTGATCCCGGCAAAGAAGGTCCCGAGAGCAAAGCCTTGTATTTTATAGAGAAGTGGGTTGATACCCATGGACTCGGCGGCAATTTCATCCTCACGGATAGCGGCCAGAGCCCGTCCGAAGCGGGAATTCTGGATGCGGTAGAGACCCCAGATGGTCAGCGCCACAACAATATAAACAATTAAAATATTTGTTTCTCTGGGTATACCGCCCAGCCCGCCGGCTCCTCCCGTGATTTTCATGTTAATAAATACCACCCGTACAATTTCACCGAAGCCCAGGGTGGTGATTCCCAGGTAATCTCCGGTCAACCGGAGGCTGGGAAACCCCAGAAGGACACCCCACAGGGCTGCCATCAGCCCGCCGGCAAGCATGTTCAGGATAAAGGGGGTGTGCAGGTGGATGGTCATCAAAGCTGAACTATAGGCGCCTATGCTCAAAAAGGCAGCGTGCCCGAAGGAAAACTGTCCGGTAACACCTGTAATCAGGTGCAGCCCCAGGGCTGCAATCAGAAATATGCCCATCATGGTTGCAACTTGGACGTAATAAGGGTTGGTCAACACATTAACAAAGGCTTCCATAAACCCTACACCTTCCTTTGTATCGGAAGGCCCAACAGGCCTGTCGGTTTAAAAAGTAAAACCAAGATCAGGAATCCAAAGGCTATCGCCTCTTTATAGGTGTCAAATCCCGCGGCAACACCCATTACCTCGGCAATCCCGAGGAATATTCCACCCAGCATGGCTCCCGGAATACTGCCGATTCCCCCGACCACCGCCGCGCAGAAGGATTTGAGACCGACACTCACACCCATAAAGGGATGGATTGAATTAAAATACATGCCCACCAGTACACCGCCTGCTCCGGCCAGAGCCGCGCCCACCGCGAAGGTAAATGAAACAACACGATTGACGTTGATGCCCATTAAGCTGGCGGTTTCATAATCTTCCGAGGTGGCCCGCATGGCCTTGCCGATCCTGGTGTATTTCACGGTAAATTGCAGGAACACCATCAAAAGGCTGGCCATGACTAATATGAGGACCTGGACTGTGGAAAACCTGACCGGCCCCAGTACGTAAACAGTATCCTGAATTACCTGGGGAAAAGCCAGCGGGTTCGGGCCGCCTTTAATCAGCGTAATCAGTGTCTGCAGAAAAATGGAGACCCCCAGGGCGGAAATCAGGGGGGCCAGCCTGGTAGATCTGCGCAAAGGACGGTAGGCGACTCTCTCAATAAGAATTGCCAGCGGAATGCAAACCAGCATGGCAGCGAGGATTGCAACCATAAAATTGACTTTGTACACAGTTACCATAATCAGGCCGGTAAAAGCCCCGATCATGTAGACCTCGCCATGCGCAAAATTAATAAGTTGAATGATACCGTAAACCATGGTATAACCCAGGGCTATTAAGGCGTAAGTGGAGCCCAGGGTCACCCCGTTAACCAGCTGCTGCCAGAACTGCTGCCAGAACATTCTACTACCTCCTATTGCTTCAAGAGCCCATCCGGGACGGCAACTGTCGAAAGGACCTTTGCTGCACGAATACCCGTGTAAAAATTAAAATCAGCCGCGGCCTGCCAAGGGCCAGCGTCAGGATTTCGAGCCTTATTCAAATAAGGAACGTCCTCCGGTAACAGTTGTACTTTGGCAGGCCCGCGACCCATATGGCAAACGATCTCTATCTAAAGGACTGTTCGCTTTATAGTTATAGCGCCGTCGGCGGCATTATTGTGTGATGGGGATAACCGCTTTGACCGCAAAAGCCTGTCCCTTCACCTCTTGCAGGTAGACCGGGCTCTTGATCGGTTCGCGCTTTTCGTCGAAAGTAATCGTACCGGTAACGCCTTGCCAGTCCTTGGTCTGAGCGAGCTTATCCTTGAAAACGGTGGGATCGCTGCTATTGGCCGCCTTCATGGCGTCTGCCAGGAGCATTACCGCGTCATAGCCCTGAGCGGGGAACATGTCGGGCAGGGCATTGTTGTTCTTGGCTTTGTATTTCTCAATGAATTCTTTGGTCTTGCCGGTGGCGTTCTGGGTGTCCACCGCAAAACCGGCGTAAACCATACTCCCCTGAACGGCATTTTCGCCCAGTTCGTAAAGTTCTTTACCCAAGAGGCCGTCACCTCCGGCCATCACCTGGTTGAGCCCCTGCTTGCGCATTTCTTTCATGAACAGAGCGCCCTCGGTATAATAGCCGGTGAAAACCACCCCGTCAAATTGTTTCTGGCTGAGGGCCGTGACCTGGGCGCTGAAGTTGGTGTCCTTTTCCATGATGCTCTGTTCGGCCACAATTTCCATACCATACTTGGCCAGCGCCGGTTTAAAGATACTGGTCAGCCCTTCGCTGTAGGAAAGGCCGGTAGTTGTAACCAGGGCTACTTTTTTCCACTTGAGATCTTCGGCTAAATATCTGGTCACCGCCGGCGCCGCAACCGCGTCAAGCAAGGTATCGCGGTATATGTAGTCACCAATTTCAACAACTCCCGGGCCGACAGCCCCTGCCGAGAGCAGGACAACCTTGGCCGGTTGGCAAATCTGGGCGGCCGATTTGGTAATACCAGTGGTCGGGTCGCCGACAATGGCAGACACCTTCTGGGTGATCAGCTTTTGCGTAACGTTAGCGGCCTCACTGCTGTTGCTGCCGTGGTCTCCCTGGACGATCTCCAGTTTTTTGCCGTTAACCCCGCCGGCGCTGTTGATGTCGTCGACGGCCATCTGCATCCCTTTCAGAGTTTCAATTCCATAGTGAGCGTGTCCACCGGTCAACCCCCCCAGGAACCCAATCTTAATGGTGTCTCCACCAGCCGCCTTGGGTGTCTCCTTGGCGCCGCCGCAGCCGGCAGCCATCAAGGCTAAGGCCAGCAAAGCCACCAGGACCAATAGATACCTGTTTTTTTTCAAAACCCTTTTCCCCCTTTTTTTAAGATTAAATCAATCTGCCGGGCGAACACTCCCGTGCCTCGTTGATTCATTGAGTAACTTAATTTCAACATTAACCGGTTTTTATCCTTCTTTCCCGGTAAAACCATGATGTCGTTGATAATAAATAAATACAGTAGTCACTTGCCACGTGAAGCAGTAATAAAGATATAGAGCCCCGCTATAATGGCAAGCCCTCCTGTTATTTGCAGCGGTCCCGGGACCTCTTTAAAAATAAAATAGGCCATCAGTGTGGCTCCGACCGGTTCACCCAGGATACTGACAGAAACCACCGCTGCCTTCACATAGCGCAACGCCCAGTTGAAAACGGTATGCCCAAATATGGTGGGCACCACGGCCAGGGCCAGAAACCAAACCCAGTCCATAACCGGATATGGGAACAGCGGCGTACGGCTAGCCAGATTAATCAGGAGTAAAAAGAATGCCGAAGTACCATAAACGAGAAAAACATAGGGAAAAAGGGAAAGCCTGCTCCGCAGGCTGCGCCCGATCAGGATGTAGAGGGCTACCATAAAGGCGCCGCTAAAGGCCAGTATATCTCCCCACAAAGCTTGTCCGCCAGCCTGAAAGTCTCCTAAACCAATGATAACGCTGCCGGACAGCGCTGCGGCGCCCCCGGCCAGGCCACGCAGGGGAATCTTCTCCTTGAAGAAAAAGAATCCGCCGGTTACTACAAATAGCGGCTGCATGGTAACCAACACAGTGGAACTGGCCACGGAGGTGTACTGAAGGGAGGCAATCCACACAGCGAAATGCAAAGCCAGAAAGGCCCCGGCCAGTGTCGCCATCGCCAGATCCCGCCCGGGTATCTGCCTGAGCTCCCGGCGCCCGGAGGAGTTCAGCGCCAGCGGGGTTAGCAATAACACGGTAAAGGCCAGCCGGTAAAAAGCTATCACATTCGGCGGAGCAAAGGCTAGTTTTGTAAATATTGACGAAAAAGCGGTGGCAACCACCGCCAGTATTACAGCCAGATAGGGGTTAACAGCGGGAGTTTCCAGTTTCAGTACTTGCACCTCCGATATATCATTTGAATGAAAATAATATTCTCCGGCCGCAAGCAGTCTCCTTTTATTTTGTTATAATATTGAGAAACGGCCTCTCCTTTAAGGCACCAAGGCAAAACTCCTTATTAAGTAGGTGATTACAGACTGTATGAAAGACCTCATTGAAAACACGATTAACAGAGTCATTACAGAAAACCAATTGGGTGGTCAGACTGCCTACCGCGCGCCGCTATTGGGTTATGCGCAAGCGGCCGACCCCCTTTTTCAACAGCTGAAAACTGCCGTGGGTCCCGGCCATTTGCTGCCAGATGACCTGCTGCCGGAAGCGGCGACTGTGCTGGCCTTTTTCTTGCCGTTCACCAAGCAGCTGGTTGAAAACAACCGGGAGCATCCTTATGTGGCCAGATCCTGGGCTATAGCCTACATCGAAACCAACGCTTTGATCAGCTTGTGTTGTAAGGAAATTGCAGCTACCCTCGCCAGTAATGGAGTGAAAGCAGCATGGCAGCAGCCCACCCACAACTTTGACCCGGTACAGCTTTGCTCCCGCTGGTCCCATAAACACGTGGCTTACATCTGTGGCCTGGGGGAATTCGGCCTGCACCAAATGCTGATTACCGCTTACGGCTGTGCCGGCCGTTTCGGCAGCCTGGTCATCGACCTGCCTCTCTCCCCATCACCCCGTCCGGCGGTGCAGCGATGTCTTTTTTACCTTCGGGGGAAATGCCTGGCTTGCGTTAAAAAATGCCCCTCCGGGGCACTGACCACAAAGGGACTGGACAAGCAGAAATGCTATAACTACCTCCTCGAGGTTGACTCCTTTTACAGTGACCTCGGCGTGTGTGACGCCTGCGGCAAGTGCGCCGCCTGCGGCCCCTGCGCGGTGATTGATTGATGAATTTTTCGCATAAGAAGCACTACCTCCGGCCATAATAGAAGCGCGGGGAAGGTGTCCGGTAAACAGCGTCTGCGTCTGACCACCTGCCTTGGCCTTCAACGGTGAGGGACCGCCGGCGGGACAGGTATTCATGGATGGCAAAAGCCGGGGGCTGCTCCCCGTTTAAATGCAAAGCCGGCAAGCAGGGGGACGGTTCTTTTGCTTCCGTTAACATTATAGAAAAAAGACGGCGTTTTTCAGGCGCCGCCTTTTTTCTGCATCCTTTAGGCCACCAGACCTTTTTGAATTAGATATTCCATTAATAGCTTCCCGGTGTTGCCGGTAATTTTAAGACAGTTTTTGAGATGTTCGGGTGTGTCAAAAGAATGGGGGTTCAGAGCGCGGCAGCAGGTCCCGCCAAAACGCTCGTTAAACAGATCGTGGTACTCCCGGGCGGCTTGATAGCTTACCTCGCGGTCCTCCTGGTTACTGGTCCGTCCAGTAAAAAGGCTGATGATCATTTCCGCTGAGCTTAAAGCCCCGCACATGCAGCCGGCGTGACCGAGGCCACCGCCAAAACCGGTAAACATTTTAACCAGCCCCGCATCCAGCTCCGGGGCCACGAGATCCCGGAAGGCGAGGAAAATGGATTCCGAGCAATTATACCCCTGGCGAAAATAATCCCCGGCTTTGTTTCTGGCAGCTGAAATCAGCTCCTGACTCATAATATGCCCCCCCGTAAAGAAATATTTTACAGAGTCTTCTACGAAGACAGCAGCATATCCTCCTGCCTCAAATCGACAGTTAAAGCAACTCGGTTTGATAGTCGGTGATCAGGACCGTACCCTGGCGCTCTATGAATCTTACCACCGCCGCTAAAACCTGGTGGACATGAGCCTGCTCACAGCTGACGAAAGAAACACCCACCACGGAGCGCTGCCAGGTGTCCTGTTCGCCTACTTCGGCAACTGATACGTTAAAGCGGGCTTTGATCCGGTCGATAAGGCCTTTTAGCAATCTTCGTTTCTCCTTTAGGGAATTTGCTTCACCAAGAAAGAGCTCAACCGTCAATAATCCCACGATCAATCTGTTATCCTCCAGTTCCCGCCTTGATCCATAACTATCTACCGGGCGCGTTTTATATACCAAAGGTCCCTCCAAGTTATAGATACTCCTGAAGTTCCTCCCAGCTTGCAAGTATGCCGTCAGGGCTGAGTTTCTCCAGTTCCGTACGGCTGTCGAGTCCCCAGGCGACTCCCAAAGTAAGGCATCCTGCGTTTTTCCCGGTGAGGATATCATAACTGCTGTCCCCAATAAAAATAGTCCTTTCAGCCTGCGCATGCAAGGTTGCCAGAGCTGTTAAGATGGGTTCCGGGTCAGGCTTATGTCTCGCCACGTCGTGGGCGGTAATCATCACATCCATGTAAGCGTCAAGCCTGGTAAAGGCAGCTGTCCTGGTTGTGCCGGGCTTTCCCTTTGAAGTAACGATGCCCAATCGAATCCCCTGGCTTTTAAGACTTTCCAGCATCTCCAGTGTGCCTGGGAAAAGGCGGGTATAGAGGTCATGGTCCCGGTGGTAATAGTACTGGTACCGCTCTTCAAAAGCAGGGGCCGCTTCACCCACAAAGCGGCGTCCGATATCTTTCAAGGGGAGGCCGATCATTTTCACGACATCATCATTTCCCCATGGTATGTCCATTTCCTTGAATACATGGCGGTAGGTACGTACTATTAAAGGAAGTGAATCCACCAGAGTACCGTCCAGGTCGAATAAAACTGCTTCAGTATTCATATTAAGCCCTCGTCCTTTATTAATACAGGCGCGAAATGCAGAAAGTCCGCACTGGCCAATTGGAACTTTATCCCCCAGGCGCGGCCTGGAAGCCGAAGCCTGGTTGCCGCTCCGTGTAAATGGCCGTAAACCACGGTGTTTACCCGGTAATATTGAAACATTTCAATAAATTCATTCTTCTCGTGGCGATCATTAACAGGCATAAAATGCATCATTACAATAATTTCCTTACCGGCAGGACCAGCGCTCTTTAAGGAATTCTCCATCCTTATTAACTCCCTGCGGTATATTTTAAGGTCATGGTCACTGAAATATTCTGCTCCCGGGCAAAGCCAGCCCCTTGAACCACAAAGCGAAACATTGCCGACCTCAGTATGATCATTCTGGAGCAATCTCATGTTTGGAGGCAGCGCTTCGCGCACACGTGAAAGACTTTGCCACCAGAGATCATGGTTTCCTGGTATACCCACAATGGTCCCCGGCAGTAAGCCCAGGAAATCCAGGTCGTAGCGCGCCTCGCTCAGTTTCATGGCCCATGAAAAATCACCGGGTATTAGAACAATATCTTCATTATTTATTATCTTAACCCAGTTGTCATATATTTTTCGGTAGTGTCCGCGCCATTCCGCCCCGAATATATCCATCGGCTTGTAGGTTTCGACATCATCCCAGCGTAACGGGTCAACCGGACGGCTGAAAGAAAAGTGCATATCACCTATGGCGTAAATTTTCAAATTCTCCCTCCCTATATTACCATTAAATATAACCAAAAACCTGGAATTAATATAGTAGGGGAAATAAAAAAAATATGTCCTGTTGTCAGGCTAAAGATTTATTTCAGGGCATCCTTATTTCCTGAGTTTTTGCAGCCTTTCCTCCGGTTTAATGATGTTGGTGAGCCGTACTCCAAAGTTTTCATTTACAACCACCACTTCCCCCATCGCCACCAGGGTACCGTTTATCAGCACTTCCACCGGCTCGTCCACAAGGCTTTGCAGTTCAACCACAGATCCGGGCGTCAGCTCCAGTATATCTTTAATCGGCCACCTGGTCCGGCCCAGGAGGACCGTAACTTTCAAAGGGATATCCAGTATCAGCTCCAAACGCTGCTGATCAAGACCGGATTGAGTCGCCGCAGGCCTTCTTGCCGCAGGCGGCCTGGCGCGGGAGGTTTCAATACGGGCCTGCTGTTCCGGCAGAGATGAATGGTTTGCAGCCTGCGCATGCGGCTCTTCTTGAATAGGTAAACATTCTTCCCCTTCCGCTTTTAACAACTGGCCCAGAATTAAACCGGCTTCTTCCCTGGCTGTATCCATATCCATTACCTGCATGATCTGGGTATCGAGGACGCTGCCGATGGTCATTTTAAACCAAACGACCACCACCTGGCTTTGCTCCAGAGAGGTTAATTCTTCAGGGCTATGATAAATTTTTGTTACGGGGGGAGATATATTTACAGTACGGCTAAACATCGTAGCCATAGCCGTAGATGCGGCCCCGATCATCTGGTTCATGGCTTCGGAAGCTGCGCTGATGCCAATTTCAGCAAGCTCATCAGATGCGCTTATACCGTCGCCGCCCATCATCAAGTCGGCCAGGACAGCGGCGTCTTGTACTCTCATGATCAAAAGATTATAACCGGAAAGTCCTTCTATAAAACGCACGCGTATGGACATATGAGGAGTAACGAAACTGTTGAAAAGCTCTTCCATGGTGGTGATCGTCACCCTTGGGCTGGTTATGTGTACCGGCTGGTTGAGCAGCATGGACAGGGTGGTTGCCGAAGAACCCATACATATGTTGCCGACCTCCCCCAGGGCGTCTTTTTCTTCGTCTGTTAATAACGACAGCCCCATAGCCGGCTGTTCCGTTACCAATACCGCCCCGTTTGCTTGAGCAGCATTTTGCTCTCCGGTAGAATCCACCCCGGCAGACTCCAGTGGTCCATGTTTTTCTTGTTCCACATATTTTTCCGGATGGTCAGATTCCGGCTCCTGACCGTTCAGGAGCGCGTCTATTTCTTCCTGTTTCAGAAGCTTGTTAGTCATCTTGCTCACCTCCCGACGTCAACGCGGTAATTTGTACGGCGAGCTGGTTCCCCAGCGTACCTGGCTGAGCTTTAAATTTCAAAGATTCTCCTACATACAGGTCCATATCCTGATCTACCTTACTGTTCAGAAGCAACACGTCACCTTCCTGCAACTGTAAAAAATCATGAACGGTTATCTGGGTTTGGCCGGTCAAAACCGTCAGTTCTATCATTGGAAAGCCGAGCCAGTATTGTAGTCTTTTTGTTTCCTGAATACTAATATCAGTAGTGTCGGGTTTAAAGCTTTTGTGATAAGCCAGTTGGGAGACTACAGGAACCAATAAAGGAAAGGGCAGACAAAGGTTAATAAATCCTTTGGTTGCGTCGCCTACCTGGGTAGTCAGGGTGATCAGGGCCACAATTTCATTAAAAGATAATATCTGGTGCAGGTGAGGGTTGGTCTCCACAGAAGTAATAACCGGCTTGACCTGAATAATGTCCTTCCAGGCCAGGGCCAGGTTTTCCAAGACCTTTTCGGCCAGATTGCGCGCCACAGCAAGTTCGATGTCGGTAAACTCCCGGACTGAGCCCGGGGCTTCCCCTTTCCCCCCGAAGAACAGGTCGATCATGGGGAAAAGAAACATAGGATCAAACTGCACCATGGCCGTACCCTTTAAAGGCTCCAAGGAAAAAACAGTAAGGACCGCCGGACTTGGTATTGAACCAATAAAATCCTCATAAGTCATTTGATCCACAGAAGCGACCTCAACCTGAATGTTGTTCCTCAGATATCCGGTTAAAAAGTTCGACAGGATACGTGCGAAGACACCATGCAACGCCTGGAGGGTACGCAGCTGTTCCTTGGAAAATTTATTCGGGCGCCGGAAATCATAGTTTTTATAATTAACCTGTTGTGCGGTTCCTTTAAGTTCTTCAATCTTAACTTCGCCCGTGGACAACGCATCCAGCAAAGCGTCTATTTCGTTTTGAGACAGGACATCCATGATTTAATCATCCCAGCCTAGTTATACAATTATTTTTTTATTGGCCTGCTCTGGCCAGGACTCTCTCGATAGCCTGAAGGATGCGGTCCTGCTGGAAGGGCTTAACGATAAAATCTTTTGCCCCCGCCTGAATAGCATCCATTACCATGGCCTGTTGGCCCATAGCGCTGCACATGATTATGTTGGCGGCAGGGTCAAACTGGCGGATGGCCTTCACACCCTCAATGCCGCTCATCTCAGGCATGGTGATATCCATAGTCACCAGGTCGGGTTTGTGCTCCTTATATAATTCCAAAGCAGCCTGCCCGTTCTCAGCCTCACCTACCACTTCATAGCCATTTTTCGTGACGATATTTTTAATCATCATTCTCATAAATGCAGCATCATCTACAATCAGGATTCTCTTACCCAAAGTTATGCTACCTCCGTTTCTATCAGCATTATGCAGGTATACCCAACGCTTCGAAAAGCCTGTTTAGAGCGCCGGTTTCCGGCAGCAGGAAAAAGTGCCCTTTAATTTGGTCATTGTTCTGCAAAAAAATTGTTTCGATTAAAAGCACTTGCTCATCCCAGTGACCGCTGGCTACAAGAGAAGCGCTTAAGATCGCCCCCATCATATCAAAAGCAAACAACGGCACGGAAGTTTGCATGGTCAAGCCGGTCATACTACCGAGGGCGTTCATAAATGAGCCGGTCAAAATGTTGCCGATTTCCATTATAACCGACTCACCCAAAGCGTTCAGTTCCCCGGTAGCGCCTATCTCCTGCCCGAGCAACATATCCACCAGCTTATAGACGCTTTTTTCTGCAAAAATATACATAACTGTTCCAGCAACATCACCGTCAAAACTGAGGTTGACACAGGCAACGACTTCCTCCAGCCCGCCTACCAGAGGAAATACCTGTTCCATCTCCAAAAAAGTGGCATGAGGCACAGCTATATTAACCTTTTTTTTCAGTAATTCGGCCAGGGCTGTGGCAGCGTTACCCAAACCGATGTTACTGATTTCCTGCAGAACATCCAAATGGGAGTATGACATTTCTATGCGTTCACTCATTTTTCTTCCCTTCTTCGGATCTTGATGCTCTTTAAATCACCTTTAATTGGCTACCCGCCGTCCGAATAAAAACCTGTCCGCTGACCGTATCCAGGATCATGGTCCTGCCCCTGTTGCCGCCCAATTCCGCGGCCAATATTTTAATTCCAAGCTTTTTTAATGTTTGCCTGGCCATAGTAGCATTTCGCATGCCTATATTGAGCTCAAACTTTTCATTTGAACCGGAAAACATCTGGGCCCCGCCGGCCAGCTTAGCCTGCAGGTTGGCGCTCCTTGCCCCATAACGCCTGATCTCACTTAAAAGCAGGGGGATGCCCAGATCGGCAAACTTGGCCGGTTTGGTAACAGTGTTGAACTGGGTACTGTCAGGAAGCATAATATGTATTAGCCCTCCCACCCTGGTAAAAGGGTCATAAAGGCTGACCCCGACACAGGAACCAAGGCTAAAGGTAATCAAACGGTCAGGGTGCCCGGCCACTTTCAGTTCAGCGATACCAACCTGAATTTCGGTAACAAGCACAGCCTGGCTTACCTGGTTTTCCCGTGCCGGCGACAACTGCATGCAAATCACCTTACTTCCGTAAACTATTGGCCATACTCCACATCTCATCAGCCGTGCGCACAATACGGGTATTGAACCCATAGGCGCGCTGGGCTTCAATCAGGTTAGTCATTTCCTCAACCAGGTCGACATTGGCCTTTTCCAGGCAACCTTGCCTGACTATACCGAATCCCCCCGTGCCGGGATCTCCCGCAACAACTTCCGCTGCAGGCCCGTTGAAGGAATAAAGGTCCTCACCCGCCGCCTGAAGTCCCGCCGCGTTGGTAAACTGGTACAACTGGATTTGCCCCTCCACAGTGATGGTCTCATCGTGGTTGACAACACTCACCGTTCCATCTCGAGCCACATTTATTTTACTTGAACCTGGCGTCAACTGAATTCCCTCCAGGATATAACCGGCGGATGTAACGATATTCCCTGCCGGGTCAAGGGTAAAACTACCACCCCGGGTATATCGCTCTTCCCCGTCAGGCAGAAGCACTTTAAAAAACCCTTCACCCTGAATTGCCAAATCTGCTGGAGCTCCGGTTTCAATCATATTTCCCTGTTCATAAACCCTCGTCACCTCCGCTACGTGTACACCGCTTCCCAGCGCAAGCCGGTTATCGCCGGCAGCTGCCGGGATGCCGGAGTTCAATAAATCCTGACTGACCAGTTCGAAAAAATCGGGGCTGCTTTTTTTAAAGCCCGGGGTATTGATGTTAGCAAGATTATTGGCCGAAATATCAACCTTTATTTGCTGGGCGTTAAGTCCGGAAGCGCCGCTTCCGAGGGCTCTTAACACATTCATCACCTCTGTTGGTTTGCAAATTTTTCATCATAAACGAGGGCATTCCGTTTGTACCAGCTTAGCCCACAGATGCATTTGGGAAAGATGAAATTACTGTTACCTGAGACTTCCCACCTGGTTTACCGTCTTGGCCAGCTGTTCGTCATAGGCCTGAATTAACCGTTGGTTAGCCTCGTAGGAACGCATTACCGAAACCAGGCCCACCATCTCGTCAACAACGTTAACATTAGACCTCTCCAGGAAACCCTGGCCAACCGTAGTCAAGGAAGCCTGTCTGCCGCCCGTTCCCTCGACGTCAACAAATATACCGCCGGCTTCTTTACGCAGTACGTTCACATCGTCAAATTCAACCAGCCTTAACTTGTCCACTGCCGCGCCGCCGGCCTCAATTGTTCCGTCGGGGGCGACGTTAAACCCGGTGTCTTCCACCCTTATGGCGCCACCCTGGCCCAGCACGCGGTATCCGCTTCCAACGGCCAGATAGCCCTCCTGGTCTACCTTGAATGCCCCGTTGCGGGTATAACAAACCCTCCCGGGATCTCCTGCGGCAGGCGCGTTAACCGCAAAAAACCCAGGCCCCTTGAGTACCATGTCGGTTGCCTTGCCGGTTTCTTGAACCACCCCCGGCGCATGGTCGATGGGGACCCCGGTCACCAGGGCGCCCATTCCAGCGGAGCCAATTTCTTGAGGCGCATCGAGCGCCATTGCCCCAACCTGACGTTTTGGTCCGCCCTGTTGTACCAGAAGGACCTCCGGGAAGCTCTGCACCTGTATATTTTCCGCTTTAAAACCCGGTGTGGCGCTATTGGCCAGATTATTGGAGATACTTTCAGCTTTCGCCTGCTGTACATCCATCCCGGACGCGGCGCAATACAAACCTCTGATCACTTTACAATCCCCTTTCAACATCATTAAGAGCTGTTATACTGCAAACGTCCTTAATTTCTTTGTTTTACCGGTTTACATTTAACAGTTGTTTCAACCTGCTCCAACTTATCTCTGAGCCTCTTCAAAGCCCTGGTATGGATCTGGCAAACCCGTGACTCCGATACCTCCAGTACTTTGCCGATTTCCTTTAAGGTTAATCCTTCCTGATAATAAAGTGACAGCACCGTAAGATCTTTTTGCGGAAGTTCTTCGATAGCTTGCGCCAGCATTCGCCTACCCTCGTCCCCCTCAATAATATCAAGGGGATCGGGACTCAACGGATCAGCGATGATGTCCCCCAGGTGCACCTTTTCTCCGCAGGCAACCGGCACAGTTTCATCAAGGGAGGAAACGGCAAGCAGGTTTGCCTGTCCTGCCAGTTTATGCAATTCGGATACCTTGATCCCCATTGCCGCAGCCAGAGTATCGTCGGTGACCTGATCGCCAAGTTCCTTTTGCAGCTTCTCCCTGGTGATGTTTAACTGCTGTATCTTCTGCCACATTGTGCGGGGAATCCAGTTTAACCTTCTTATTTCATCGATCATGGCGCCGCGGACTCTGCTGTACGCGTAAGCCTTAAAGCTGGCGCCCAAATCAGGATTGTACTTTTCCACCGCTTCCAAAAGGCCGAAGACGCCGTAACTCTCCAAATCCTCCTGGCTGATGTAAGGAGGTAGTTTTATGGCCAGCCGGCCGGCAAGATATTTGACCAGAGAGAGATGGGCCAGGACCAGCTCATGCTTGAGCTTCTCATCCCTGGAGCGGCGGTATTCCCGCCAAAGACTTTCCGCTGCAATCATATTGGAGCCCCTCTTCCCCCTAAGGAGGTTATATGTATTAACACTATCTGAGACGATTTTGTCCATACAATTTCGTTAGTATGAAGCGTACAACCAAATCCTGCTGCCTGCGGCTAATTTTCACAAACTCGACACCAACGTGATATAAGTTAACGCTTTTAATTAGCGACGACCGCACTACCTTGCCCATAGCTTCCACCTCCTCTACATGATTACCAAACGGAAGGGTAAATTTTAAGAGCAACCCGGTACCGGTCTTATACCCCTTTTTAAACAACAACCTGACCCCGCCGCCACTTAAATCAAGACAGCTGCATGGTATAAAAACCGGCGCCTGCCCGTCCTCCGGGAGCTCGGCATAATACATTTCCAGAACAATTGGTATCCGGACAAAATCCCTTAATTGAATTCTTTTATACTCTGTTGGCAAAGCCAGCACATACAGTGGGATGTTGTCGTAGCGCCGCCCCATCACCAATGTCTTAAACTCGAATCTTGACGCTTCTGAAATCAATAATACTTTGGCCGCGTCTCCTTCATGCAAAATCAGAGGGTTTGGTCCCTGGGTAGGGATCGAGATACAGAAATTCTTGTTATCCCGATCTTGCACACTGGAAACATACCAATTATCTTGACCACCGGGACAGAGGGACAGGTTCCTCGTCCCACTTTCTGCTCGGGTAACCCAGATGACCTGGTTTACCTGAATCTCAAACTCTACTGCCAATGTCACCCTCCTAGCCAAATAAAGCCATTAATTTGCCCCAGAACCCTTCCATTTGCGATGGCCGGGCCGTATTAGTAAGAAGTTCCGCAATTCCAGTCACACTCCGGGAAGCCAGTGAGTTGGGATCGGTTAAGAAAAAGGGCTGCTGGTTTTTGATCGCCCGGCAAACCAGTTTGTCTTCCGGGATCCAACCCAGACTGTTTATCCTTATATTCAGAAACCGTTCGGCGGTAATAAGAAGCCTGTCCATGGTACGCTCGGCCTCCCGCCTGTCGGACGAACGATTTACCACCATGTGGACTTTTGAATGCACCTTAAAATTGGCCAGTACTTTAATCAGGGCATAAGCGTCAGTTAACGATGTGGGCTCGGGGGTAACCACGATGATTACTTCCCCGGCCGCTGCTACGAAACCAAGGACATTTTTATTGATACCGGCGCCGGTATCAATAAGGACGAAATCATCCCGGCTGCTGAACTGATTCAACATTCTTATCAGCCGCTGGCGGCGGTTCTGGTCCAGGTTGGCCAATTCCAAAAAACCGGACCCGCCGGATATAATGTTAAGGCCCCAGGGACCCTGCATAATTATTTCTTCAAGGGTCTTATCACCGTAAAGCACGTCATAAAGGCTGTAGGGGGGCGCCAACCCCAGCATGACTTCAACATTGGCCATACCAAGATCCGCGTCAAAAAGGGTTACACTGCAGCCCATTTTAGCCAGGCAAAGGGCTAAATTAACCGAGAGGCTGGTTTTGCCCACCCCGCCTTTACCGCTTGACACAGCAATAGCCCTGGGCGCCGCTGAGAACTGTTCCTTTATTTTAAACGTCTCCGGGTAAACCTTTCGCTCTGTTCTAGACGTCCATAATCTCATCGGGGTCGACTCCCCTCAACAATAATTTGGCTATTTTTTTCGGTCCGGCTTCAATGATATCATCAGGTACGACCTGCCCGTTGGCCAGGTAGGCTACAGGCAATCCCAAATCGCAAATAAGATTAATAATCGCCCCGTACGTTTCAGTTTCATCGATTTTTGTAAAAATCAACTTGGAGTAACCGGTTACCTGAAATTCACAGGCTATTTTATTAAGATCCCTGTTTTTAGTAGCTGAACTCAACACCAGGAAAATATCCTGGTTCTCTTCAACAGCGTCCAGATAAGCTTTTAGTTCCAGTAACTTCCCTGCATTGCGGGCTGAACGCCCGACAGTATCAATGAATATGTAATCTTTGTCGCTATGGCTTGCCAAAACTTTGGCCAATTCGGCCGGGGTCATTACCACGTCCACCGGAATGCCCAGGAAATCCCCATAAGCATTGAGCTGCTCCACAGCGCCAATCCGGTACGCGTTGACCGTCACCAGGGCAATTTTTTTATGGTCATTTAAGCTGAACCTGGTTGCCAGTTTGGCCAGGGTTGTCGTCTTCCCCACCCCGGCTGGACCTATGAAAGTCATCACCCTGGCAGATTCCCTGGTACGATAGGCAGGCGCAAGAAGATTGGCAATTTGTTTATATAGATTCATGTGCAAATCATGGTAATCAGTATCTGGTAAATGACGCTCATTCTCTAAAAGGCGCTCAACAATGTTTTCCTGCACATCCATGTCCAGAAGCGTTTTACGCCACCTGTGGACAGAATCGACAAAAAAATCTGCTCCTAAATGATTGCTGACCATCGTGTCAAAAAGACCCCCTGTTTCTCTTTCCCGCCGGTTACCGGCCTCTTCAATGAATAAGCTTTCAGCTGACGGGCCGGTGGTTACTCCTCCTTGTTGTGCATGCAAAAGACCTTTACCCGCTAAACCTGCTCTTTGTTCACTAGTGGCCAGGTACAAAGTCCTGACCCGGGAGGAGTTATTCGCAGGTTCACCGGCAAGGAGTGTCCCGGCCTGAGCTTTTGACGGACCGATTTGTTCATGAACGATATTCCTGGTCTCACCGTCTTGTGGAACTGGGGGGACATCCATGTTTAATTTAATTTCTGGTTTTTCGTCCAGCGCCGCAGTCACTTCCAACAGCCGTGGTGAAAAAAATCCCAGAAACCCTTTAGCCAAAACCTTATAACTACTCACAATTAAGGCATCGGGACCCAGATCCTCCTTAATCAACTTGATGGCCTCCTGCATTTCCCTGACTACATAACGTTTAATTTTCAATTGATTATCACCGTCCCAACAACCTCAACTTCAATATTTGGAGTAATCTCATTTAGAGAGAGCACCGCCAGGTTTGGTAAATATTTTTCCGTAAACCTTCTGAAAGGCAGTCTCACCCTCGATGAACAAAGGACCAACGGGGGGAGACTCCGCAGAGTGAGGCTTTCTAATGATTCCTTCAACTTATTTAAAACCTGCCTGGCTACCTGTGGTTCCAGGACAGGATAGGAACCAAGCTGGGTCTGCTCAATGGAATCAGCCAGGGTCTGCTCCAGTTTTGGGTGCAGGGTGATCACCGAGATTTTTGCATCAACTCCGGCGTATTGACGGCAAATGGTCCTGCCCAGAGCCTGCCGCGCACATTCCGTAAGGTAATCGGTATCTTTACTTGTCCTTGCCCCGTCAGCCAGGGCTTCCAGGATACCGGCAAGATCCCTGATGGAGACTCTTTCCCTGAGCAGGTTCTGTAGGACCCTTTGCACTTCACCCATGCTTAGCAGGTCCGGAACCAGCTCTTCCACCACCACCGGGTTATTTTCTTTAACCATATCCAGCAGCTCTTTAACTTCCTGCCTGCCCAACAGTTCATGAGCGTTTGTTTTTATGATTTCAGTCAAATGAGTTACCAACACTGTGGAACAATCCACCACGGTACACCCTGCCGACTCTGCTCGATCCCGCTCACCTGCGCTCACCCACCAGGCGGGAAGGCCAAATGTCGGTTCGGTGGTCGGCATACCATTGATATCCATTTCCTGGCCCAACGGATCCATGGCCAGGAAATGGCCCGGCAGCAATTCACCGGAAGCTATCTCAATTCCACGAAGCTTAATCGAATAAGTGCCGGGGTTTAGTTGGAGGTTATCCCGGATGTGGATCGGCCGGACGTAAATACCCATTTCCCCGGCACACTGCCGCCTGACGGCGGCCAGGCGCTGCAGCAGGTCGCCGCCCCGGCCCTCATCGGTTAGGGGAATCAAGTTATAGCCAATCTCGATTTCAAGGGTATCCACCTGAAAATAGGTGAAGACATTTTCCGGTTCCTTGTTCTGCGCCTGGACCTGCCGGGCGGCGATTCGTTCCTGCTCTCTGGCTGTCTTTTTCTTCTCCTCCTGAATCATGCTGTAAGCGGTATATCCGATGATCCCGGACAGGGAAAGAAACAGTAAATTCGGCATGGCCGGGATCAGCCCGAGGATAAAAAGGATGGCCGCGGCCAGTATAAACACATTGGGAAACCTGAACAACTGGCCGGAGAGCTCCTTGCCAAAACTGTAATCGGAAGTGGACCTGGTAACCAAAATGCCTGTCGCGGTTGAAATCAGAAGCGCCGGGATCTGGGTAACCAGGCCGTCTCCGATGGTCAGCAGCGTATAGGTCTGCACGGCCTGCAGCATCGACATGTTATGCTGGGCTACACCGATGACAAATCCCCCGAGAATATTGATCATGATAATAACGATCCCGGCTATGGCGTCGCCCCGGACAAACTTACTGGCGCCGTCCATGGCCCCGTAAAAATCAGCTTCCCGCTGTATCTGTTTCCGCCGGTCGCGGGCCTGGGACTCATTAATCAAACCGGCGTTAAACTCCGCGTCAATGCTCATCTGTTTGCCGGGCATAGCGTCCAGGGTAAACCTGGCGGCCACCTCCGCCACTCTCCCGGCGCCGTTGGTGATAACCACGAACTGGATGATGGTGATAATGACGAATACCACCATACCGACCACATAGCTGCCGCCGACTACGAACTGGCCGAAAGCCTCGATCACCTTGCCGGCTGCTGCGTTGCCCAGGATCAGCCGGGTGGAGGAGATGTTCAGCGCCAGGCGGAACAGGGTGGTTATCAGTAAAAGCGTCGGGAACGCCGAAAATTGCAGGGGCTCAACGGTGAACATGGTGATCAAAAGGATCATCAACCCAAGGGTCATGCTGGAAACAAGCAGCAAGTCCAGAAATCCGGGCGAAAGCGGGATGATGATCAAAAGGACGATACCGATGATCAGACCTACAACAATCAGGTCGCTGCTTTTTTTTAAATAGATCCTGGCCGTTTCGGACAGGGAAGCGGAAGGAGCCATAACAAAACCTCCGATATTGGTCGTAAGTCGTTAGTCGTTGGCCGTAGGTATCCGGGCATTTCTTTAGAGTTTTTCAATCCCAAACTCTTCCCTTTTCCAACCACCAACCACTAACTACCAACCACCAACCACTAAATTGCACGGTAGTGTTCTTTTGCCTTCAGCCGGTAGACCATCGCCAGGATTTGCGCCACCGCCTGGTAAATCTCCAGGGGAATTTCCTGGTCGACATCAACGTTTTTGTATAGAAAACGCGCCAGCTCTTTGTTTTCCATCACCGGAACCTTATTTTCCCGGGCGATTTTCCTGATCTGCTCGGCCAACCGGCCGGCGCCTTTGGCCACCACCCTGGGCGCGGACATCTCACCCTGCCGGTAGAGCAGGGCAACGGCCAGGTGAGTCGGATTGGTTACCACCACGGTTGACTGGGGCACTTCACTGATAATCCTGTTCAAGGACATGCTGCGGCGCATCTCACGCTGTCTGAACTTGATCTGCTGGTCGCCTTCGGTTTGCCTGAATTCTTCCTTTACCTCTTGTTTGCTCATCTTCAAACTCTTCCTATAATCGTAACGCTGGTACATATAATCAAACAAAGACAG
The DNA here is from genome assembly GCF_004369205.1 of Pelotomaculum schinkii. Classification (NCBI taxonomy): domain Bacteria; kingdom Bacillati; phylum Bacillota; class Clostridia; order Eubacteriales; family Desulfotomaculaceae; genus Pelotomaculum; species Pelotomaculum schinkii. The sequence goes on along the minus strand of NZ_QFGA01000003.1, from coordinate 427,924 downwards.
GGCCAGATAGGCCAGCGCCCCCCACCAGGCCACCGTCAGAATAAAACCGATGATGGTCTGATAAATCCCTCCGGGAGGGCGGTTCAGCACCAGCAAAAGCTCCCCCAGGTTGGCCTTGATCAGGGAGTAAGTGATGCAGCCGATAATCCCGAACTTTAGAACAGACTTGACCAGCTCCACCAAACTCCGGGTGGAAAACATACGCTGCAGGCCTGGCATGGGGTTTAAGTGCGCCGCCTTCGGCTTGAGCACCTCGGGAGAAAATAAGAATCCCACCTGGACCAGGCTGGAGGCAATAACCGCCAGTAAGGACACCCCGAAAAAAGGCGCCAGAAGCTTCAAGGAAAACGTTGCCGCGTCATTTAGAAGCGATACCGGGCTTTTTTCATAAAAATGAATATGTGCCACATCGCTGAAATACCCGGCCAGGTAGCGCTGCAGGTCTAAAATAAACTGACCCTTAATCGCGTACACCAGCGCCACCATAGCCATCAGGCACAAGGCGCCGGTCAAGTCGGGGCTCCTCGATACCTGCCCTTTTTGGCGCGCTTCTTTGATACGCCGCGGTGTTGCCTGTTCCGTTCTTTCCTGTGCGCTATCGGCCACTTATACCAGCTCTCTCATCAGCAAATACAGATCTCTTTCAATGGCGTTCAATATGGCATGGATCACGGTCCCCAATAGCGGAATTAAAAAACTCAAAGTTAACAGGCCAACGGCTATTTTGATGGGGAATCCGGTTAAAAAGACATTTATCTGCGGAGTAGTACGGGTCAAAAAGCCCAGGCCCAGATCGGCAATCAGCAATACGGCCAAAACCGGCGCGCTGACCTGCAAGGCGGTGGTAAAAGCCCCGGAAAATATTTGCAGGAGGATGTAGGCTGCGCCACCGCTAAATCCCGCGGCGCTTAAGGGTACCAGTTCGTAGCTTTTGACCAGGGCTATAATCAGGGTATAATGCCCGTCCAGCATTAGAAAAAATACCAGCGACAGCAGGTGGAGATATTGGGCGAGCAGCGTACTTGTCGCTCCGTTCGTAGGGTCAACTAAAGTTGCCATGGCATAGCCAATCTGCAAATCTATGAACTGCCCGGCCATCCTGATGCTGTTTAGAACCATGGTAACGGCCGTACCAAGAAGCAGACCGACTCCGGTTTCACTGATTACCGCTAACCCAAAACCCCAACTGTCTTCGGGCAGGGGTGTGTTTAATTCCACCATTGGGAAAACCACTGTAGCCAGGGCCAGAGAAAATCCCACTTTTGCAAGCGGCGGTATACCTTTAATCGCGTACAGCGGGCCGGACATCATGAAGGCGGCCGCTCTTAAAAAAACTAATAAGAAAGCGGTAAACTGGCCTAAATCGGGCACCGTTTAAATCCCCCGTTAACGAACAATATTCGGGATTTGGGCGAAGATGTTGTTCGTAAAGTTTATCGCAATGTTAAGCATCCAGGCTCCCAGCACCAGCAGAACAATAAATACACCTACGATTTTCGGCGCCATGTTCAACATCTGGTCCTGGATCTGAGTAGTTGCCTGCAGGACGCTAATCACCAGGCCGATTAACAGCGCCGTAGCCATCACCGGGCCGGCCAGGCTCAAAGTCAGCAAAAGGGCTTCACGGGCCAGGTGGATCACGAAAGTCTGGGTCAACCATCTACCCCCCATTCAGCAGCCTATAGCCTGCATTAAGCTTTTCGCTCCGTAGTAGTTGCCCACGCCGCCGGCGGCGCAGCGTATCATGAAAATATCATTTTTTGGATTCGCTCCGTGGAACAGCCGTACAGCTGTTTCCAGAGCAGGAAGCAAAAGAACCGTCCCCCTGCTTCCGTCCCCCTGCTTCCTTTTTTGAGTGCCGACCGATGCCGGCCGGCGTCGGCCGGCTGTTATCTAAAGCTTTCCATCAGGGATTTAACCACCAGATACCAGCCATCCACCATCACAAAGAGCAGCAGTTTAAAGGGCAGGGCGATCATCACCGGCGGGAGCATAAACATACCCATGGACATCAAGATACTGGCTACTACCATGTCAATAACCAGAAAGGGTATAAAAATCAAGAACCCTATTTCAAAAGCAGTCTTGAGTTCACTAATAACAAACGAAGGTATTACCACATGCAGAGGAACATCTTCAGGTCTCTCGGGCTTTTCCATCCCGGACAGATTGATAAACAGCCCCAGGTCTTTTTCCCTGGTTTGCCGCAGCATGAAGTCACGCAACGGCCCTGCTCCCAGTTCCTCAGCTTCCTGCTGGCTGATCTGGTTATGTAAATAGGGCTCAATAGCCTGCTCGTTGATCTGCTTAAATGTAGGCGCCATACAAAAAACGGTAAGGAAGAGGGCCAGCCCCACAATAATCTGGTTGGCTGGAGCCATTTGTACCCCCAGGGCGCTGCGCAGCAGTGACAACACAATGATAATCCTGGTAAAAGAAGTCATCATGACCAAAATAGCAGGGGCAAGGGACAACAGGGTCAACAATACCAGGAGTTTAACGCCGTCAACCACCTGCTCGGGACTGTCGGAAGGGTAAATATTCAGATCGACAGCAGGCAGGGGCGCCGCCGCAGCTTCCCGGCTACATATAAATATTAGACTTAATGATAACAAAATCACCGGGAATTTAACTTTCAACATTCTTCTCCCTATTCCCCTGAGCTTTTCCTGGCAGCCAGTTTTGCCAATAAAAAATTTTTAAACTTATTTAACCGGGGCCGGCACTTCTCTTTGAAGACGTCAAAAAGATCTCCTGTTACACCTGCGCCTACGGGCTTCTGAAGCCGGTCAAACTCTTCAATGGTCCGTGGGGTCAACTCCACAATATCACCAACTATTGTTTCTTCCGGCTCCTTGAGTTCATCCAGTTCTTTAACCAGGCTGACAGAATTGTCCTGGTGCGCCAGGAGGTAATATTTACCTCCCAGCGAAACCAGGCTCAAGGATGTCTTTGGCCCCAGCGGAAGCTGTTCTACCAGTTTCATCCGCCGGTTTCCTGTTGTCACTACATAACGCCGGGCAAGGCCGTATTTCAAAACCAGATAGGCTATGCCGAGGATAAGGGGTAAGGCCACCAGCAAGCGCACAACCGCCCCGATCAAGTCGCCGTTCATAACAGACCCTCTGTCAGCTTTAAATTATGCGTCCGGTTGATGGCGCTGATACGCACGCCAAAGTTATCGTTGACGATAACCACCTCTCCCTTGGCAAAGCGCTGCTGGTTCATGATTACCTCAACGGCGGCTCCTACAGGCTTGTCCAGCTTAATCACAGAACCCTCGCTCAGGGCGAGCACTTCTCTGACTTTTTGCTCCGCCTGGCCAAGTTCGACACTGATCTCAACATAGACGTCCGCCAGGTGAGACATGCCGGTTTTGACATTGTCCATTCCTTTAACCGGCTGAAGGGAGGGAAACTGCACTTTTTTAATATCGGCCTCGCCGTTGTTGCCGTCAGCCAGAAAAGATTTGATTTCTTCTTCCGTCAAAAAAGCGACCTCCCCTTACTGGACCAGATAGTCTGTAAAATAGATACCGACAACCTCGCCACAATCCAAATTGTTGTTTACGACATTGAGCAGGCTTTTTTTAAGAGCGTCACTGGCGCCGACAGGAGCGACCTCCTCCAGGGTTTTGCTGCGCAAAGCCATAATCATCGCATCCAACACCTGGACCTTCTTCTTCTTCAGCTCCTCCCTCAACTTCTTTTCCTTGGGGTACTCCAGCGTAATCTTAACCCTGAGATAATGTCCTCCTCCGTCACCGGCCAGGTTTACCACCATCTCGCCCATATCCAGGCTTTCGGTTTCCGTTGTTTTGGGTACGGCAGCTTTTTGTACTTCGGAGGCAGCCCCGGCAGGTTTGTTAAAATAGAAGTATGCGCCTGCAGATGAGCCGGCCAGAAACATCAAGCCTATTAACAGTATGAGTATTATTTTTTTCTTTTTTGGTTTGGCTTTCTTGCCCGCTCTTACCTGATTTTCAGACGTATTACTTATTGGCATAGGTGCACCCACTTTTCAGGGCTAAAATTTTTTAAATTACCGCTTTAAATCCAATAATTCCTGCAGCATCTGGTCGGAAATGGTAATGACCCGGCCGTTGGCCTGATAGCCACGCTGGGTGGTAATCATATCTACAAATTCATCGGATAAGTTAACGTTGGACATCTCCAAATAACAGGATGCTATTTCGCTGTAAACTCCCACGTCGTCTGGGTCAATGGGCGTTGCTTCTCCGCTGGTCCCGGTTACTTCCTGGTAATAGCTCTGGCCGATTTGTTTTAGGCCTTCCTGGTTGGCAAAGGAATAAAGACCTATGTTTATAGAAGGTGATATATCATCCCCCGCTGTATTCGTTGCGGTAATCGCGCCGTCCTTACCAATACTGATAGTACTGACGACGTCCGTTCCACTGCCAAGCTGTATGGGAGCGCCAGGGGTTCCGGAACCGCCGCTGCCGTCCACGAGCTGGTTCCCGTTGGAGTCAACCAGAAAACCGTTTTTATCAATATAGAAAACTCCGTTCCTGGTGTAATAACAGTTGGTCCCATCAGTAACGCAGAAGAAGCCGTTGCCCTGGATCGCCAGGTCCAGGGGCCGGCCGGTATTCTGAATAGGGCCCTGGCCCATATTGATCCCGATGCTCGCTATAGACATACCGGTCCCGACCTGGGACGGGTTTATGGAGCCGGCGCCCGAGGTATCATCGCTGGGAGCGCTGGGGGAACGCAATAACTGGTATACGGCGTCCTGGAAATTGGCTCTGCTGCTTTTGAAGCCGGTGGTATTGACATTGGCAATGTTATTGCCGATAACGTCCATCCGGACCTGGTGATTTTTCATCCCTGAAGAACCGGAATACAGCGATCTGATCATGATAATCCTCCTTTTTTGGCAGGCCGCCTCAGTCGTTCGGCGGCCGTACAACCTCCTTGCAGACCGGTTGCGTTAGATTCGTTTGTAAAGTTGATATTTTCACGTCTTCATGTCACCGCTACCTGACTATAACCGCGCTGTCGATATTGGTAAAGACGTTGTTGGTTAAAGAACTTCCGTCCAGGGCGGTAACAACCGTTTTGTTTTTTACGCTGGTGATGAACGCCAGGTCATTGTAAATAATTAAGGATTCCCGCGCCCCCTTGGCCTCTGCCTGCTTAACGGCCTGATCAATCCTGGACAGATCCTCCCGGTCCAAAGTAATCTTGCGTTCTTTTAATCTCTTTTCAGCATGGGCAGAGAACTTCAATTCCTGGCAACTGGCAAGCTCATGGTGCAGCACGTTTTGAAAGTCGCGCTTGCTTTCCCTGGCGGCCGGCATTCTGCTTTCAATGGAAGCTGCAGGCAGCGGCCTCACCGGCATTATTGAATTTATATCCCGGTTCATTCCTCACTCCTACTTGATTTCAGTAACTTGAGCCATTTCATAACCAATTCCGTCAATAAAAATCCGCGCCTCTTCATTATAGAGAGATACCTTTTCTACTTGCCCCGAGATCTCACCCTCACTCGTCTGGACTGTCACTTGCTTGCCCACAAGCGCCGATGCCTCCCCCACTTGCAGGGAAAGACCGATTTGCGCAATATCCGCACAGATATTGTAAAGCTGCTCCAGGATGCCGAATTGTGTCATCTGATTGATCATGGTGTTTGCATCCTGAGGGCTGGTGGGATCCTGGTTTTTAAGCTGCTCAACAAACAACAGCAAAAAGGCGTCCTTATCAAGTGAAGTAGATTGCTGATTCGTTGTACTCGATGCATAACCGTAAATGTCACTGGCAGAACCTACCTGCAAAAAAGCCACCTCTTTCTAAATTAAATAATTAACCAGTAATGAACCTGTTGTTGCTGTCAGGGTATTTGCCGGTTCCACCTGCGTGTCTGCATACGTGCGGTCATTAGAGCCACGGTAAGACCAGGCCGGTCCGTTGCGTCCTTCGAAAGAACGGCCCATACCGCCGCCCCGGCCGTCATCACCTGCAAAAACAATGGCTTCATTCAATCTCAGGTCATGCTGGCTGAGGGAGTCCCTCAAATGATGCAGGGAACCTTCCAAAATCTCTCTCACATAGTTATTCTCCGTGTAGAAATGAGCGCTCAATGCGTCTTTGTTGAAAAACAATTTAATGGTTAGCTGGCCAAGGTGTTCCGGCTCCAATTTAAGCTGAACCTGCCTTTGCACCTCGCCCTTGGCGGTGGACAGGGCATTTTTAATTTCTTGCGCCAACCGCTCCTGCAGATCGGGCAATGGTATTCTCTCGGTGCTTTCTGCCAAATTGGCTGTGGATAAAATAGTGCCGGCCGGAGCTGTATTGGGTTGTAGGGAATTTTCAATAGCACCGACAAATTCCGGTCCCGAACCGGATTTAAACGGTTCAATTTGCTCGGAACCGTATGTTTTTAATAATGCGGCATTTTTTTGATTTGCCCCGGACTCCTTTCCCACAAGCTGGACCGTTTCATCCACCACAAGAGCTTTCTGAACTCTGTTTTCGGAAGCGTGATTATTTTCAGTTTGTTTCGCTTGAAACATATTGCCCACCAAGCTTACTCTTGATACGGCCTGCGGGTCCAAAACAGCCTCCTTTATCTCTCCGCCGGCCGGTTTAACCGCTGTTTCGTTTTGCTCGCAGGCAGGGTTACTCCCCTGCTTGACACCATTTTCAACAGCCTGGGGCAATCCGGTCTTTTGCAAAATAATTGGCCCTTGCTCCGGTACCGTTATGGACAGCTGCTGCAGTGGCTTCCCGGTTATAGCGACAGCCTCGTTGGGAACTGTTTCCTGGTTTTGGCCGGTCATCGCCGTTGGAGTTGCTTGCATACCGTACGAAAGCGCTGCCCCTTGCGGCAGCTGTTGGACAGCTACTCCGGCATTATCCACTGTTGCGCCGGCCGGCGGATGCCACCCTGGCAGGCAAACCACCTGCGTCAGCTCAGCCCCATCTTTTTGGGGCTCCTCAGGCACAAGGGGGGCAACAAGATCCAGACCTGCCGGCCCGGTTGCAGAAACTCTCCTCTCCCCGGATTCGTTCTGGGTTTGCAGCCTTACAGAAGGTCCCGGCATGAGCAACAATTGCATAAGTGCCATGACCAGATCGAATTCCCCGGTATTCAATTTTGTATTAACAAACTTCCCACCGTTGCTCTGAGACAAAACGGTATCGTTAATCGCTGCTGTCAGCACTGTTATCACCTCCTTTCTATGACGTCGCATTAATTGACCCGGCGGTGGTAGATGCTGAGGGACAGTTCATCAACTTCCTTTTGCTCCCTGTCAGCCATCTCACGCCTGTAGTTTTGCAGGCATTGTTCTTTAAGCTTATCTAAAACCTGCCGCTCCCGCCTGGCCTGAACAGCCTCATCCCGCTTATGCGCAACAACGCGGTCAGCCGCGCTGACACCTTTTTCCTGGACTTTGATTTTCTCATTTATGGATGCCCGGTAAAAGAAATGCTGCCTGATTTCAAAATAATCCAGCCCGTCCCTTCCGGTTTCCTCCAATGCTTGCAGGCTCTGCCTGGTATTTTCCAGCAAGGTTAAACGCCGGTTGTATTCTTTACGAGCCAAAGCCAGCGCCTGTTCGGCAGAGACCTCCTTGGCGGCACGCTGCTTGAGTACAGGTTCAAGGTGAAATTGAAACTTAGCCATGTTCTCCCGCCCCTTTATGTACAATTGTCTTCAACATTTCCAGTGAATGATCGTACTGGGCATGCTCATACAAATCCTGTTTAAGAAAATTAATGATGCTTTGGTAAGCAGCGATGGCTTCATCAACATGTGGGTTTGAACCAGCTACGTAGGCCCCGATATTGATCAAGTCCTCCGCCTGCCGGTAAGTTGCCAGCAGGTCTCGCAGCTTACCGGCATAGGCCCGGTGCTCCTCGGAAGTTATGTCAGGCATCAGGCGGCTGACGCTGTTTAAAACATCAATCGCCGGGAAAAGGTTGGTCGCCGCCAGAGAACGGGACAGGACAATGTGCCCGTCCAGGATGCCCCGCACCGCATCGGAAACCGGTTCGTTTAAATCATCCCCGTCCACCAGCACCGTAAAGAAAGCGGTAATCGAACCGGCGGCAGACATTCCCGGCCGTTCAAGCAGCCGGGGCAGCAGGGCAAACACTGAGGGGGTATAGCCCTTGGTTGCCGGCGGTTCACCGGTAGCCAATCCGACCTCCCGCTGGGCCATAGCAAAACGGGTCACGGAATCCATCATCAACATCACATCCCGGCCCTGATCACGAAAATACTCCGCGATCGCACAGGCGACAAAGGCTCCTTTCAAGCGCACCAGCGCAGGTTGTTCGGACGTAGCCACCACAACCACCGAGCGGGCCAGCCCCCCGGGCCCCAGGTCGGTCTCAATAAAATCCAGCACCTCACGGCCCCGCTCCCCAACCAGGGCGATAACATTGACATCAGCATTGCTGTACCTGGAAATCATGCCAAGCAAGGTGCTTTTACCAACTCCGCTGCCCGCAAAAATACCCATACGCTGGCCCCGGCCGCAGGTAAGCAGCGCGTCCACAACTCTCACTCCGGTTGAGAGCGCCTCTGTGATCCGTCTTCTCTTCATGGGATTGGGGGGACGGTTGTCCACCGGGTAGTCCTTGAGGCGCCCGCCTATCGGACCAAGCCCGTCAATAGGTTCCCCCAGACCATCCAGGACCCTGCCGAGAAGCTGCTCCCCAACTTTGACATTAAACGATTTACCGCTGGGCGTAACGCTACACCCCTGGTAAACCCCGCGGAGTTCGCCCAGAGGCATCAGGACCGCGCTGCCGTCACGAAAGCCCACCACTTCGGCCAGGACCGGCTCCGGACCACCAGGGATCGAGATCTCGCAGACCTCACCAATGGGCGCGTTGATGCCCTGTACTGCAACGGTAAGCCCAATCACCTGGGTCACCCGGCCATTTAGCTTAATTAACTTTGCTTCTCTTAAGCGGGAGCGCCATGGGGCAAGGTCGATGGGAGCACACTGCAAAGTAATCATCCTTCTTTTGTAAGAAAGCTAAAGCTTTTTCTTTTCCTTAATCAGCTTTGCCGCTTCGGTACGGGTCAGTCTTCTTATTGTAAATTACCACAGGGCTTCTGAATGAAGCCGGCTTATCTGCCGCATACATATAAGGGGTTGTCAGTACTGCAATCATCTTGGAGTAATCGTGAAAAGCAACTATCGCTCACTCACTGTAAAGGGCTTTCATTAACTCTTCCCGTCGTGTTTCCATGGTTGCATCCACTTGCCCCTGTTCGGTTTCAACCCTGCATCCCCCTGCCTGTACCGAAGGATCCGCAACCACCTGAAGCTGTGCTCTCACCGGAAGAACACCCAGCAGTTCATCCTTCCTTCTTTCCACCAGTTCCAATTCTACCGGGTTAATGTATAAAACCACATTGAGCCGATCTGCAACCAGGCGTAATGTTTCCATGGACACCTGCAGCACCATCTCGGGCTCCAGCGTCAACTGGGCCGACAACAGCTTCTCCGCTATTTCCCTGGCCAGGTCCACGATCTCCTGATCCATTGCCGCCAGGGTTTGGCGTCGAATTGTTTCAGCTTGCGCCAATACCTCCGCAGCCTGCGCCCGAATGGTCGCCGCCTCTTGATCTGCTTGGGCCATTCCATCCCGGTAACCGGCCTCATAGCCTGCCTGGCGTCCCTTTTCACAGGCGCTCCGGTAGGCTTCCTGCTCGATTTGCCCGGCTGCCGACTTAGCCTGGTTGATTATTTCGTCTGCGCTAACGCGGGCCTGGCTAACAATTTCCTCAGCCTGCGACGTAGCCTGGTTCATAATGCTTGCCGCAACGTCAGCATTATTATCCCCGTATTGTATGCTCTCCCGTTCTACCAGAGTCGTATAACTTCTTAGCGGTAAGACGTGCAGAAGGTTTTCCGGCACTTCGGCAGCCTTGATGATCTTATAGAATGACATCGTCACCACCCCAGGAAATAATTATTTCTCCACTTTCGTCCAGTTTGCGGATAGTAGTAACAATTTTTTGCTGTGCTTGTTCCACTTCTTTCAGACGTACCGGTCCCATAAATTCGATTTCTTCCCTGAGCATATCGGCGGCACGTTTGGACATGTTTTTATAAATCCTGGCATGCACCTCTTCATTGGCGCCCCGCATGGCCAGCGCCAGGTCTTTGAAATCGACCTCTTTCAGCACCCGCTGAATAAATTGATCCGAAAGAATTTTAATGTCTTCGAAGACAAACATATGCATCTTGACTTCATCCGCCAGATCAGGATCTTCCCTTTCCAACCCCTCCAGAATCACTTTTTCCGCGCTCCTTCCCACCCTGTTCAAAATATTCACCAGAGACTGCACGCCGCCCACCGCCGTGTGATCCTGCTGGAGCACGGATGACAGTTTGTTTTCCAACACCGCCTCTACGCTCTTGACAACGTCGGGTGTTAAGCGATCGATGCTGGCAATCCGCTTGGATATTTCGCTCTGCAACTCGGGGGGCAAGGATGCCAGAATAACGGCCGCTTGCTCCGGGGTGAGATGGACCAGAATCAACGCGATAGTCTGGGGATGTTCATCCCTAATAAAGTTTAAGAGCTGTTTGGGATCGGTTTTACGAAGCGAACTGAAGGGAATGGCCTTCATATTACTTGTCAGCTTATTCAAAATATCCGAAGCCTTCTGGTTCCCCAGGGCTTTTTCAAGCATTTCTCTAGCGTAGTTCAAACCGCCGTGCAAAAGGTATTCCCGTGCCTGTTGCAGTTTCATGAATTCATCCAGCACTGCGCTCGTTGTTTCTGCCGGAACATGCGTCATATTGGATATCTCTTTGGTAAGCTGTTCGATTTCAGTCTCAAGAAATTCTTTCTTCAGCACCCGGGACGACAGGTCGGAACCTAGCGCTATTAATAGAATGGCCGCTTTCTCCATACCGTTAAGTTTTGCAGGCTGCACAGCTACCCCCCTAATGCCTGATCCAGACTTTTAAAATCTCGGCTATTTCATCAGGCTTTTCCTTTGATAAGGCTCTAATCTGTTCTTTTTTATCGTCTTTGGCCTTTTCTTCCTGATCAAGCTCAATTGCTTTCACCGGGATAAGCTCTTCCACAAGTTCTTCATCTTGATCCCGCTGAGCGCTGCGGCGCCGCCACAGTATTATTGCGGCTAACACGACCAATACGGCCAGGCCGGACAGACCGTATATGTAAAGGCGTTCTTTTTCCTTTGCTTGCGCTGCGGCATCATACTGAGCCATTTCAGCCTCAATTTTTTTCTGATACGAATCGTCAAAGGCCATACTTGTAACATTGATCTGATCCCCACGGTTTTGGTCGTAACCGATAGCCGACCCAACAACATCCCTGATCTTTTGAACATCCACCGGGTCGTCGGCTTCATTTACCACCACCGAAGCAGATAAACGGCGGACGCTGCCGGGGGCATTTTCCACAGTCTCCTGTAAGGTGCTTACCTGGTAGTTGATCGTATTCTCTTCCTTGGTATAACTCGAAGAGCCGGTACCCTGGGCAAAAGGAGTTGTAGTTATATTCGAATCGGTTCCCACAGCGCCCCCGCCTCCGCCGCCTGTTCCGCTTTCATTAATGTTCTGCTCGCTAATTTTTACGTTATCCGGATTGGAAGCGATGGTGCTGGTGGTCTGTCTCTGGCTGAAGTCAAGATCGGCTGTAACCATGACAACAGCGTTACTCTGGCCAATAATCTGCGACAGCATCTGCTGAACCCTTTTTTCGAGCTCTTTTTCATATTCCCGTTGAGCCGTCTTCTGATCAAGGGTAGTCCTGGCAGCGACAGCCTTGGAGTCGCTTGATTTAAAATTATCGCTTAACACATTTCCCTCGGTATCTATGACATGGACATTCTCCGGCTTAAGGCCTTCCACGCTGCCCACGAAAAGGTCACAAACACCCTGGATCTGCTCCGGGCTAAGACTCGCCCCGGGTTTGAGCTTTAAAGCAACAGAAGCGGAAGGTGTGCCCTGGTCGCTGATAAAAACGCTTTTTGGAGGAAGCACCAGGTGAACCCTGGCCTGCTCCACTCCGTCAAGCTGGACCACCGTTCGCCTCAACTCTTCCTGTAAGGCTCGCTGGTACCCCACCTGCTGTTCAAAGTCGGTTTGACCGAACTTACTCTGGTCAAAAAGTTCAAAGCCTAAACCGCTGTCGCTTAAAGCCCCGCTGCTGGCCAACTGATTCCTCGTCTCGTATACCTGACGCTCCGGGACATTGATGGTTTTACCCTGATCCGCAATCTGGTAGGGAATCTTCATGGTTTTGAGCTCTTCCACGATAAGTCCCGCTTCCTTGGGTTCAAGCCCGGTAAACAACGGGGCAAAAGCAGGCTGCATCATTACCCGTCCGAAATAGAACAGACATCCTACAACTCCTGCGACAATTAAAACTGAGATAACTTTTTGGGTTTGGTTAAAAGCCTGCCATTTCTCCCTTAACCTGACGATGAGGTCACCCGGACTCAACTAAACCACCTCAACTGTGAAAGGACATATTAAACCTGCATGCGGGACACTTCCTGATAAGCCTCAATAATCTTATTCCTCACTTCGACTGCAAGCTGCATGGCCAACTTGGCTTCTGTCATAGCTATTGTTACCTGGTGAATGTCTTGAATTTCGCCGGTAAGCAACTCACTCGTCAGCTGATCAGCTTTGACCTGGGTATCATTCAGTTTTTTCAGGGCGTTGTCCAAAACACCGGCGAAAGAAGCGCCCCCGGCCTCCTGTTTAGCCCCGGTTCCCGCCGGTTGCGGCGGTAAGAATGGTTGTCCGACAGGCAATACCTGCATTCTCATGGCCCCCCTTTAACCGCGCCCTATCTCCAGGGCTTTCAAGGCTATATCCTTGGCGGCATTTAAAGCTGTCACGTTTGCTTCATAAGACCTGGTAGCGGAAATCATATTAACCATTTCGTTGACGATATTAATATTCGGGTAGGCTACATAACCAAGCGCATCGGCCATGGGGTCGGCCGGTTCATACACCAGCCTGGGCGGCCGGGCGTCTTCCAGAACCTGGACTACCCGTACCCCCGTGCCTCTAACACTTGACAGCGATGAACCGCTGGCAGAAACCTGCTCCAGTATTTGCGCAAAGACAGGAATTCTACGGCGGTAGGGAGGATTGGCCGGGTCGTCGGGCCGGCCCTTGGTGTTCATATTGGCGATATTATTGGCAATCAGGTCCAACCGCAGTCTTTCCGCCGTAAGCCCTGATGCGCTGACGGCCAGAGAGTTGAAAATACCCACTTGTCTACCCCTTCCCGCCGGTTATGACGTAACTTAAAATAGAAAAATGCTCACTTAATTCTCTACCTATCGCCTGGTATTGAATCCCGTTGGCCGCAAGGTTGGTCATCTCCTCATCGATATCGACATTGTTGCCATCGGTTCGCATGGAAGTTGTTTCATTCAGGTTCACTTCGGGCTGCAGTTCATCCAACAGCGCAGTTACGCCGAAGTGCCTGGGATCGGTTTTGTTCAAGGCAATGGACCCGTGTCCCAATGCTTTCTTAAGCAAGCTCTCAAAGGCGACGGTAGATTTTTTGTAGTTGGGCGTATTCACGTTGGCAATATTATTGGCAATTACCCGCTGTCTCAAGGCGCCCGCATCCAGACCTTTTTGAAGTGATAGGAGTATAGGATTTGAAAACAACTCCAACGGCGTCACCCTTTCTGGTAAAATGTTGAATAACTAGATCATTCTGAACAAAAAAAACCAAGCCAAAGTAAAGAGCTTGGATCAATCTTACCCTGGCAACCCAGCCGCCGTGACCAATCATTCGGAGCTCGCAGGTATGGCAGCATACGAACTGCCAAAAAATCCTGCGCTTGTAGCCCGTTGTAGCCCGTGAATTCTTAGTTTTAGGCCCGTAGCTTTGCGTCCCTCCCTTTCAGGAGGTTTGCCTTTATCATGGAAAATATTATATTTTGACTAACTTTAACAATATTCTACAGCAAAGCACTTTTCCCTGCAAGGGCAAAATTATTATCCAAAAAAAAAGGTGATTCATGCTAATATTTTAGGAAGCAGAGGGACGGTTCTTTTGCTTCCTTTCCTTGAAAAACTGTACAACTACCGTCCCCCTGTCACTCCCAAGGCGCATTAAACCGTTTTATATTGCGCCAGTAAATTCATGACCGTAAATGGGATTACATCCAGCGGAGCCAGGCATTCCGCCCCGCCAAGTTCATAAGCGACCTTCGGCATGCCGAATACCACAGATGTAGTTTCATCCTGCGCTATTGTCCTGGCCCCGGCCCGGCGCATAGCCACCATACCGTTGGCGCCGTCACTGCCCATTCCGGTAAGCATGATCCCGATGGCGTTAGCCCCGACAAATTCTGCAACCGACTGGAACAGCACCTCAACTGAAGGGCAATGCCCGCAAACCTTATCACCTGACCGGCAGTCAACCAGATAGGAACCGCCGGAACGGCGCACGGTCATGTGACGGTCACCCGGCGCAATCAGTACCCGCCCGGGCAATACTCTGTCCCCTGTTTTAGCTTCTTTCACTTCCATAGCGCATAGATCATTTAAGCTGTCAGCAAAATGTTTGGTAAATCCAACAGGCATGTGCTGTACCACCACCACGCCGGGTATTGCGGCGGTAAAACTTTGCAATATTTTGCGGATTGCTTCCGTCCCTCCGGTAGAAGCCCCGATGGCTATCACCTTATCTGTAGATTCGGCTAAAGCCCGGCTGTCCGCCCTAATTGTTTTGATAGATTCACGGCTGCCCTTCCAGGCGCTTACATTCGCTAAGGCCGCAATTTTCACCTTGTTACGCAATTCCCCCAACATAACATCTAAACCGCGGGCTATGTCAGTGCTCGGCTTGACAACCACATCAACAGCTCCGGCCTCAAGGGCGGCAAGAGTGATGGCGGCGCCTTTTCTGGTGAGGGCGCTAACCACAATTACCGGCAACGGGTACTGGGGCATCAAATGGCGCAAAAATTCCACTCCGTCCATCCTGGGCATTTCTACGTCAAGTGTAAGCACATCCGGTTTCAACCGGACTATCTTATCGCGGGCTATAAATGGGTCGGAGGCCACCCCGACCACCTCGATGTCCCGGTCCATGGCCAATCCCCGGGCCAGAATTTCCCTTACCAGGGCAGAATCATCGACAACAAGCACTTTAATCTTTTTCATTATGTTCACCTTTAAAAAGATCGACCTGTTTAAAATTTTGTTTGAAGGAAAAGTTATATTTTTTTATATACCGAAGGCTTGATATATTTATATAAGCCGGCCTCCCGGTCTAGCGTCTCGGAATGGCCGATTAACAAATACCCGCCCGGTTCGGTATACCGGTGTAACTTTTCGATGAGTTCCCGACGGGTGGCTTTGTCAAAGTAGATCATTACATTACGGCAAAAAATCACCTGAAAAAGTCCTTTGAACCGGAATTCGCGGCTCATCAGGTTTAAACGGCGGAAAAGAACCATATCCTTCAAACATTGCTTAACCGCCCAGTTACCGTCTTTTAAAGGGCTAAAATAACGCTGCCGGTATGATATGGGCACCTGTAACATCTTATCCGCCGGGTATATACCTGCCATAGCTGTTTCTAAGACACTGAACGAAATATCAGTTGCCAGAATACCTGCGTCCATATGTAATGAATTACCGCCTAGATATTCCTTAAGAATCATCGCCAGGGTGTAAGGTTCCTCCCCTGAAGAGCACCCGGCAGACCAGATTCTAACCTTCCGCCTGCCAGTATTCCGCTGCTCTTCACTAATTCCAGGCAGCGCAACATTTATTAAAAAATCAAAATGCTCTTTTTCGCGAAAAAAATAGGTATGATTAGTAGAAATCTGATCCACCAGATTGAGCAGCGCCTCTCCGCTGGTATCCTGGATAATATATTCATAATACTCCTGGAAGCTGCCGAACCCGCCTGAAAGCAACACTTTTTGCAGGCGCGCGGCAACCAGGCTGCGTTTTTTTTCTCCAAGCGTAATCCCGCAAATTTTATTGACCAGACTGCTAATCAGTTGAAACTCCCGGTCGGTAAGCTGCATGAGTTCACCACCAATACCACCGACGGGAGAATTAGTTTGAAACAGCCACCTAAATCTCCCGCCGGTATTATACTGTTTAATCAATTAAATAAGTTATATTAATTGGGATACTCCTCCGAAGACAGGTATCATCTTATTGGCCCCTTTTCTTATCAGAAATTGCCAAATTCCGCATCATTCAGAGAAATAATGTCTTGCGGCTTTACCCCGGCATCCTTCGCCGCGGCTACTTCCAGGACACCCTTTTTAACGGGTTTATTCTTAATGCCCCAATTTCGCTCCTGAACAGGAGGCTGATGCGCAACAAGCGATTTGGTGGTGGCTGCAACTGCCGGAGCGACCGTAAAACCTTGCTTTCTAAGTGTAAACTTATCGAGCATCTGCTTAACCATCGCAGCCTGACTGGACATCTCTTCGCTAGCGGCAGCCAGTTCTTCCGAGCCAGCCGAGTTTTGCTGCGTAACCTGATCTACCTGGTTCAAGCCCTCGTTGATTTGCCCGATACCTACAGCCTGTTCTTTGGAGGCTGAGGCTATTTCACCGATCAGGTCGGTTACCTTGGCCGTGCCCAGCACGATCTCTTCCAGTGCCTTGGAGGTTTCCTCGGCAATTTTGGCGCCTATTTCGGTCTTTTGGATCGAGCCTTCGATCATCTCCGCGGTCTCCTTGGCCGCCTTGGCGCTACGCTGGGCCAGGTTCCTCACTTCCTCGGCCACAACGGTAAAGCCTTTGCCGTGCTTACCGGCGCGGGCCGCCTCTACCGCCGCGTTTAAGGCCAGGATATTGGTCTGGAAGGCAATCTCATCAATTGCCTTGATTATTTTAGATATATTAGCGGCGGATTCATTAATATCGCTCATGGCCCTGACCATCTGAATCATCTGATTATTGCCTTTCTCTGCGATACTTCTGGCCTGGGTGGCAAGCTGGTTGGCCTGCATGGCGTTATCGGCGTTTTGTTTGGTCTGGGAGTTCATTTCATTCATGGAGGAAGTGAGCTGTTCCATGGTGCTGGCCGACTCTGCCGCGCCCTGCGACAGGGACTGACTGGAGTCGGAAACCTGCCAGGCGCCGGTATTTACCTGTTCCATCGCGATGGTAACCTGCCCCATGGTTTCGTTTATAGCTTCAAGGGTCTTGTTTAGAGCGTCTTTAATGATAGCATGATCACCTTTATAATTACCGGTGACTGCGACGTCCAGATTGCCCCCGGCCATTTCTTTCAAGCATTCCACCGCTTCGTTAATCGGGTTGAGCACAGCGTCAAGGGTCTTGTTGAAACCGTCGATGATCTTGCGGTACTCACCTTCGTGCCTGGAGGCGTCTGCCCTGGTGTCAAGCTTGCCGTCTATGGCCGCCTGGGCCAGTTCCTCCGCATCGTTGAGCAAGTGCCGGATGGCCTCGATCATATGAATACCGGCGGGCACTAATTTATCATTGTCGCTTCTTTGCCCGATTTTCTTGAGCCCATCCAGGTCATCCAGATTTCCATTTCCGATATTTACCAATACACGCTCTATATTCGCTACCTGGTCAATCGCGCTGTTGATATCGCCTTTCAGTTC
The DNA here is from genome assembly GCF_004369205.1 of Pelotomaculum schinkii. Taxonomy (NCBI): domain Bacteria; kingdom Bacillati; phylum Bacillota; class Clostridia; order Eubacteriales; family Desulfotomaculaceae; genus Pelotomaculum; species Pelotomaculum schinkii. The sequence continues at coordinate 410,321 of NZ_QFGA01000003.1, read as the reverse complement.
ATCCCATACGCCGCTGTACTCGTTCACCATCTTCCGGGTCAGGTCGTTAACCGCCAGCCGGTCCAACACCGCCTGCAATTCGCCGACCGGTCCGGCGACAGCCTCCATCAGGCCGTTCATCTCAGCGACCAGCTTGCCCCAGTGGCCGGCAAAGGCCGCCTCGTTGCCGCGGGTGTCAAGCTTACCCAGCCTGGCGTCGTGGACCAGGGTGTTGATCTCATTGATCAGGCTCAGGAGGTTGTTCCTGATCAGATCCATCTTTTCGTTGGCAATCACTTGCTTGCCCGGCAGCTTTTCCAGTATTTTTGAAAAGTCGCCCTCAGCATAAGCTGAAACTACTTTAAGGATTTTAAGGGTATTCCTGACGTGAATTTTAACCGACTGGTTGACGCCGGTGACCATTTGCTGGTAAAAGCCGCTAAAGTGCTCCTCCTGGATATAATAGTCGGCGTCGCCTGCGCTCTGCGCCTCGTATAAGTTGTTCATCTCGGTCACAACACTGCTGATGCTGTCGATACAGGTGTTCAGGTTGTTCTTGATCTCATTAAAGTCACCGCTGTAATTGTCGGTGATCTGCGGCGGCATCTCACCCTTGCTGATCCGGTCTATATACTCGGCTGCCACGTTCAACGGCCCGATCAACGCGTCGAGAGTGCCGTTGAACTCTTCAATGATCCTGCGGTACTCACCGTTGTGTTTGGTAACGTCGGCCCGGACATCCAACTTGCCGGCCATTGCCGCCCCGGTCAGCATCACAGCATCGTCGGCCAGCCCCCGGATAGACTCCATCATTTTAATCATGGCCGGCATCAGCTCGTCATTTTCGCATCTCCGCCCAACCTTTTTATCGTTTTCCAGCTCGCTTAAGTCACCGCGGCTGATTTTAATCACCGTATTTTGGATGTGTGTTATAATTCTTATGAAGCTGTTAACACCGTTCTTCAGGTCGTTCCAGGCGCCGCGATACTCTTTTTCCATCTTAAGGGTCACGTCATTCAAGGCTACCCGGTCAACCACCGCCAACATCTCATTTACCGGTTCGGAGACCGCATCCATGGTACGATTGAGGCCCTCGACAACCATGCGGAAGTCACCGCCATGCTTGGCATCATCGGCGCGTACGGCCAAATTGCCGGCCGCCACCGCCTCAGCCACCATGTTAGCGTCAACCACCAGTTCTTTGATGGCTTCTATCATCTGAATATAGGCGGGCACCAACTCATCATTGTCACTTCTTTGCCCAATTCCTTTAAGCATATCCAGGTCGCTTAAGTCACCGTTGCTGATTTTTTTCGTTGTATTCTGGAGATCCCTAATCGCTACGGTAACTCTGTTGGCATAAGCTTTCAGTTCATTCCAAACCCCGCTGTACTCTTTTTCCATGTTCAGGGTGAAATCATTTACCGCCATCCGACCAAGCACCGCCATCAGTTCGTCAACCGGTTCAGCAACAGCTTCCATCAAGCTGTTCATATCGCCCACCAGCTGGCCCCAATCACCGGCAAAGGCGGCCGCGTTGCTGCGGGTCTCCAGTCTGCCGTCTCTAACGGCCTGGACCAGGTTTTTGACTTCTGTAATCAGGCTTTGCAGGTTGTTCTTCACGAGGTCCACTATTTCGTTGGTTCCCGCCATCTTGCCCGCTAATTTTTGCAGGACCGGGGAGAAATCCCCTTCGGCATAAGCCTTGATGATTTTGATAATATGAAGAATATTTCTCACATGTATTTTAACTGTCTTGTTAACACCTGCAGCCATTTCACGGTAGGCGCCTGCAAAGCTCTCTTCCGGAATATAAAAGTCAATATTGCCTGCATTATGAGCCGTGTATAAATTGCCCATTTCTTCAATAATACTGTTGATACTATCTATACAGGTGTTCAGGTTATTCTTGATCTCATTAAAGTCACCATTGTAGCTGTCAGTGATCTTCGGCGGCATGTCGCCCTTGCTGATCCGGTCCACATACTCTGCCGCCACGTTCAGAGGCCCGATCACCGCGTCCAGGGTATTATTGAATTCTTCAATGATTTTGCGGTACTCGCCGTCATGCCTGGCAGCATCAGCCCGGATATCCAGCTTGCCTGCCATTGCCGCCCCGGTCAGCATTGCGGCGTCATCCGCCAGATTTTTTATCGCATCCATCATCTTAATAATGGACGGCACCAAACGGTCGTTTTCGCTTCTTCTCCCGGCCTTCTTTGCTTCTTCCAGCTCACTTAAGTCACCGACGCTGACATTAAGCAACGTAGCCTGGATGTGCTCTATGCATTTAATAACCTCGTTGGTGGCGTTCTTGAGGTCATACCAAACCCCGTTGTATTCTTTGTCCATCTTTTGAGTCAGGTCATTTACCGCCACCCGGCCGAGAACCGACTTGAGTTCATCAACCGGTTCAGCCACGGCTTCCAGTAAACCGTTCATCCCGACCACCAGCTCACCCCAGGCCCCGGCAAAGACTGCCGCGTTGCCGCGGGTATCCAGCTCGCCGTCCCGGACAGCCCGGATTAGACTGTTTACTTCTTCGAGCAGGCCGTTAACGGAACCAATGCAGCCATTCAAATTGTTTTTAATCTCATTATAGTCGCCCTTGTAGTCATCGGTAATTACCGGCGGCATGTCGCCCTTGCTGATCCGGTCCACATACTCAGCCGCCATGTTCAAGGGCCCGACCAAAGCGTCCACGGTATCATTAACACCGCGTAAGATCTTGCGATAGACGCCTACGGTCCTTTCAGCATTTGATCTCTGGTCTAATTTCCCCTCACGGGCGGCGTTTATAGCCACGCCTACTTCATCGACCAGGATGCCTATCTCATGGATGCAGGCATTCAGGCTGTCCTTAATCTTATTGAAGTCACCATTGAAGGTTTCAGTGATTATCGGCAGCCTTGTTTCACCCTTACCAATCTTATCCATATACTCGGCTGCCACATTTAGCGGCCCGTTCATCGCGTCCAGGGATTTATTAAATCCCTGGATTATTTCCTGAAACTCCGGATTGACTTTACTTGCATCCCCCCGCACACTAAGTCTTCCTTCCTGCACTGCTTGCGTCAAAAGGCTGTGCTCTGCCACCAGGCCACTTACGTTGGCAGAAATATTGCGGTGCAAGAAAAACCCCATTGCAAGCACCAACACACTGCCAAGGATTAGCGCCGCCGCTAAATGTATACCGGATAGGCCGAAGTAACCTGCCAGGCTGATTAAGACTGCTAAAACAGCAGTTGTAAAGAACGTCAACATTACTTTGTTTTCCATTTTCATAAAGCAGACCCCCTTTTCTTTCTTGATTAAACTAATTGCCTCACTATTAATGCCCCATCAAGAGCCTACCTCATTAAACGGTCTCAACTTTCCGGAACAACTGCGCGTCGGGCGCCACCTGCTCAAACAAGTGTTCAATTTCCTGCGGCATTTTCTGCGTCTGCTCCATGGCAAAGTAGCCGCCCGGCGCCAGGGCGCCATGGAACATCTTGATCACTTCAATCCGCTCGGAGGACTGGAAATGCAACAGTACATTCTTGCACAAAACCAGACTGAAACCGTACCCAACCGGCTGCAAGGAGAGCAAATCGTGCCTTTGGTAAAAAACCTTGCTTCTAATCAGCTCGTTGATCTTGAAACAGCCGCTCATCCCGTCCGGCTGGAAATACTTTTTAAAATAATCCCGCGGGATCCGCCTGAGAGCGTCTTCCTTATATACTCCTTCGAATATGCTCTTGCCAAACTGGTTGCTGGCATCCAAATCTGTGGCGTCAATATGAAAATTGCGGAAGGCAAAGTGTCCTAAATTTTCGGCAAACATCATCGCCAGGGAATAGGGTTCGGGACCCATGGCGCAGCCGGCGTCCCACACGCGGACCTTGCTGCGTCCGGCAATATATGGGACCACATGCTTAATAATCAGTTCAAGCGTGTGCATATCCCGAAAAAAATACGTAAAAGCCATTTTTCTGTGTCACCTGACCTCAATTTTTCTTCAAAGCAAGTGACACTAGTGATCATCTCCCTGAGTAAAATCAAAAAGCAATTGGTTGGCGTTTAATAAAATTATTACATGTTCGCCGGCTTTGCCCATCCCCTGGATAAAACGGCTGTTTTCGCCTCTTTTCCCCTTTGGCGGAGGCTCAATATCACCCTTGGGGATATCCAGGACTTCGGACACACGGTCGACAATCAGCCCCACCGATTGCTCGTCGATACAGATGACCACAATACAGGTACGATCGTCATAGGCGCGTTCCTCCATCTCGAAACGCAACCGTACGTCCATGACCGGGATGACCTTGCCGCGCAAGTTGATTACTCCCTTGATATAGCGGGGCACATCCGGAACTTCAGTAATATTCTGTATTCCGATTATTTCCATTACGTAGCGGATTTCGATGCCGAATTCTTCCCTGTTTAGAAAAAAAGTCAGAAACTTGTCCTCCTGAGTGTCCTCATCATCTTCTTCCAGGGGATCATCGTCCCATCTTTCATTTAAACTCACAGATTTCACCTCCTTAATAAACTCGATAGAAATATTTTTTAGTGATTCCTATCATTGGTTGGGGCAAGATGGCGCACGGCCAGCTTGCCCCAACCGGTATGGCAACGTTTAAATGGTTGTCTAAAAATTGCCGAATTCCGCATCGTCCAAAGGAATAATGTGTTGCGGCTTTACCCCGTCATCTTTTGTGGCGGCAACCTCCAGGGCGCCTGTCCTAACCGGTTTATTCTTGCTGCTCCAGGTTTGTTTCTGAGAAGGACGCGAGTGTGCCGCGTACGGCATTTGAGGGGCCCTACCTGCCGGCACACCCGGAGAAGCTTGTTTTTTAAGCTTAAACTTATCCAGCATTTGTTTTACTATCGCGGCCTGGCTGGACATCTCTTCGCTAGCGGCGGCCAGTTCTTCCGAGCCGGCCGAGTTCTGCTGCGTGACCTGGTCAACCTGATTTAAACCCTCGTTTATTTGCCCGATACCCAAAGCCTGCTCTTTCGAGGCAGAGGCTATTTCGCTGATCAGGTCAGTTACCTTGGTGGTGCCCAGTACGATTTCCTCCAGTGCCCTGGAGGTCTCCTCGGCGATCCTGGCGCCTACTTCGGTCTTCTTGATCGAGCCCTCGATCATCTCGGCAGTTTCCTTGGCCGCCTTGGCGCTACGCTGGGCAAGATTTCTCACTTCCTCCGCTACGACGGTAAAGCCCTTACCGTGCTTGCCGGCACGGGCTGCCTCAACCGCAGCATTTAAGGCCAGTATGTTGGTTTGAAAAGCGATCTCGTCGATTGCCTTGATTATTTTAGATATATTAGCGGCGGATTCATTAATGTCGCTCATGGCCTTGACCATCTGCGCCATCTGCTCATTGCCTTTCTCCGCGGTGCCTCTGGCCTGGGTGGCAAGCTGGTTGGCCTGCATGGCGTTTTCAGCATTTTGTTTGGTCTGGGAGTTCATTTCCTGCATGGAGGAAGTGAGCTCTTCCAGGGCGCCGGCCGACTCTGCCGCTCCCTGCGACAGGGCTTGGCTGGATTCAGACACCTGCCAGGCGCCAGTGTTTACCTGTTCGATAGCTATGGAAATCTGTCCCAAACTCTCATTAAGGTCGTTAACAGTTTTGTTAAGAGCATCTTTAATACAAGCGTAGTCACCCTTATAGTCACCGGTGATAGCAACGTCCAGATTGCCTTCAGCTATTTCCTGCAAGCATCTGACCGCCTCTTCTTTGATGATTTTATTAAGCGCTTCAAGTGTAGTATTGAGAGCATTTTTAATGATGGCATGGTCACCCTTATAATTACCGGCGACTCGCACGTCCAGGTTGCCGTCGGCCATCTCCTTCAGGCAACCGGCTGCTTCATGAATCGGGTTGATTACGGCGTCCATCATCCTGTTGACTCCGTCGATGATCTTGCGGTACTCGCCGTCGTGCCTGACCGCGTCGGCCCGGGTGTCCAGCTTGCCTTCCACTGCCGCCCCGGCCAGCATGTTGGCGTCACCGGCCAGCTTTTGGATGGCTTCTATCATCTTGATAAAACCGGGAACTAATCCGTCGTTTTCGCTTCTGCGCCCGATTTTCTTATAAACTTCCAGGTCAATAAGGCTACCGTTGCTGATATTAATTACAGTTTCACGAATTCTTGTCATCCGCGCATTAACATCATTGGTGGCTTTCTTAAGGTCGTCCCAGGCGCCGGAATATTCTTGATCCATCCTTTTGGTTAAATCGTTAACCGCCATCCGTTTCAGAACAGCAATAAGTTCATTCACCGGGTTGCATACGGCCTCCATCATGCCGTTCATGCCTCCCACCAGTTCACCCCAATCGCCGGCAAAAGCCGCTGCCTGGCCGCGGGTATCCAGTTTGCCGTCTTGGACGGCCTGGATAAGGTGTTCCACCTCTTTAAGCAGGCCGTTCACGACATCTATGCAGCCATTCAGGTTGTTCTTGACCTCGTTGAAGTCACCCTGGTAGGTATCCGTTATCTTCGGCGGAATGTTGCCTTTGCTGATCAGATCCACATATTCAGCCGCCACGTTTAAAGGCCCGATTACCGCGTCCAGGGTCTTGTTAACCCCCTCAACAACCTTGCGGAAATCGCCATTGTGCTTCGTCACATCGGCCCTGGTGTCGAGCCTGCCTTCCACTGCCGCCACTGCCAGCATATTGGCGTCATCCACCAGATTTTGGATTGCCTCCATCATCCCGACAATGGCAGGAATCAATTCGTCGTTGGCGCTTCTCTTTCCAACTTTCTTCAATTCGTGCAAGTCACTAAGATCGCCCTTGCTGATATTATCTAAAATTTCCTGAATGCGAGCTAACAGTGCATGGACCAGGTTTGCGGCTTCCTTGAGGTTGTTCCATGCGCCGGTATAATCCTTGACCATTTTCTGGCTGAAATCATTTACTGCCATTTTGCCGAAAACTGTCAGCATTTCATTAACAGGATTGGCTACCGCTTCAATCAGGCCGTTCATACCACCCAACAGTTTCCCCCAGTCGCCGGTATAGGCTGCCGCGTTGCCACGGGCGTCCAGCCTGCCGTCTCCGACGGCATTGATCAGGCTGTCTGCCTCATGAAGCAGGCCGTTTACGGCGTCAATACACGCATTCAGGTTGTCCTTAATCTCGTTGAAGTCACCGTTGTAAATGTCGGTGATCTTCGGGGGGATGTCGCCCTTGCTGATCCGGTCTATATACTCGGCTGCCACATTCAGCGGGCCGATTACCGCATCCAGGGTATCGTTTATACCCCGGAGGATCTTGCGATAAACACCGGTTGTCTTGTCGGGATTTGCCCTTATACCCAGTTTGCCTTCGCGGGCGGCGTTAATACCCACGCCGACTTCACCCACAAGGGTAGCTATCTCCTGGATGCAGGCGTTCAAGCTGTCTTTAATCCTATTGTAGTCACCGTTATAGCTTTCGGTAATCTTCGGCAGCGCTGTTTCACCCTTGGCGATATGCTCCAAATAATCAGTTGCCAAATTCAGCGGGCCGCTCACTGCGTCCAGGGTTTTATTAAATCCATGGATAACTTCCTGAAAATCTGATTTGACTTTTTTTGCATCCCCCCTGATATCCAGCTTTCCTTCCTGCGCCGCTTTCGTCACCCGGCTGCACTCTGCCGCCAGATCACTTATGCTGACGGAAATGCTGCAATGTAAGAAATACCCCATTGCAAGTACTAATGCGCTACCAGCGATAAGCGCCATCGCTAAATTTATCCCGGATAGCCACCAATAACCTGCCAGGCTGATTACCACGTTTAGAACAGTAATTGCACAGAATGTCAACATTACCTTAATTCCCAGTTTCATTAAGCGATCCCCCGTTCTTTCTTGCTGAAAAAGCAAATTGGCTTTACTTTTTACGCGCACCTGAGGGCCACTGAGTTAAGGACCTCGACTTTCCGCAACAATTGCGCGTCGGATGTCACTTGGGGCTCATCGTCCCATCTTTCTTATAAACTCAGATTTCACCTCCACAAAATAACATTTTAGTTATTGGCGCCTTCTGCAGAGTTAATCAAATCGTCTACGTCAAGGATCATACTTATATCGCCATCACCAAGGATGGCGCACCCCGACACGCTTTTGACGTGCCCCAGGTAACTGGACAGCCCCTTAATCACTATTTGCTGCTGACCCAGCACTTCGTCCACGAACAGGCAGCATTTTTTTTCACTATTTTCCACAACGACCAAAATTCCACTGTCAAGGCTCCGGCAGTCCGACGCTACACCATATAGTTCATGCAGGCGGATTACAGGCAAAAGTTCTCCGCGAATACTTACCACTTCCTGATTGTCCGGCATACAGGTAATCTGGTCGCCGGTAGGCTGCAGTGATTCCTTAATCGAATTGATCGGGATGGTGTACCGGTTGTGGCCAACTTTTACCACCATTCCCTCAATTATGGCCAGGGTCAGGGGAATGCGGACGGCAAATACGGTTCCGGCGCCTTTCATACTGCGGATATCCACCCTGCCTCGCAGTTTTTCGATATTGCGTTTTACAACATCCATACCGACACCCCTGCCGGATATGCTCGAGACTTTATCAGCTGTGGAAAACCCGGGTTCAAATATCAGCCGCCACACGTCCTCGTCTTTCATATCACGATCTTCGTCAATGACCAGACCTCGTTCTATAGCCTTTTGCAATATTCTTTCCCGGTCCAGCCCTCTGCCGTCGTCTTCTATGGTGATCCACACCTCTCCGGCTGAGTGCTTCGCTTCAATGGTCAATTGGCCCGACTCCGGTTTTCCCGCTGCGATTCGTTCTTCCGGCTCTTCGATACCATGGTCCACCGCATTTCGGATAAGATGCACCAGGGGATCGGAGATCTGTTCAATAATAGTCTTGTCTACCTCGGTCTCTTCTCCGATGATTTCCAAACTGACTTTCTTGTTTACTTTTTGGGACAGGTCGCGTACCAGACGCACCATCTTGCTGAAGGTTCCACTAAGGGGAATCATCCGCATGGACATCGCTACTTCCTGGATATCCCTGGTTATTTTATCAAGATGTAATACGGCCTTTTCAAATCGATCCAGTTGAAGCCCTTTCAAGTCCTGGTTATTGGCCACCATTGCTTCAGAAATAACCAGTTCGCCAACAAGGTCCAGAAGTTTATCAAGTTTTTCAAGATCTACACGGATTACCTGCTGCTGAGCGAGCCTTTTTTCTTTTGCAACGCCCGGCTCTTGTCTCTCTCCAGCTTTCGCAGCTTCTCCATGTGCAGGAGTATCCTGCTGCTGCTTTTCCTCTACTGAATGCTCCTTTATATTTTCTTCTATTTGCCAGTTTTCAAAGTCCCCCGGTTTTTCGAGACAGACCGGTTCGGATTCCTGCCCATCTTCACTTGCATCTTCGCCGGCGTCCCCGGCCATATTTTTTAAATACATGCATATCTCTTGTTTTCCAGATAATTCAGGGGTAATATTGTTTTCGATCTGGCGGACTCCGTCCCGCAGAACATCTATGGCAATCAGCAGGAAAGATACCGCCACCGCGTCACAAACTATGGCGCCTTCTCTGATCCTGTCAAGGAGCGTCTCAGCATGATGGCTTACCTCCTCCAGTTCCGCGTACGCCAAAAAGCCTGCATTGCCTTTAAAACTATGCAGATCGCGGAAAGCTTGACCGGCGCTTTCCAAATTATCCGGTGTCTTCTCAAGTACCAGTAAAGCTCTCTCTGCGTCATCCAAAAGTTCTATACTTTCTTCAACAAAACGCCCGGTCATTTCCGGGACAATAGACAGGTCCATTCCTTCCAAACTATCATGGGGGATGTTTTCACCGGCTTCTCCGGCGCCTTCTGCGGGGTCAGGAGATGTATCTGCATCTATGGCGACGTTTAAAGTCGGCTGTCCTCCGTCAATAGCTTGAATCGCTTTTTTAAAATCATCTATAATCACTTCCGCGTCGGCCTCGAAGCCTTCATCGCTTCGCTGCCGCTCTACTATATCCAAAATATTTCTGATAAAGTCACTGGTACGGATGAGCAGGTCAATATGCCCGGGCTCCAAAACAGCTTGTCCATTGCGAAAAATATCCAGTAAAGTTTCTGCTTCATGTGTTACCCTGATCACTGTTTGAAGATCTAAAAAAGAAGCCGATCCTTTTAATGAATGGAACAGACGAAATATCGCGTTGAGTATTTCCTCGTCAATTTTTCCGAAAGAGACCGCGTCCCTCTCCAAAGCTATGATTTGTGGTTCAACGTCATCCAAAAGCTCCCGGCTTTCAGTTACAAAACAATTTACCATTTCTAACTTTTCGTTCAGATCGTCGTCAAACATATTTATGGCACCTCTTCAGCAGCGATGGATTACCCTAAGATCAATGGACCGCCTGCCGGCCTTTCCCTCCGCATTTGCCAATCACATTCTTATATCCCACTAAAGACAAAGTTTCCTTGAAAAGCTCAAGGAAACCAACATGTCCGGAGATTTCCCGCCGTACCAAGCAAGCGTCAATAAACGACCACTTCCGGAGACCAAAGGAAACTTGCTTTATATGAGCGCTGCGGTGCCAGTGAAGTTCACCAGGCACAGCGTTAAATCAATTTATCGATAATAATCCCCAGCATCTTCTTCACGTTCGCCACAAAATCGAGGACCCGCTCGGGCGGAATTTCCCTGATAATCGAATCATCCTTGGTATTGATGACTCTTACCATTATTTCCCCACTGGCTTCATGGATACTGAAACGCAGTTCGGTACCGTATGTTTCCAGAGTCCGGTTTGCTTTATCAACTGCTTCTTCCAATACCTCAGGGGAAGAAGTTTTTTCAGACTCGTCCTGGCTTTGAAACTGCGACTTAACATTCGTCGGATTTGTTTCCTGCCTTTCCGGAAAAGTTTTTGTTTTCAGATCCGGCTGCAGGGGAAGGGAAGTGGAGTCAATACTCTGAACTTTCATTGTAATTCACCCCGGAACTATTTTTTTTGATCTATAAAATATCCGTCAGGCTGTAAGGCCGTCACGTGATAAGCTTTTAAGGATACTTTCCTGTCGCGTAAGGATTTTATACTTATTTTTAATTCCTCACACTTTGTGGAAATAGCTTGTCTATTGCTTTTATCCAAGATTTGCGTTTCCCGTAACAGCGCCTGGATGTCCCGCCGCAGGGCGTCGATTTTCTGCCAATCCGAGTTGTAAACGGTTTTTCCTGCCGGCCAGAACGTTATGCCGCATGCATCCAGGATTTTTGCTTCCGTCTGCAATAACTCAGCTTCAATTACAGTAATATCGTCGACGTACTTTTGCCTCTGCTTGACAAGCGTCAAAAGCTCCTGAACTTGACCTGGCTCCAATAACCCCGCTTGCGCGGCGGTCAATTGCAAAATTTCTTTTAACAGGTCTTTTTTCCTGGCCGTAAGCTCAACGGTCTCCCTCAGCCAGTCACGCACACCTTGTTCCATCGCTCATTGCCCGCTGGCCATATTGGGCTTAGACAGTTTCAGCGCCCCTGCCCACGTATTCCGCAAATCTTCCACCAGGCCCAGCGCCTCGCCTAAAATATCCTGATCTTTTTTCATATTGCCTTCCACTAAGCGCCTGTTTATGTAATCATACAGCGAGGCCAGGCCCGCCGATAATTCATAATCCATATTCAACGTGTCATTGAGATGGGTAATGATTTCCTGCGCCCGGACAATTGCGTTATGCGCCCCCTGGATGTTTTCTTCCCCGGCCAGTTTCATTCCCAGCTTGATAAATTTTATAGCGCCATTATACAGCATCAGGGTCAACTCTCCCCTGCCCGCGCTCTTCACTGCATTTTGCTGGTACTGCTGACATGGATTCGCACTATCGGCCATTGCGCCCTACCTCCCAAGCAATATTAGTCGGCGCCAAGCAGCGACGACAACGAGGCGCTCTGCTGGCTCAACTGGCTCAAAGCAGTCTCCAGGGCGGCGTACTGCTTATAATAGCGGGCCTCTATATTCTCCAGCCTGTCGTCCCACTCTGCAATCAGCTTGCTGTAACTGGTAATTTTCTTTCCCAAAACACTATTGTCCACCAGGCTGTAAGAGTCCTCGGCGCCTGCCTTATCGATAATCTGTTCGATTCCGCCCGTCAGATTATCATATAGCCTTACCGCCAGGCCTTTCTCGCCGATGACGTCGGAAGTCCTGGTAAACAGATCCATGACTGCCTGGGGATTGGTATCTATGGCTTTTTTGAGTTCCTCATCGTTTATTTTCAACTTGCCTTTTTCATAGTAAAGTTCCGTGGTGATCCCTATATCCGCCAGGCAGTTATAATCCACATTCACTCCGCTAACAACGGAAGATAAGCTATACCGCATGCTACGGACAACTCCGCTTAAAATGCTATCGTTACGCAGCAGACCGGTTTTGGCTATCTCTTCCCATTTTTCCTGCTGCTTCTCACTGAGTTCTTCCCGCTCGTCATCGGTTAAGGGCAGGTAATCGGTGTCTCTTTCTTCGAATAGTTTGGTGTTCAGTTTATCGATGGTGGTATTATAAAGGTCTACAAATGACTTAATGTTTTCATAGATCCCATCGGTGTCATTGGAGAGGGTGATGTTTACCGTTTCAGTGTCCGACGTGCCGGTAAGGGTATATGTCACCCCGGCAATGGTAAACCGATTGCTGGCTTCTTCCAGGGTCATGCCGTTATAAACAATTATGGCGTTGGCGCCGTTTGATTCCAGTGTTGGCGGAGTTCCGGTGGGGGTTCCAAGGTTCAATGAGGCAAACAATCCGCAAGGATCCGTAATATTTTCGAACTTCACCTGCGCAGCCGAGCCGGTGGCCGTGGAAGAAATAAACATGCGCTGCAGGGTCTTGTCAAAAACGGCGCCGACTCCGGCGCTGCTCCCGTCGGCGGTTTTGGCCCCGTTTATTTTGCTGACCAGCGTATCGATATTGTCTTGACTGGTGTCGATGGTAATACTTTCGCTGCCGTTTACTGTAAAAGTAACCGTGCCGGCAGCCAGGCCCAACTGATCCGCCAATGTCGTCTTGCTAGAATCAAAAGCCACAGTGGAAGCGCTGTCCAACCTGGCGTTGGAAGCCAGCTGGGTCACTCTTATGGTATTCGACCCGGCCACGGCAGAGTTGGCTACCGTGACCTTGACAATCCCTTCGTTTGAAGAGGTCGCTTTCTTGGCCAGGTAAGTACCCTGCAGCTTCATCTGAAAAACGCTGTCCCGCAGGGTGCGCAGGGAATTATTCAGATCGCGGTAATCGCTTTTCTGCCACTCTGCAATTTGTTTGTTTTGCTTGATTTTGTCCTGCTTCATACGCTGGACTTTCATCAAATCCGCAACAATCTGGTCGACGTCCAGGCCGGACCCGGACAAGCCAAAAATTCTATTAATCGAACTCATCGACTTTCCCGCCTTTCCAGGCCAACCCAAAGCCGCATCACTTAGTTTTAATACGGAATCGCATTAGCGGCATGGGTCCCTATTGTAATATTCCTATTTTATTTATCGGTTAAATTTATCTATTCTTTAATAATCATGTCAAAATAATGTGTATTCTTTTAGGCTGCTTATCTCCACTGTTCCAACAAAATCTTTTTCCCACCGGTGGTAGTGAGCGTTATACTAACATCCGTAACTTCAATACCTGTTTGGGGCCGCTCCGGCCCCTATGGCTTATGTTGTACGCATGCCGGTTGGGGTAATCAGCATCCTGGGAGTTGAAGAAATAGTAAGAAGGTTAGCCCCGGCCTAAACCGAACTAGCCTTCAATAATCCTATCGAAACAATTTACCAGTGTTTCCCTTTCTCTCTATACCAAAGTGTTTTATCACACAGCCTGCCGTGCTCCTGTCACCCCTGCCGTTAAACAGTATAGTTTAATCTGTTGCCCAATACCTTTTGGACGTAATCTCTGGTTTCCCGGTAGCCCGGTATGCCGCCCGCCTGATCAACGGCGCCGGGACCGGCGTTGTACGCGGCCAGGGCCAGGGCGGCGTTGCCGCCGTAGCGGTCCAGCATCTGTCTTAGGTACCGCACGCCGCCGTCTATGTTCTGGGCTGGGTCATAGGGGTTCCTGACTCCCAAAGAATATGCCGTTTCGGGCATGAGTTGCATTAAACCCATTGCTCCTGCTGGTGACTTGGCATTTGGGTTGAAATTGGATTCTGCCTGGACAACCGATTTAACCAGGGCCGGGTCGACGCCGTACCTTCCGGCCGCTTCCTCAATCAAAGCTTCCAGTCCGGCGCCGCCACGCGCCCCGCCGCCTGCGCGGCCGGTTAGCGGCGCCGCGGCGGCCTGTCCGCCGGACGGGAACCCGGAGGCCCCGTGCTGAAGACCCGTCGCGCCGCCGGATTGCGGCGGCGTCCGCAGGCCGATCCCGGCGAGAGCGAGACTGAGAAGCGAAACGAACTGATTTTCGCCTTCTGTTTTATGGACCCGGGCCGTTTTACCCTGCGCCGCGGCCAGGTATTCCAGCAGGAAAGCCCTGATGAGCGTGCTGATCTCCAACGGGAAAATCCTCCTAAACTTTGCTTAGAGAGCAGCCCCCGGCCTAAGCGCCCCGCATGACGGAGCGTGCTCTTTCAAGTGCGTCTTTTAATTTTCCTCATCATGTAAAGATGGTTGGCCTGTTAATTCCTTTTCACCAAACTACGAGAACCATCCCCCTGGTTGGACGCATGGTTAACAGTGTAAAAAAGGCCCCAGGACGAGCCTGAGACCCCTTTTTGGTTGTTTGATAGCAATTACCGCAGGAGCTGGAGTACACCCTCGGGTTGCTGGTTGGCCTGAGCTAACATTGCCTGAGCAGCCTGGGAGAGGATGTTGTTCTTGGTGAACTCCATCATTTCTTTGGCCATGTCTACATCACGGATACGTGATTCAGAAGCAGTTAAGTTTTCGGAAGCAGTACCCAGGTTGTTAATGGTGTGTTCTAAACGGTTTTGGTAAGCACCGAGTTTAGAACGTTCGGCAGATACGCTTTCGATAGCACTTTGGATAGTGGTGATAGCTGCGTCGGCCGATGCCTGGTCGGATACGTTGATACCGCCGACGGTGATATTCATGTCACCAGTGGCGGCTGCATCTAATGTTAATACAGTATCTCCATCTACATTTGTGAATGTTGTGTCATCAGTGGAAGTGGCAACAGTTTTGCCGTTGGAGTCTACAAGAGTAGATGCTAAAGCAGAAAATTTAATGGTATAAGAACCTGCTTCTAATCCACCATTAACGAATTTAGACGTACCAGTAGCTTCCCCATCTTTAATTACGATTTTTCCTGAATCTACCTCTTGTGTAAACACGATTGTTTCGCTGTTAGCCGAAGAAGTGTAAGTTAAGCCATCAGCAGTCGTAGCAACCACATTTCCATCAGCATCCATTAAATCAGTTCCAACAATGGTGTATACCCCGTCTACAAAATCAGTAGTACCTGACGGTGTAACTGTTTCAGTAAATTCCACATCACCAGCAACTCCCAAACTAAATCCTCTCATATCACCAATTGCGAAAGAAATTGACTGGCCTTCATTAGCTCCAATGTGGAATTTACCACTAAAGCTACCATCTAACAGGCTTTTGGTGTTAAATTCGGTAGTATTACCGATACGACCAAGTTCTTCAGTTAACTGGTTAACTTCTTTTTGGATTTCGGCACGGTCAGTAGCGGTCAGAGTGTCGTTAGCACTTTGGTCAGCCAGTTCACGCATACGTTGCAGAATGGAGTGGGTTTCGTTCAACGCGCCTTCTGCAGTCTGGATTAAGGAAATACCATCTTGGGCGTTGCGGGTAGCTTGGTCTAAACCACGCACCTGGGCGCGCATTTTTTCTGAGATGGCCAGACCTGCCGCATCATCACCGGCGCGGTTGATACGCATACCTGATGATAGTTTTTCCATTGATTTTGAAGCTGCAGCATTACCGGCATTCAACTGACGATAGGTATTCAGCGCCGCAATGTTGTGATTGATAATCATTTTCATTCCTCCATGAATTTTTCTTTTTACACCGCATCCATGCGGTTTGAGCAAACCGGGTCGGCCGCCCCGGTTTTGTTCTAGTATATATATCGGCGGTAAACGCCGGAGGTTTAGTAATCTAGGTGGATTTCTTTTATTCTTTACTGTTATTCTTCAGAAAACGTATTACTTCTTCAGTACTGGTAATGGCCTTTTTATTTTCTATTTGCAAATCCCTATATAATTCTTCACGAAAAATCTCCATATCCGGGGGGGCTTCAATGCCCAGCCGTACTGTTTCCCCGGTAACTTCCACCACAACCATTTTAATATCCCGGCCAATCATGATTGACTGCCCTTTTTTACGCGCCAGCACCAGCATCTTTGCGCTCCTCCTTTTTAGCCCCGCAGTTTAAAGGGGTGCGGAGGGAATACTTCTGATCATTTAAGACCACCTGTTTGGCCAGCAATTTTTCTCTGTTTATGATTATCGGCGCCAGCAGATTTACCGTAGCCGCACCATAACCCTGGCTGGTGTTTACGGTACATAAAACCGCTACCTGGTTCTCGTCATCTATCTTAAGTTGGCCGGCTATTTCTTCGCTAAGCTCAAACTCATAATGCTCAAAAAAAACATAAGGATTGACCAGCAATAATCCAATCTCCTGCTGTCCGGCAGCTTGCAAGAAACCAAAGGGAGAATCCTGGCCCAACGAGTTCAAGGTAAATTCGTGATAATCCTCCAGCCCTGGTAATCCCCAGGGAAATAGTAAATTTTCATATTGCCGGTTATTAACCCGATCAGCGTCTGCCACGCTCCACCCTCCTTGAGCAAAAAGTGACCCTGCGGTCACTTATTTATGCATATCCGTTTAAATTTCTGCCTTTGTTTTCATATAACTCCGCCAGCCAGGCTTCGGCCTCTTCCAGGGTAAATTCCCTGCCGGCCCCGCTGCGCCGGTCGCGCGCTTTGATCTTCGGTTTATCCTTTTGCACCTTAAAGTCCAGGGGCTGGTTATAGAATTCCGCCGCCCGGCGCATCCGCTCCACCGCCTGGTTTAATTCATACCGCATGCGGCGCATGGCCAGGTCCTCACCCTGCAGCAAGGCTTCTTCAACAGTTGGTTTTGGGCCGCCGGCGTTCAACGCCCGGGACACCTCCTGGGCAGCCATTGCCTGCAATCCCCCGGCCCCTATTTTCATACTGGATCACTCTTTTTTATTTAATCTAAATAATTCAAAAGGCTGGTCTGCAAGAGCTTCGTAGATACCAGCAGCGATGCCTGGTACACCAGGTCATTCTGGGCCGCTTCGACGGTTAATTTGGTAAAATCCGCATCCTGTATATTCGAGAGTACCTCTTGCAGCTTTGCATTCTGATCGTCTAACTGACTCTGCACTGCTTGCAGGTGTTTGGTCCTTGCGCCCACGGCGACCCGCTGCACCAGTTCGACGTCAATGGCCTCGTCCAGTTCCCCCAGAGACTCGTTGATACCGGTCATATCGTCGTTTTGCAGCCTTTCTCTGAGGTTTTTCAAAACCTCCAGCGGGCCGCCGGTCACTTTGGTCATCTTCTGGCCCGGATTCAGGGGATCGTCGATTTGGTTGGCCGGATCGGTCGGGTCGGCCAGGGTGCCGAACACGCCGGCATTGGCTGAACCAAAATCCGTAACCCCGGCGGCGTCCACCTCATAGTTGGAGCCGGAAACGATCTCTCTTTTCACCCGCTGGGTGTCCCCCCGGTAGTACACCTCGCCGGTAGCGGGATCCCGGTAAAACGGGGGCTGGCTGTTCTTTTTCCCGGCAAACAGATATTTTCCCCCCAGGGAACTGTTGCCGAGGTCCACCAGGGCGTCGATCTGCTTGTCGATTTGCTCGGCTATCGCCTTCCTGTCGTCGTTGCCCAGGTGACTGTTGGCGCCCTGCGACGCCAGCGTTTTGGCGTCGCTCAGGGTCTCTCCGATGGTGCCGAGCGCCGCGTCGGCCTGGTTCAGGTAGGCCAGCCCGTCGTCGATATTGCGGGAATACTGCTCATTTCTTGAAATGGTGGAATTTACGGCCATCACGTGGCTGACTTGCCCGGGATTGTCGCTGGGGCGAAGGATGGTTTTTTCGGCCGCGATCTGCTCCTGCAGCCGGGCCGACCGCTGGAGGTTATTTTGAATATATCGAATCGAGTTATTGGTTATCATCATATTAGACACGCGTCGCATTGAAAATCCCCCTATATTATCCTGTTGATAAGATAATCCAGCATCTCGTCCTGCATGCTGAGCATGCGGGCGCTGGCCTGATAGCCGTAATTGATCTGGATCACCATGGTTAATTCCTCGTCCAGGGACACACCTGAAACCGATTGTCTAAGTGAGTCGATTTGCTGGGAAATGGCCTGCTGGTTATCGAGCATTCTGTCGGCTTTATCCACGCTCGCCCCCACCTGGGCCACCATGCCCTGGTAGTACTCTTCCAGCGTCGCCGTCGAGTCGCCAATCGTTACAGGGGTGCTCTGCAGTCGCGCTACCTCCAGCGCGTTTTCACCGATGATAATGTCGCAATTGTTTTCCACGCCGCCGTCCAGGGCAATATCGGCAGCTCCCGTGCCGGTGAAGAAAGTCAAGCCCGACTTATCGTTGATGTTATCAATGACAGCCACTGCGAGGTTATCCAACTGCTCCAGCAAGTCTTTATTCTCCAGTCGCGCCGACTCATTGCCCAGGATAGCGCCCATACCTGCTCCTTCCGGGGCGCCGGTGTAGTAATCCGCCAGGCCGGTCAGATTGATCACGTCCACACCGTCAACAGATAAATGGTTCTCATCGCCTCCGGCGCCTGCACCCGTGATCAGGGCCAGTTGAGAAGCAGTCACTTTACCGGCGCCGTCGTCTTGTAAAACTGTAGTGGTACTATTGATGAAATTCACAGTAATCATGCCGCTGTCCTGCACATCTACGTTAATAGGGCCGAGCGCGGCCAGCTGATCCAGCAATTGATCGCGCTGGTCCAGCAGGTCGTTGGGCTGCGCGCCATTTTTGATGGTGAAAATAATCGCATTGGAAACATCGGCTATTTCGGTCAGCAGCTTGTTTGCATGATCGACCTGATCGCTTATTGCACCCGTAATACTTTCGCCGATACCAACAAGCTGACTGTATGTTTGTCGAATAGTAGCCGCCAGTTCATCGCCCGACTCCTTTACGGCCGCTTTGACACCGGAGTTTTGCGGGTCATTGTTTAAATCCTGCCAGTCATTAAAAAAATCGAGTAACCCGGCCTGAATGCCCTGGCCATCCGGTTCAGGGAAAACAGTTTCTATCCGCTGGGCGAAATCCAGTTTTTGTTCCCAGTAACCTTCGTAGCTGCCGGCCTGGCGATATTGCACATCAAGATAGTAGTCTCTGATGCGTCTGACTTGCTCAACCTGAGCGCCGGTACCCAATTGCCCCGGCTGCAAACTTGTCGCCAGGTTGGGTATGGTCCATGGATCCGAAGCCTGAATGACGGCCGCCTGGCGTGAATAACCAGGTGTATTGGCATTGGCCATATTATGGCCGGTGACGTCCATAGCCACGCGGTGTACGTTGATACCCCTGCGGGCGATTTCCACGCCGAAAAAAGTTCCGGGCATCGCTACAACCCCTTTAGACGATTTTATTGATTAATGACGAAGAGCAACCCACTGGAGAAGTCGACTTCCCGTCGGGCTGATAGGTATTGTTATGTATAGGTTTGAGCAATCTCAGCAATCGTTCATTAAAATGCATGGCCTCGCTGGTAAGGACACGGTTTAACTCCACCAGCCGGGCAATTTGCCCGGCAATATTTCTCATCTCTGCAGTGAGCTCGGCCAGCCTGGCGCTTTGTTTTTGAGGCAAGTCCGGCAACATCTTGCTCAAGGAAGCGTCTCCCGGCAAACCCAGCCTTTTTCCCAGGGCTTTTTGCAGGCGATCCCGCTGCCGCTCCTCAGCCTTCAACCGGGTTGAAATTTCTTCCTCCCGGATGATGATTTCTTTCAAGACAACTATGTCGTTTTGCCGCAGAGCATGGTTATGGTTACGGGCTGCGGTCAGCATTTCTTTCAGGATTTCCCTTTGTCGCTCCAGCACCTGGAATAAATCAAAAACTAAAGACTGCATGCGGCACCTTCCTATATAACCTTCATGACATTTATTTAATCTTATCTGAAAGATTTTCTTCAATCAGCCCGGCGGCGATTTTTTCGCTGTCGGGACGGTAGGAGCCGTCCTTGATCCTTTGCTTCAGCGAGTCCACAAGCTCTTCCCGCACTGCGGGGATTTCAGCAAGCATCCCCTTATATTTTTGCATTCTTCTGGCCTCTGTTGAGATTTCCAAGGTATCACCACGGATTTGACCACCTGGTTTATTCTTCACCTCATCGGTTTCCTTTTGTTGCTGTTTTGTATAGGCTTTGATATGGTCAATTCCGCCCGTTCCGTTGATTTTCACCGGGCTCACCTCTTTTTCGGTTTCTGTAATAAATCTCGTCAGAATTCAAAAAAACTTTAGCATGATCTGAAGCCCAGAATAAATTTGGCGGCTCATTACAAGACGAAATCAGCAATCCGGGTGCGATTTCAACGCGCCCGCGCTTTAGCGCCAAACTTGTTGGATCTAATGTAACATATGCGAATGAATTGGCGCCTGCATTTTTGGGATATCGCTTCGTATGCCGGATTCTTATTTTCATGGTAGTTCCACACGCCGCTATCGCGGCGCCACGTATGATGAAAATGTATTTTTAGGGTAATATATTTATGTTATCAGAAGATAGTATTTGCGACCCCGGTTCAGCCGTCTCATACTTACTCTTTAAAATCACGATATCCACCCGGCGGTTTCGTTGGCGTTGGGCTTCCGAGTCGTTGGGCTCCCGCGGGCGAAACTCGCCGTAACCGGTGGCAGACAGACGGTAAGGCGCGAAATTCAATGAATAAATTAATTCCTGGACCACACTGGTTGCCCTCGCTACGGAAAGTTCCCAGTTGGAAGGGAATAATCTGGTGTTAATAGGAAGGTTGTCCGTATGTCCCTCAACTCTTATGTAATGAGTAGTCTTCATTAGAATCAGCCCAATTTTGTTTATCTTCTCTTTGGCATCCGGCAAAAGCCCAGCCGAGCCCAAGGGAAATAGGGCTACATCCTGAAAACTTACAACAACCCCTCTCTCTTCCAAAGTAACAGTTACTTTTCCATTCAAACCGTTTTGATCTATATAGGCCTGCAGCTCATTTTTAATCCGCTCCATTTCACTGAGCTCTTGGATCTCTTTGTCTATCTCAAAAGTACTGCTGGAGATACCCGGCGCCAGGGCTGCTCCTGGTTCACTAAGCACCGACTGCCCGCCGCCCCCCATCGCCATTGCTAAAGAAAGGGCTACTGCCTGAAATTTTCGCGCGTTGATGCTGCTGAGCGCGTAAAGCATCACAAAAAAGGCCATGAGCAGGGTAATCAAGTCGGAATAGGTCAGCAGCCACCTTTCTTTGTTGTCCTTTCTTTTTGTGAGCCCGCGCCGCTCCATCCAAACCTACCTTCCTTCCGTGCCTACTCTTCCTCTGCGAATTGTGTCCTGGGCCTCAAAAAGGCTGTCAGTCTCTCGCGCACCAGCAAGGGGTTGTAACCGGACTGGATGGATAGAATCCCCTCCAGCATCAATTCTCGCAATATGTCCTCTTTTTTGCCGATATTTTTCAACTTTTCAGCGATGGGAAGCCACAAAATATTGGCTGAGCCAATTCCATACAAGGTGGCGATAAAAGCCAGTGCAATCGCCGGGCCCAGAGTTTCCGGACTGTCAAGGTTCCCAAGCACATGCACCAGACCCAGCACCGTTCCAATAATCCCCATGGTGGGGGCGAATCCGCCGGCTGCCTCAAAGACACCGGCCCCGGCGCTGTGGCGCTCCTGCATGGCATACAACTCCGTTTCCATGATCATGCGAACCAGCTCCGGGTCGGTGCCGTCCACTACAAGCTGAATCCCTTTGCGCATGAAATCGTCATCAATTTGAGGAAGCTGTTTTTCCAGATACAAGACGCCCTCCCGGCGAACCTTATCCGACAAATCCACGATCTGTTCAATTAACGCGACCTCGTCCGGGTGCTTATGAAATAAAATGATTTTGATGAGCTTGGGAACAGTCTTTAGCTCCTGGAAAGAAAAACACATTGTGGTTGCCCCGATGGTGCCTCCAAAAACAATCAACGCCGCGGTGCCTCTGAACAGAGTTGAGATGTTCCCACCATCCAGGATATAAGCTAATACCAGACAACCGGCGGCAATTATAAAGCCGACAATAGTGGTTACGCCCACGCAACAAACCCCTTCCCTTGGCTTGACTAAACAAAATACTGGGCAAGAACTTTTAATAAAAAAGGCTGCCCGCTAAGCGCCCTGGTACAATCAGAAAACTACACCCAGTATGTTATTCGGCTTTTTTGATTGTTTATTGATACCCGTTATGAAATTATCTCAGAAAAATCATAACCACCCGCTCAGCGGGTGGTTTGCTCTAGCCCTGATATGGAAGGGCCGTTGCTGGCCGAGTCTTAAGACTCATTGAAAGCTTCGCCAACCGCATAATTATCACAAACCACCCCTAAAGGATTATAACGACTATTTGAAAATAACGTTAGGGATAGGGCGGCCGCAGGAAATTGAAAGGTTCTAACGGAATTGCCGATTGATTCCATAACCTGGGGAAAATATAATATGGTTAGAATTGTACATTTTACGATGAAAACCTATTGACTATCACCTTGGGTGTTAGCTTACGATTGGTTCGAGGTGATAAAATGTTAATTAACGAAGTAAGCAAAGCAACCAATTTAACCAAAAAAGCAATTGAATACTATACAAATCAAGGATTGGTTTTCCCTGAAATTTTGGAAAACGGATACAAATATTTCGGTGACAATGATGTGGAGCTTTTAAAGAAAATTTCTGTCTTTCGTAAAATCGGACTTGGTACAGACGATATTAAAGCGATACTTGCAGATGAAAAAGGAAATGTTTTACAAAAAATATCAGTACAAAAAGAATTGCGTGTGCAAAGGGAAAAAACAAAACAAGCAATACTTGACCAACTTAGTATCGGTAAGAGTTTTGCAGAAATAGAAGCAGTGTTGAACGCCATTGAACAGAATCAAACGGTTACGGATAAGCTGTTAGAGACGTTTCCCGGATATTACGGTCGCTTTATTTGTTTGCATTTTGCACGATTTTTGAATGAGCCGATTTCAACACCCCAACAACAGGCTGCTTATAAAGAAATCACAGAGTTTCTGGATGAGGCCCCTGCCCTGACCTTTCCCAAAGAGTTGCAGGATTTTCTGGTTGAAAGCACTCGGCACATCAGTACAGAGAATATTCGGGAGATGAATGAACAAACAAAGAGGTCTATTGAAGATCCTGAACAGTTTTTATCAGAAAACAAGGAAATGCTGACATGGTATCTTGAATATAAAAAGTCTGATGAATATAAAAATTCTCCTGCTTTCAAAATTCAAGAGATACTTAAAGAGTTTAATAATACAAGTGGATACTATGATGTTTTTATCCCTGAAATGAAAAAGTTAAGTGATTCTTATGCCAACTATTGTCAACAACTTGAAATTGCTAATGAAAAATTATTATCAGAGTATCCTGCGATTACAAAACTGAATAACTAGGTTAATCTGATTATCCGATTGAAGCTGGAGAACCCTTTAGTATTATCGGAAGCTCGGATAAAACGTTAGAAGAAATCTATAAGGAGCGTCCGGAGCTTAACGGAATAACGCCAGAGCAAAGATATATTTATAAGGAGAAAGTTATGTTTGGAGCTGGTTGGCTGAATTTAGGAAGTCTTGTACTTGGGCTGATTGCATGGATACTTCCTATTGTTAATCTCGTGCAGCACAATAAGGCTGACCGCAGGAACTGGATTGTCTTTTCCGTAGCAAGCGTCAGTGCCTGTGCCATCTCACTGTGTATGCAAATTTTCTATACGGATCATTTGGTAAAGATAGAGGATTGGTCAGCACTTATGGATACTTCCCATGCGGTGGCATTGGTCGCCACATTACTTCTTGTAGTTACCATTATACTTAATGCAATTACATTGGTCGTATATTATGGGAAAAAGTTAAAAGACTGATAAATTCTAATTTGTCGGAGGTATACTCATGAACTATAAATGCCCATGTTGCGGATATTATACTTTTCCAGTGTCGGCAAAAGATGCGGTTGCATATGGATGTCCTGTTTGCTATTGGGAAAACGATGTGTTCATTAGTGGCACTGATGAACCGAGCGATGAAAATCATGGTATGACGTTAAAGGAAGCACGTGCTAATTTTCGAGCATTTGGAGCGTGCGAACGGGAAATGCTGAAATACATTCGACAGCCATTAGATGAGGAAATGAGTGGAGTGGAATTGACTGATTTCTAAATCCCAATTTGTGATACAGCTTAGACTTCGGATTATTAAGTATAATGGGAGAACTTGGTTAAGGCGTTGAGAAATCAGCGCCTTTTTCTTTTGCCCAAAGACAAGCACCCGAACCGGAGGTTGGACAGGGTGGGTACCTTTGTGAGTTGCCGATTGTCCAAATAACATTAATGTTTTTTGGTCAGCCGGATTAACCGGTATCAATCCCTGGCCGCCTCCACCCGTGCCGATGCTGGCGATTTGATATTCATTATTTCCCTATTGCCATTCGTTTCTACAAGATGTAAAATAAAAACAAGTTGTAGAAGCGGAGGGAGATGTTACGCTGGTGAATATTACAGATGCAGAAATGGAGATTATGCGCATCGTATGGGACAGTGGCGAAAGAGTGACCACTAAGGACATCATGGAAAAGCTGCCCGGCAAAAAAGTAACAACCATCCTGACCCTTGCCGGCCGGCTGATTCATAAAGGCGCATTGAATGCGGTTAAAACCGGCCGCTCTCATGCCCATGAGTATTGGGCGGGAATCAGCGAAGAGGAATATCAGAAAATGCAGACCCGGAGTTTTATCCGGTCGATTTACAACGGTTCGGCCAAAAATCTGATCAGCGCTCTGTTTCAGGATGAAAACTTAACGCAAGAGAACATTGAAGAGCTTAGAGCTTTTATCGAAAAGCAGGTGAAGCGCGATGATTAAAATGCTGCTCATGACTTCTCTCACCGGCAGCGTCATCAGCCTTTTGCTTATACTGCTTAAAGCAAGGCTGGTGAAAAAATTCGGCGGCACTTGGTATTATTATATATGTCTGCTTTCTTTGGCGCTGTTTGTTGTGCCGGTACAAGTCAATGTATCGGGACTTATGCCCCAGCAGGTAGTCATCGAGGAAAGAGCGCCCGTGCAGCAAGCCGTCCTGACCGGCGAAACCGCTTCATCTGTAGCGGAAACTGTCCCGGCAGCCGCGGCGCAAACAGCTGTCAATCATCATTTGCCGTTGACAGTTCCGGACGCCGAACAATGGATATTGGGAATTTGGGCGGCGGGTGTTGTCTTTATGGTCTGCAGATACCTATTCGGCTATTCCAGATTTAAAAAGCAGGTAACCCAGAACAGTCCCGTCGACAAGGTGGAAAATTTGGCTGTTGTGGCAAGCGATTATGTCCACTCTCCCATGCTGATAGGTTTTTTCAAGCCTAAAATCGTGATCCCGAAGGCGGAAATCAGCGTCTATGATTATCAGTTGGCATTGAGGCACGAACTGACTCATCACACCCAAAAAGACGCCTGGTTCAAGCTTTTGGCCGTGTTGGTAAACTCCCTGCACTGGTTTAATCCGCTTACATATCTCGTGGTGCGAAATATAAGCGAGGCCTGTGAATACGCATGTGACGAAAAAGTGACGCAAGGCATGGAATGGGAGGAAAAGAAACGTTACAGCGATATGATTTTGAATTTCGCCGCACAGGCCTCCCCCGCTTTAAGCAGCAGCTTGGCCAGGAATAAAAAACAACTGTTCAGGAGGTTTGAACTTATTATGAAAACCAGTACAAAAAGCAGAAAACTTTTGGGCACTCTGCTGGCCGCGGTGATGATAGCCGGTTCCGTAACGGCGACGTCATTGGTGTTCGCGGAGGAGTTAAAACCGCTGTCCGAATTCGGCGGCGCATTTACAACCCATTATAATTGGTCTAGGACTCTTGAGGACAATGTGCTTAGTACACTGGATATGCTTTCCGATATAAAAGGTGGTATTAGATGGAAGGTATCTTCTATACCTGGTACAACCTATATTGACGTCAACGGACGTAAAATAGATACTTATAACCGGACCGAGCCCTATTACGGTGTGGAAAAAGAGTGGAAAGAGAAAAAATTCGCTATTGAAACCATGACCACCAAAACCCTGTCCATAGAAGGAAAAGATGTTACCGTGGCATTTTCCGACAAGGCAGCTGCCTACCAGGACGATAAAGTGATCGAAAAAATGATCAGAAACCAGATTACTTTTGAACTGAGCTATCATGACGATCATTACGACCATCAAGCATTTATCAACGAGCTAATCAGCCGTGGCGCGTATGTCATAGATGAGGTCGTCACGCTGGAAAATTTCAAGCCCGTTGATTTTAGCGGACAAAACGGAGATTTTTTAGGCATGAAAATACTGACCAAATTTGATAAAAAGGATAAAATTACTGATGTCTTCAATCAAAAAACGGTCATACCGAAAAACATCGACGGCAATCAAGGCGCACAGCTTGGAAACAGCTTTTTGATTGGGAGCGGCGAAAGCCTGGCTATAGACATCAAGGAGACCACCGACAAAATGCCCCAGGTCAACTTGGCCATCATCAATGTGACGACAGGCGAGCTGATGGATTGGATACCCGGCGCGATAGGCGGTTACAGGTTTATCTATACGCCGCGAGAAGCTTACGCAAACCATACTTTCAAGGTGTTAATGAGCGGATGTAAGGAAAGCGACACTGCTTCTATTGAAATTTTCACTTACCGGACGGGAGACGGCGAAGCCGCATCAGACGGACAAACTATAAGACCAACCTACAACCAAGCTTAATGACCTTTATATTCATTTTACGGGCCAGCCAGTCGATGAGCCTTAAAGTGAAGGCGGTTTCGCTCACGTCGTTGAGGATCTCGTAGTCGGAGTGGAAGTAAAGTCCGGCAACCATCAGCCGGCCGGAGCCGAGCATAGAAAAGTGCAATATAGGGAGGCGGATATTGGTACTGGTAAGTAAAAGGCCATTATCCGTATTACATCTGCATAATCTATGGATCGAGGAGCCAAGCCCGGAAGAGATATTCCTTAGTTTGCTGCACATTGGCTGTAAACAAATGAGCATAATGGGAACTTGGCTAAGGCGTTGAGAAATCAGCGCCTTTTTTCTTTGTATAGCGAAAACCACCTGCTATGCAGGTGATATTCGATAAACAATAAAAATGCAGGCTGATTGGCCTGCATTCATAAGTCCTTTTTATTCACACAACTTCGACTCTACCCTTTTGGCCCAGACCACCTCAATCTCCGCCTCTACGGTTATACCTTCCTGACCGTGTTCCTGATGTAAAACCCTGCCCTTTTCGTGCAATATGACCAGCAAACCGCTCTTTTTGTATGGAATGGAAAAGGTTGTCCTCACCCGCCTGGCTGCAAGGAGCCTGTCCACAGCCGCCAACAAATCAGCAGCGTCCTGGCCGCTTATAGCGGAAATAAGCACTGCCGGCGGTCCGTTGCCCGTACGCGGCAGTGCCGCTCGTTCCACCAGATCAATTTTATTATAAACCATAAGCGTTGGTTTAGCAGCCGCCCCAAGGGATTCCAGGACCTGGTCGACTGCCTCGATTTGGCCTTTAATATCAGGATGGGAGGCATCTACAACATGCAACAGGAGATCTGCTTCCACCACCTCTTCCAGAGTGGCCCGGAAAGCTGCCACCAGGTGGTGGGGGAGGCGCTGAATAAACCCCACGGTGTCCGTTAACAGGACGGCTTCGTTATTGGGTAAAACCACCCTGCGGGTAGTTGGGTCGAGGGTGGCGAAAAGCTTGTCCTCCACCAGCACGTCAGCCCCGGTCAGCATCCTTAGTATAGTTGATTTTCCGGCGTTGGTGTAACCTACCAGGGACACCAGCGGTATAGGCGCCTCCTTGCGGCTCCGGCGCAGCAGGTCACGGTGTTTATGAACATTTTCAAGCTCTGCTTTTAAATCATTTATGCGCTGCCTGATACGCCGGCGGTCAACCTCCAGCTTGGTTTCACCAGGTCCTCTGGTCCCAATACCGCCACCCAGGCGGGAAAGCGCAACACCCTTGCCGGTTAAACGGGGCAAAAGATAGTTGAGTTGAGCCAGTTCAACCTGAAGCTTCCCTTCACTGGTCCTGGCCCGGCGGGCAAAAATATCAAGGATCACCTGGGTCCGGTCAATTACCCTGACTCCCGTAATTGCCTCCAGGTTGCGAGCCTGCCTCGGCGACAATTCGCGGTCAAAAACAACAAGGTCGGCGTTCAAGGAACGGCAGAGCTCCGCAACTTCCTCAGTTTTCCCGCTTCCCAAAAAAGTAGCGGCATCCGGCCTGGACCTTTTTTGAGTTAATTGACTTAAAACCTCCGCTCCGGCAGTGTCAACCAGCCTGGCCAGTTCTTCCAGAGAATAGGCGGCATGTTCAGGATCATCGCCAGGTGACTCGACCCCCACCAGGATGGCTTTTTCCATCATCGCGCCAGGTGTATTTTCCAAAATAAGCCCGCCCCTTTTCACTAATTTCGGTTTATGTCACGCTGTTTAACGGCAGGAGTACATTAATGTGACTTTTGCAGTATTTTCCTGTGCTGCCGGCAGCGCTTCGCTCAGTCTAGAGCATTCTGAAGGATAAGTTTCTTGCGCCGTCAATTTTGGAAGCAAAAGAACCGTCCCCCTGCTTCCTTTAGCGGTCTTCGAAAATCAGGCTGTCGCCGGTGGTACCGGTTTTAACCAGAATGCCGGCCCGCTGGTCATTTCCGCCTTCCAGAATGTGCACCGAAAGCGGGTTTTCCAGCCGTTTCTGGATGGCCCGCTTGAGCGGCCTCGCCCCGAATACAGGGTCATAACCTTCCTCGGCCAGGAGGGCTCTAGCCTCCGGAGTAACCTCCAGATCAAATCCCAGCTTGTTCAGCCGTTCCTGCAGCAAGGCCAGCTGGATATCTACAATCCTGATGATTTCTTGCTTGCCGAGGTTGTTGAAAATGACCACCTCGTCGATACGGTTCAAAAATTCCGGCCGGAAATTATCCTTCAGCTCACCCATCACACGGTTTTCCAGCTCCGAGCGTCTATCAGGGTTAATTTCGCGGAACCAGTGGCTGCCGAGGTTGGAGGTCATAATCACCACGGTATTACGGAAGTCCACGGTGCGCCCGTGGCCGTCGGTCAACCGGCCGTCGTCCAATAGCTGCAGCAGGATGTTGAACACATCAGGGTGGGCCTTTTCAATCTCGTCAAATAGTATTACCGCATAAGGACGTCGCCGCACAGCCTCAGTGAGCTGGCCTCCCTCATCATAGCCGACGTAGCCTGGAGGAGCGCCTACAAGGCGGGAAACGGTGTGCTTCTCCATATATTCACTCATGTCATAGCGCAGCATGGCCCGCTCGTCATTGAACAGAAAATGGGCCAGCGCCCTGGCCAGCTCGGTTTTACCAACTCCGGTGGGGCCGAGAAAGATGAAGGAACCCATAGGCCGGTTCGGGTCTGACACTCCCGCGCGAGCCCGACGAATAGCGTTTGAAACAGCCTCCACCGCGCGGTCCTGCCCGACCACCCGCTCTTTAAGCAGCCCTTCCATTTGCAAAAGTTTTTGAATTTCCCCCTCAAGCATGCGTGACACCGGAATTCCCGTCCACTTGGACACGACCTCGGCGATATCTTCTTCATCCACTTCTTCTTTCAGCATCTTGTGGGACTTCTGCAGCCCTTCCAACTTCTCGTTATACTGCTGCAGGCGCTTGTTCAGTTCAGGTATGACCCCGTAGCGCAGTTCGGCTACCTTGCCGAGATCCGCTTCCCGTTCGGCTGCCTGTTCCGCCAACCTGGTCTCCTCAATCTTTTCCTTGATTTCACGGATGCCCTGGATGTGCTCCTTCTCTTTGCGCCAGTGCTCCTTCATGTCCTCCATCCTGGCCTTAAGTTCTTTGAGTTCATCTTCCATTTTCTGCAGCCTCTCCGCGCTGGCCCGATCCTGTTCTTTGGAGAGCGCCTGCTTCTCTATTTCCAACTGCCTTACCCGCCGGTCGATTTCGTCTATTTCCGTAGGCATGCTGTCGATTTCGATGCGCAAGCGGGAAGCCGCCTCGTCCATTAAGTCGATGGCCTTATCGGGCAGGAACCGCTCCGTAATATAGCGGTGAGATAGCGTCGCTGCGGCCACCAGGGCGGCGTCTTTGATACGCACCCCGTGGTGCACCTCGTATTTTTCTTTCAGCCCCCGTAGAATAGCAATGCTGTCCTCGACAGAGGGCTCACCCACGTAGACCTGCTGGAACCTGCGCTCCAGGGCCGCGTCTTTTTCGATATATTTGCGGTACTCGTCCAGGGTAGTGGCGCCCACGCAGTGCAGTTCCCCCCGGGCCAGGGCAGGTTTCAACATGTTGGCCGCGTCAACCGCGCCTTCCGCCGCTCCGGCGCCCACCAGGGTGTGCAATTCATCGATAAAGAGGATGATTTCACCCTGCGCCTCGGCTATTTCCTTTAATACCGCCTTCAGCCGGTCTTCAAATTCACCCCGGTACTTCGCGCCCGCAATGAGCGCTCCCATATCCAGGCTTAAGAGACGCTTGTTCTTTAGTCCCTCCGGCACATCCCCGCCTAAAATACGCTGGGCCAGACCCTCCACAATAGCGGTTTTACCAACGCCGGGCTCGCCGATTAAAACAGGGTTGTTCTTGGTGCGCCTGGATAGCACCTGCACCACCCGGCGGATTTCTTCGTCGCGCCCGATCACCGGGTCCATCTTGCCTTTGCGGGCCAGGTCGGTAAGGTCCCTGGTGAAACGAGCCAGGGACTGGTACTTATCCTCAGGGTTCTGGTCGGTAACCCGCTGGGTACCGCGAATTTCCACCAGGATCTTGTAAACCCGGTCCTGTGAAACTCCATGTAAGCGTAAGATTCTTCCGGCTTCCCCTTCCCGCCGGGCAACCATCCCCAGCAAAAGGTGCTCGGTGCTCAGGTATTCATCCTTGAGCCTTTCGGCTTCTTTCCAGGCCAAATCGATAATTTCGGATAGCTCTTTAGAAAGGTATATACCTCCGGCGCCCTGTACTCTGGGCAACCGGCCGGCGGCAGCCTGCGCTTCGACCTTTAACTTGTTCAAATCAATCTCAAGCTTTTGCAGGATCTGTTTAACGATCCCCTCTTCCTGCTGCAATAAGCCCAGGAGGAGGTGGACACCCTCCATCTGCTGGTGGCCGTGCTGAGACATAATGCCCTGAGCAGCTTCAAAGGCCTCCTGGGTCTTTAGGGTAAATTTATCCGTTCTCATGACTGTTTCCCCCCTGTTGTAAAAACTTTTGATTTATAAAAAAGCGAGGGTTTTCCCTCGTTTCAGCCGTAAAATATCAACCTGCCGGGAGCCTGTATAGTTAACCTTCAATTTCCACGTTAATTTCTTTCTTGGCGGCCTCATCCTGCTTGGGCAGGGTAATTTCCAGCACACCATCCTGGTAGCGAGCTTTAATCTCACCTTGTTTTACCGGTACATCCACAGAGAAGGAGCGGCTGAAAGAACCATAGCTGCGTTCAACCCTGAGATAGTTTTCGCCCTCTTCTTTTTCTTCCCTGCTACGCTCTCCTTTAATGGAGAGCATGTTGTCGGTGAAGTTTACTTTAATATCTTCTCTGTTGAAGCCGGGCAGCTCCGCGGTAACCAATAGAGCCTCAGGGGTATCCTTGATATCAACGGGGAAGGCCCCTCCTCCCTGGGCCAAAGCCGTCTCAGGCGCCCTCAGGAAGCGTAAGTTATCGTCAAAAAGCCTGTTAATGGAATGCTGCAGAGTGTTCAGTTCACGGAAAGGATCCCATCTTACAATAGCCATAAAGAGCACCTCCTGTGATATTCTGGCGGGGTTTGCGATCCCGCAAGTCAAACCTTACCGGACACACTCAATAGGCTCCCGGCAGTATATTTAAATGTGTCCGATAATCCTCCGGGGGATTATCCCGAAAAGTTGATTTTGACTTTCTTTGACCTTATTATAAGTCACGTTATTTCCGGTGTCAATATTTGCATTGGGTAATCTTATGAAAATTTACCCGGATAAAAAAAAATATATGCAGTTGCCTTACTCCCGCCCGGTTTGCCTGCACTACCGAATCGGAAAAAGGTGTGGTATAATGCAAGCAAAAAAGGAAGGCGTGATCGGAAGTTGCCTGTAATTATAGGATCGATCCTTCTGCTGGGTTTTTTTATCGGCGTGGTCACTGTCCTTTATTTCCAGAACAGGCCTCCCCGTCGCAGAAAACCATAAACTATAATACCGGCCTCTATCAGGCCGGTGTATATTTGCCCTTGGGACCTTAAACGAGGTCTTTTTTTATACCCCGGGCCACCATAAAAATGGAAATATTCGTGTTGAGACAAGCATAGACTTACAGCAAAAAGGAAAGGAGGGAAAGTTATGAAAATCTTTAATGCTATCGTTGCGGGGTTAATAGCCGGTCTTCTTCTTTACCTGTTGGTCTCCCTGGCAGCTATCAAGGCCACTTGGCCGGTATTCCTGGCCGGCTGGGCGATATGCGCTTTTCTCTTTTACAACAATGCTGCGTCGGTGCAAAAAATCTGGTCCAGAGCCTGCCTGTTATTGGCTGTGGAATGTCTGGCCATACCCGCGGCATCCTGGATCCTGCCGGTTTTTTACGGTCCCCAGGCGGTTCAAACCGCAAAGCAGGGGGCCCAATCGGCCGGACAGGCCGTTGGCTCGTTAATCGGCGGGGGCGTGGTCAGCGTACTGGCAAGTTACGCCGGCCTGGCAATTGGTTTTGTACTGCTTGCCACCGCCTATTTTTCTCTGAAACCTGCCAGGAGAAGGCGCTAATGCTCTAATCAAGGCCGGGTTTTTTGCACAACCATGCCGGGAGGCAGCGCCAAACCATTTTCCATATTGCCCCATAGACCAAATATGCATTACAATGGTATAAAGAGATATAAAGGGGGTATGCACGTTGTTTGTTAAAAATTACATGACCAGGATGCCTGTCACAATCAGCAAGAAAATGACTGTCTTTGACGCTCTGGCTATTATGAAGAAGCATAAAATCAGACAACTGCCGGTAGTCTCAGGAGAAAAACTGGAAGGTCTGGTTACCGAAAAAGACCTTCTGACAGTGTCCCCGTCACCCGCCACCTCCCTTAGTATCTTTGAGCTGAACGAACTCCTGGCTAAAATGACCGTGGCCGAGATTATGGTGAAGTCTCCTATCACCGTTCAACCAAACACTACCCTTGAAGAGGCCGCGCTCTTGATGCGGGAGCACAAGATCGGCAGCGTTCCCGTCTTGGAAAAAGACAAACTGGTGGGGATTATTACCGTAACCGATATCTTTGACGCTCTGATCAGATTTTTCGGTTACGGCAAGGCTGGCACCCGCCTGTTGCTGGAAGCGCAGGACCGGGTTGGCTTGCTGGCCGATATTACCCAGGTGGTTAAGGATTTTGGATTGCTTATAAAGGCGTCAATCGTCGTATATAAAGACAACGAGAACGTTGAAATAATGCTGCGCCTGGGGACAATTGACCCGGGGCCGCTGGTGGCCGCACTGCAGGAAAAAGGCTATAAGGTAACCTTTGAAGGTTAAACAACAAAACGCAAAGAATTGCAGGTTAAATTATCAATTGCCTGCAATTCTGCTTTTCATGCAAATTAATTTTGCAGCTCCAAGAGAACCCTTGCTCAGCGCTGCCAGCAGGCGGCTTTATTCATTAATTCCCTTCTGTAAAGCTTGCCTGTGCCGCTCTTCGGCAGGCTTTCCCGGTACTCGATGAAGCCTTTAAGACCGTAATTCTTCAGCTTGCACTGGAAAGCGAGTTCCAGCCTTACCGGATTGAAAACACCCGACCGGGGTACTATGAAGGCGTACACCTCACCACACACGTCAGGTCCAGGGACCACCGCGACCTCCAGCACTTCAGGGCTGTTGAGCAAAAAATCCTCCAGTTCACGGTAAGTATAGTTAACCCCACAAGCGCAGTCATTCTCATTCATGCTATCCCTCCTAAGAAGTCAGCCCTTTTATCCATTATATTCTGAATATTTACAAAAAATCCTCCTATTGAATTAATTTTTATTAAATTTTTTTGAAATTTTAACTATTTGAATTAATTCCCCCAATTTTAGCCAAACTAGCCCTGACAACAAAGGGGGTTAATTATCGATGCAGTTGACAGAAGGCGAACTCCTCCACATTGGTGAACAGCTGAGGGCTGAGGCCGTTGCTATCGCCAAAAGCGACGCCTGGGCACAGCAGTCCGGCGACCCGGGGCTGCGGCAATTATATAAAGATATCGCCAACAGGCACCGTACTCACTACGAGAAGATACTTCAAAGCGTACAAAATCTGATTGCTCAGTCCCAATTATAAAGGAGGAAGTGTCGATATTGGACGAGAAAGAACGTCTTTCAGATGCCCTGATAACCCAGAAATACATCACCGGAGGCTATAACCTGGCCATAATGGAATCAGCCGATAACCGGCTTAGAGAAAACTTTATGGGCATACTCAAAGATGAGCACCAAATCCACTTTGAAATATTCAATGAAATGAAAAACAGGGGCTGGTACCAGCCTGCCCAGGCCGGTATAAACCAGGTCAGCCAGCATATGAACAGCTGGAACCAGGAACTCCGGAAGATACAGCGAACCGGCGCAAAGCCGGCTGGCATACAGCAGCATACCCAGTCAAATATCCCGCTTTATACGTACCAAACCGGATTGGGGCTGCCGCAGACGGCTGGAACATCCCAACAGCAGGTCTTTTACCGTCCTCCCCAGGGTCCGCTAACCTGATGACAGCTGTCTTTTTTTGCTTGATATTCCCAAACGCAATATACCATCGCTCACTAAAGCGCCATTTTCTCCGCCCCCTTTTCACAGGGGGTTACCTTTCTTTTTCCAAATAGTTCAACCATTTAACTGCCGATAATGCATTTGAACTTCCTATTATGATTACTGAAAGCAAAATTATTACATACAGAATCATAATCGTGTACTATAAAGAGAACCTGTAAGCCATTTTCCTTACAGGCTTACAACCAACCTTAGAAAAACAATGGAGCAGCGGCTTGCATGGCCAGCCATGAAGAGGAGTGAAAAAAGCGTGGTCGGAAAGAAAAGCGGAAGTGTGGATACCCTGCTCATTGAAAAAAGGATTATCTCCCCGCCACAGAGCTTTAGAGAGAATGCCCGCATTAACAGCCGCAAGCAGTATGAAGAAATGTGGCGAAAGTCTATAGAAAACCCGGATGAATTTTGGGGCGAAATGGCTGAGGAGCATATTGATTGGTTCAAAAAGTGGGAGGCTGTTGAAGAGTACAGCTTCCAGGATGACGTATTTGTACGCTACTATCGTGGGGCCAAACTGAATGCCTCTTATAATTGCCTGGACCGCCACCTGAGGTCATGGCGGAGAAACAAGGCGGCCCTGATCTGGCAGGGCGAGCCACTGGAGGAGAGCAGGACTTTTACTTACCTGCAGCTCTACCGTGAGGTCTGCAAATTTGCCAACGTGCTAAAAGGTCTTGGCGTAAAAAAAGGCGACCGCGTGTCTGTCTATATGCCGATGATCCCTGAACTGGCCATCGCAATACTTTCCTGTGCCAGGATCGGGGCCATCCACAGCGTGGTATTCGGAGGATTCAGCGCCGAAGCGCTGCGGGACCGGCTCCTTGATTCCAAGGCCAATGTACTGGTTACCGCCAACTACGGTATGCGCGCCGGTAAGTTGATCCCCAGTAAAACTAACGTGGACCTGGCCCTTGCAGGCTGTCCTGACGTAAAGAACTGTATCGTGGTAAAAAGAGTTGAAAAAGATTGCAACATGGTCGAAGGGCGGGACCAATACTGGGATGATTTGATGAGCTCGGCTTCCCCTTTCTGTGAAGCAGAGGTTATGGATGCCGAAGATCCCCTCTTTATCCTTTATACCAGCGGCAGCACGGGAAAACCCAAAGGGGTGCTGCACACTACAGGTGGTTATATGGTCTATGCCGCAACAACGTTCAAATACGTCTTTGACTACCGTGATGAGGACGTTTACTGGTGCACGGCCGATATCGGGTGGGTTACCGGGCACAGCTACATAGTCTACGGCCCGCTGGCGGCAGGAGCAACTTCCCTGATGTTTGAAGGGGTGCCGCACTATCCTGAACCGGACAGGTACTGGGAAGTCGTAGAGAAATACCGGGTCAGTATATTATATACAGCTCCCACCGCTCTGCGCTCCATGATTAAATCCGGAGACCACTGGCCGCTGGGACGTGACCTGAGCAGCCTGCGCCTTCTAGGCTCAGTGGGTGAGCCCATAAATCCCGAGGCCTGGATGTGGTACCATTATGTCATAGGCCGTGAAAAAGCGCCTATTGTCGACACCTGGTGGCAGACTGAAACCGGAGGAATATTAATCACACCCCTGCCCGGATGCATCTCCACCAAACCAGGTTCCGCAACCCTGCCGTTTTTTGGAGTCAACCCGAAAGTTATCCGCCAGGACGGCAGCGAGGCTGGGGTAAACGAGGGCGGCTACCTGGTCATCACCAAGCCCTGGCCGGGAATTATGCGCGGGGTCTACGGCGATCCGGAGAGGTTTAAAAATACTTACTTTGTCCAGTATCCCGGCGTTTATTTCACAGGCGACGGGGCCCGGCGGGACGAGGACGGCTACATCTGGCTGATGGGCCGTGTGGACGACGTAATCAACGTTTCAGGGCACCGGTTGAGTACCGCTGAGGTAGAAAGCGCACTGGCAGCGCACCCCAAGGTAGCGGAAGCGGCGGTAGTAGGTTATCCTCATGACATCAAGGGTGAGGGCATCTACGCCTATATAACTCTTAAAGACTCTGTAGAACTAACAGAAGAGCTCAGGTACGAACTTACCATGCATGTTCGTCAAGAAATCGGTCCCATCGCGTCACCTGACGTAATTCATTTTACCAGCGCCATGCCCAAGACCAGGAGCGGCAAGATCTTAAGGAGAATTCTGAGGAAAATCGCCTCCGGCGACATTGACCAACTTGGTGACACCACTACCCTGGCAGATCGCGCCGTAATCAATGACCTTTTGAATACGGTAAACTGATCGTGAATCAGGCGAGCCTGTTAATAACATGAAAATACACACAAGCGCCCTGACCACTTAAATAGCGCATCGTGCGTGAGTTGCCAACCTGAAAATCTACCAACAAAAAGTCAACCCGGCGTAGGGCATTATCACCACGTCCGGGTTATCTGTTTTCACCCGCCCCAAGGCCCCCTCCACGGCCTGCTGCAAGGACCTGTAAGGCCGGCAATGCAGCATCTCCGCCACCTGGCCCGGCAGACCGGACACCAGGTGAACGCGGCACTTCTGAGTTACTCTGGCAGCCGCTGCCGCCTTATGCCCGCCCAGGACAAAGCCGCGGGAAAAACGCTCCAGGGTCTCAGCCTCGCTCCGCCCCGCCTCCACCCAGCCACGGAAGACATGGTTGCCGTAGCCTTCCCGGCAACGGGCAGCCAGAGCCACCGTGCCGCCTGGCTTAACCACTGCGGCGGCATTTTGCAGAGCCTTGATAGCCTGGTAAAGGTTCTGGTCCTTGGGCACGCCTCCCGCTGAGGCGACTACTATATCGGCAGGCGGGCCCGGATCGGCATAATAAACCCGGCCCGCAAGCCGGCAGCCGGCCCGGTGCGCCTGCACCGGGTGACCGGCAAAAGCCTTGAGCAGACGGCCATGGTGGTCGACCACAACATTGAAGACAAATTCCAGCCCGGCTAAAGCCGCGGCCTCTTCAAGGTCGGCCCTGACCGTGTTTTGGCCGGGGTCCCGTGAAATATGCCCTACTACGCTGAGAGCATGGTTTTTTTCAATAGTAACCCGGGAGGCAGTTCCGGGCACGAGCGCCTTCGCTCCTCCAGAGAAAGAAGCCATCCAGTGGGGTTCTATGTTTCCGGTGGCAACCTTCATATCAGCCTTTGCCACCCGGTGAAATACCTGCACAGGAGTCCCCCGCGAGGTCCTTCCCACTTCCACACAATCCTGCGGCTCTTGCGAACTGTTCAAACACTCCAGAGTGTTATAGATTTCCGCCCCCACTATCTCCCTCACCTCAGCGCCGGCAGCAGGCCGGTGGGCGCCGGTGGCAACCACCACGGCTATGTCATCTGTGCTGATACCGCCCCTGACTATTTCCTCAACCAGGTAAGGCAAAAAAATTTGGGTTGGGGCCAGGCGGGTGTGATCACTGACAATAATAACAGCATTTTTTTTGGCGCCGGCAAGTTCAGACAGGCGCACACTGCCAATGGGTTCGTCGAGAACCCGTTTGATTTCGCTGGCTGGATTTTCCACCGGCTCAACCAGGTTGGGGGTAAACAAGCGGGCTTTACAGCCGGGCGGCAGGCTGATCTTCTCAAAGGTACTTCCATAGGGCAATAGAAAACTGCTCAAAAGAGCCGACCTCCGGGTTATTTATGTGTACATTGGGCTGACCAATAAAACGTGGGAGTCAATTCATTCTCTGCTGGCGCCGACAGCGACATGTGGAACCACCATGAAAATCACATATCACTTCCCCAAAAAATGCAGGTACGAGCTATTCGCACATTGACCCCATAGAAATGCAGAACAGTGTCGGTAAAGTCGCTTACACGGCTTCGTACAAATTAGAGCGTTACTCCAACAAGTTCGGCGCGAATGCACCGTGTGCGATTGTAATCGCATCTACATTGGTAAATATATTTTCATGATTTGTGGTGCCGCTGGCGGTATGTGTGACTACCCTGAAATAGAGTATGCCCGTAATATTAATGTTGATAAGATGCAAACATAAGGAAATAGTCTGCAATAATTAACAGGGGAATGGGATTGACTTTTTGAATTATTGAGGATATTTTTTATAAGATGTTTTAAATACAAAGTGGGTGATGAATTGAGGGCTCCTTTAAAAATCGGCATCTGCCAGATGCCGGTGACAGAGGATAAGGATATCAATAATGCCAAAGCGCGCTCCATGCTCAGGGAGGCGGCTGAACAGGGAAGCCAACTCGTAATCCTGCCGGAAATGTTTAACTGCCCTTACAAAACTTCTGTTTTCCAAAAGTTCGCCGAGCAGTACCCGGGCGGTAAAACCATAGCCATGCTATCGGAGGTTGCGCGGCAAGAACAAATTTACCTGGTCGGTGGCTCAATTCCCGAGTTGGAAGACGGCGTCATTTACAATACCAGCTTTATTTTTGGCCCCGGCGGCGAACTGCTGGGCAAGCACCAAAAGATCCATCTTTTCGATGCGGACATTGAAGACGGCCCATGTTTCCAGGAATCAAAAGCACTCGGCGCCGGCAGCAAAGCCACTGTTGTCGAAACCCCGCTGGGTACGATCGGCGTATGCGTCTGCTACGACATCCGCTTTCCGGAACTCAGCCGCTCGATGGTTTTAAGGGGAGCCGAGTTGATCATTATCCCGGCCGCCTTCAATATGACCACCGGCCCGGCCCACTGGGAGCTTTTGCTCAAGGCACGGGCGGTTGACAACCAGGCTTACGTTGTAGGCGCTGGGCAGGCCCCAAATGAACAAGCTTGCTACATCTGCTATGGCCATTCAGCGGTAGTCGACCCCTGGGGGCGCATAACCGCGCGTGCCGGCGGTGAGGAAACCATTATCTATGCAGATATTGATTTTGACCTGGTGGCCAAAATAAGGCGAGAGCTGCCTTTATTAAAACACCGGAGACCGGACCTGTACCAGATAAAATAGCTCTTGAAGATATGAGAAGCCCCCTGCTTGTCCAACAGGGGGCTGTAACTATTTAAACCCCAATCACGCTTTTAACCTCGGGAATCTCCTGCTTGAGCACCCGCTCAATCCCCTGCTTGAGGGTGATTGTCGCGCCCGGTCAGCCACCGCAGGCTCCTTTCAGGCGTACCTTGACCAGGCCATTTGCATCTACATCAACAAGTTCGACATCACCGCCATCCCTTTGCAGGTAAGGGCGAACTTTGTTTAAGACTGCTTCAACCTTCTCCTTCATGGTTAAACCTCCTTTCCACATAGAGATATTATTATTGTCTAAACCTCTTTTTATGTAGCCTGTCTGCCAATAACCCTATTTTACCTGCTGAAATGATTTAAGACAAGAAGAAAACCTTATATTCTCAACATTAAGCATAAGTATTTTTAATTATAAGCTGTCGAAAAAAATAAAACCCCTGCACTGGTAGAGCAAGGGTTTTTCTTCCTTGTTAAACTCAAACGGGAGTTACTCGTTTTACTTCAGGAATTTCCTGCTTAAGCACCCGCTCAATGCCCTGCTTGAGGGTAATCTGCGCGCCAGGACAGCCGCCACAGGCGCCTTTCAAGCGCACCTTGACTTCCCCGTCCTCCGTGACATCAATAAGTTCAACGTCTCCGCCGTCTCTTTGCAAATAAGGACGCACCTTATTTAGAGCCTCCTGTACTTTTTCTTTCATATTCCCGCACCCCCTTTTGGTCTACCTTACAAGCCGGTAATTGAACCAGCCGGCCCTGTGACTTTTGTCCAAACCTCATTTTACAGGCTACCACAGTCTATGACAAGAAAATAAATATAGTCACTACTGCGGACAACTATAAGATAATTTAATAAGGCAGCAAGGGAAGCAGGGGGACGGTTCTTTTGCTTCCTTTTTGCTTCGCCGTTCCTTTCTTCATAGAAAAATATTTCTACTACGAAATTCCTGCATCATCGACCCGTGACTGATGGTTTTCCATCCCTGCCAGAGGGATCTCTACAGGCGTAAATTCCCGGAGAAATTCCGGTACTCAATTTTCAAGCAACACTTCTTGCATACTTCTTCAGGTTGACAGCAGCATTAACGTCACGGTCATGATGCGCTCCACAGCAAGGACAGTCCCATTCACGAATAGACAGGGGGGTGACATTTTCTCAGAAATATTTCAGGGTGACATTATCACAGAACAAACACACCACCTCACCGTAGCTGTAAAATAACTGTGGGTGATCACCAGTAATCTCCAGGCGAAAAGACAAGGAGTTTTTCCACGGAGAAAAGAAGAAAACCTCCAATGCAAGTAAGCCAAACCGACAAAGGAGGTTTCTTCTAGTGAATACATCACCCCAAATCCAAGCAGCCCAAGACTATCTGAAAGAAAGTTCCTGGCTGCAAGAGAAAAGAGTGAGTACTTTACTTAACAGTGTACTTGCCGGAAAGACAAATTTCAATACTTTAGAAAAAGAACTATTTACCATTGCCAGAGACTACTTGATTCAGATGCTGACTGCATTTTTAGAACACCTTGATCGGCTCATACTTTACTCGGCCGAACGGGAGGGTTGGGAAGTAGTTGAAATAAGGGAGCGAAGCCTCGAAACCACCCTGGGGGTGCTCAGCTACCCAAGACGCTACTACAAAAAGCGCACTTTAAGCGGAGCTTACGCTTACACCTTTTTGCTGGACGAACTGCTGGGTATACCAGCAAGAGCGCATGTCTCTGCCCGGTTGAGCGAAATAGCCGTAATGCTTGCCGCCGAACAAACCTACAGGAAGGCAAAAGAAACCTTAAAGACCACTTTGGGGGTGAGCATCAGCCACGAGACCATCCATCGGGATGTCCAAGTAGCCGGTGAACACCTCAAGAAATGGGATGGGGAAACTGGCTTAGACGGTACCGGTATCCGTGTTGTCCCTTTATTGGTTGTCGAAGTAGACGGAGCGATGATCAAACAACAGCGCCGGCACAAAAGAAGTGAGCAGAGACGCTTTGAGTTAAAAACAGCGGTAGTTTATGAAGGGTGGGAAGAAGGTCCGAATGGCAGAGCAAAACTGATCAACCCCACTTACTTCATTTACCACGGAAAAGGAGAAGAATTTTGGGGCGCCTTAGAACGGCGTTTAAGCCGGCTCTACGATCTTGACGGCTGCCCAAGAAAAATTATTGCCGGGGACGGAGCCGACTGGATCCGGGAAGGAGCCGATCTTTTAGGGGCCGAATATCAATACTGCCGGTTCCACTTAAAAAGGGATCTTATTAGCCTGTTTAACCCCCAGCACAGAAAAAAACTCGAGAAAATCCTCTATACGAACGACACGAACAGCCGGGCCGCTTTCAATATGTTTTTAAGGACGTTGATCATTGAAGAACCAAACGAAACCAGAAAAGAAAAACTAAGAGCTTTCCAAAGCCTAATCAATAGCGTTTGGGAAGGGATTACCGACTGGCGGGAAAGAAACCGTCCCTGCCCTTCCCCGGCCCGGGGATTGGGAGTTATCGAACCCAATGTGGGGCATACCATTGCCCGTCGGTTTAAACATCAGGGGGCTTCCTGGTCGGTAAACGGATCTGACAATCTCGCCCATGTTCGTTGTGCAAAAAGAAACGGTAATCTTATAGATATTCTTCGCCTGCCAGGGCCGCCTACTCCAGAGAGTGAGCCGGTACGAGTTCAGGACGGCTATTGGGCCAGAAGACAAACAGATGGCCTGGCTGCAAAAGATCCTGGGGATTGGGTACGGGCATCCTTGCCGGCAGCTTATGGACCCAATCAGAAAAGCCGGGAACTGGCATTACTAATTAGCCGTCTCACTTTAGATTGGATTTTTTAGACATGTTTTTGGTGAATCCCTGAGGCTTTTTTTGGGCGGCGCCGTCAGGGTAGCCTTGACTGCCGGGGGCCACACGCATGGTATAATGGGAGAAACGACGGGTTCGCTATCTTTGTAGACATGTTCCCGGAGCCACCCCGTCGGCATGTTTTATCAGACCATGCGTGGGGGTGGCAGTCAAGGCCGCCGCCACCGTGTTTTAAATTTTTTGCAATCTATATCGTGTCAAATTTATAACCTGGTTGAGTTGCATTGGAAATTATCGGATACGACCCACTTTAACTTGACAGCATCCACCTCACCAGGCCCATTGACTGGGGAACTGATTTCTGCTAAAATAGTCATTGCTTATATATGCCGATGTGGCGGAATTGGCAGACGCGGCGGTCTCAAAAACCGT
Organism: Pelotomaculum schinkii; assembly: GCF_004369205.1. Taxonomy (NCBI): domain Bacteria; kingdom Bacillati; phylum Bacillota; class Clostridia; order Eubacteriales; family Desulfotomaculaceae; genus Pelotomaculum; species Pelotomaculum schinkii. Next base: position 367,218 of record NZ_QFGA01000003.1, on the reverse strand, counting down.
TGGATAACCTCCATGCCGGTTCGACTCCGGCCATCGGCACCAGAAACAATCGCTCTTAAAGCCGCGACACAAGCGGATTTGAGGGCTTTTTTCTTTTCTGGCGATACCTTCTGTTTGCCGTCCCGCATACCGTTACATAATACATTTTAGAGCATATTCGCAGTGCTCTCATCTCCCTTTTTACCTGGCATTCCGCCCGCTTTGGAGGGATGTCAGGAGGGATATATGCCGATGATGGCGTTGGCCGAAGCGACCTTGGAACTGAAATCCAGGTGGGTGTAGATGTTCGAGGTGGTGGAAATATCACTGTGCCCCAGCCACTCCTGGATCTCTTTCAGACTGACTCCGTTGGCGTACAACAAACTGGCGCAGCTATGGCGCAGGTCGTGAAAGCGGATTTTTTTGAGGCCGTGGTTTTTCAGCGTGAGCGCGAAATTCTGGGTGATATAGCCCGGCTTGATCCGTTCTCCCAACTCGTTCACGTAGATGTAGCCGATATACTCACGGCAATAGGTTTTTCCACATACTTTTTGATTGCGCTCCTGCTCTTCCTTCAGCCGCCGGAGAAGCTTTTCAAAGGGCTCTACCAGCGGCAGGGTACGGTGGCTGGACTTGGTTTTGGTCCGGTCCTTTTCCACGATGATGGCTTTTCCGTCCACCCTTACCTCGGTTACGGTGTGCTTGATGGTCAGCGTCTTTTTTCCAAAGTCAATCGCGTCCCATTTCAGCCCGACGATTTCACTGCGGCGCAGTCCGTAAAACGCGCCCAAGATAACGGCCAGCTCTATCGGCTTGTTTTTCACGACGGCGAACAAGGCTTCCAATTCGTTGGAATCATAAATACTGGCTACGAATTTCCCGGGTTTGGGCCGCTCAATCCGGTCGGCGGGGTTAAAGGCGATCAGGCCCACCTTGAAAGCGTACTGCAATGCCTTGCGAATGTTGGCATGGCGGTGGATCACCGTGCAGGCGCTTAAGCCTTTCTCGTTCAGCTCGTACTGATAATAGTCCTGGATGTGCTTCGGCGTTACATCTTTCAACGTAAGCTTGAAGCCCTCAAAGTAAGGAATAATACAGCTCTTGATGCAAACAGCGTAAGAGGCGTAGGTGGTCATTTCCACATTGTGCTTGATCATCTCCAGCCATTCCAGCAGGAAGTCGGTAAACAGCATCCGCACCTCGCCGGAAATCGGGTTTACCTTGTCGGCCGGATTATCCCTAATTAATTCAAGCTCCACGGCATAGGCCAAGGCTTCCTTGATGACCTCGTGATATTGGAGCAGGGCGGTGTTTAAAGCGTTTTTTTCTGTTCTCTCGTACTGATAGTAGCCTTCGATGTCCCCCGGCTTTATTTTCACCACCGTAACGGCGGTATCCTTAAAGTAAGGGATGATGAAGGTTTTGGCATCGTACGCATAGAGGGCGTAGGTGTCGGCGTCCACTCTGTTGATAACCTCCTGCAGCCATTTTTTTAGGAAGTCGGCAAACAAAGCGTTTTTGTCACTCATTCCCGTGTCGGGATTAAACTCTTGCCTGGTTTTCCAAAGCAGCGCTTCGGCGCGCTTTTTATTCCCCTTGACGGGAAGTCCCGTGCTGACAGACTTGGTTTGGCGCTTTCCGTTCATATCCTTATAGGTGAGGATCATCTGGAAATAGCCATTTTTTTCTCGCAGGTGTCCTGTTACCATGAATTCTTGCCTCCTTAAATCAGTAACAGTCCATATTCACCTACCATTGACGGGTTTAGTGTAGCAGGCTCCAAAATATCTTGCAAAGGTGCGAGCGATGTTTTACGCATCGGATTCCTGCACGACCGCCAGGTATTCAAAAATATGGAGCTTGGGGATTTTATACGTTCTCCCTATTTTGAAATGCTTAATCTGATTTTGCCGCAAAAGGCGGTATGCGGTTTTTGTGCTGATACCGCCAAGCATTTCACACATTTGCTCCACATTGACCACATCCGGGTATTCCTGAAAAATCAGCTTATATGCTTCATTGCTTTTCAGCAACGCATCAGCTCCTTCTACTCAAAAATTACAATGCAGGCAACAGGGGCGCACCATGATTGGAGACGTGTGCTCACACAAACGAGCGCACCCCTGACCTGCGTTTTTGTTTACGGTTCCATCGTTATACGGCTTATCGGATGGACGGCGGCTGACCGCCCTCATAGGAATTTCACCTCCCCCCATACTGACGGGCCATCCCCATTGCCTGCGACGCTTTTAACGCTCGGACTGTGGCTGGACGGAAGTATCATTGTACCGGCCCATGCGTCGTCGCCCCACAAGCTGCCACGCTCATTTTGCGGCCTGGGTGGTGATCGCTCGTTCCCTTGGGGAAGTCGTGGCGTACCCGCCGTCCGGCTCGGCATGGACCGAAAGTATCCGATTTGCCCTATGCTGCGCGATGTTTTGCCGCGCTTTCTTTGTCAAAGAACGCAAGGCGTTTGTCAGCCTGCAAAAGCATATTAGGTTGAATGTACTTTTGTAGAATGGCAAGCATGAAAAGCCTGCCACAGGGAGCGTGGAAAGGGGAACGCGCTCCCATAGCAGGCTTTGGTTAAGCTACCCTGAACGTCAGGATTTTGGTTATGAGTTTGGTTCCCAGTCTGCGTCGCATTTCAGGGTCTACGCACAGATGGGGATTGCCGTTTTCGTCGTAAAGCTGCCTTGTGGACAATGCAGCAATATACCCCTCGTAGTGTTTTAGAACGGTGTTGATTGCGTTGATGTCGCCGCCAGCCGCAGCCGCAATGACGGGGAAAGGGAAGCAAGCCGGTATTACCGGTTTTAGCGTTTCGTGTGCTATTCATCCGCTTTTCCCTCCATGAATTTTTTTAATTCCCGCAAAGTGCTTGTCCGACGATAGGCAACGGTACGCCGGACAAGGTTCAAGAGTTCCCCGATTTCCCTGTCCGTCATGTCAAGGAAATAAGACAGCAGGATAATGTCGCGCTTGTTCGTTGGCAAGACTTTCAGAGCTTCGCCTATGCGTTCATCTGACACGGTGATGTCGTGGCCCAACACGCGAAAGCTGTATGTATCCTTGAAATACTCGTCCATGACGGCCAACTGCTCCCAATCCTTTTCGGACAGCTCGTCCAAAGATATTTCATGTTTTCTGCGTCTTTTCAACTCGTCGTAATAGTCGCGGGCTTCATGCTTGAGTATCTTTTTGCAAAAGCTGTCAAAGGTGTGCCGCTTGTGTTCTTCGTGGGAATGAGGCTTCATGTTCTCACCTCCCTTCGCGTCCGCAAAGGCGGGTGATTGCTTCCCCTTTCGCCACTACTACGGCAGGTAACCAAATTTTGGCAAAGCAGACGGCAAAATGCGAAAAATAATTTGCCATAAAACGCAAAAAAGCCCGGCTGGATAAAAACCAATCGAGCATAAAGGAATATATTTCCTATTGTGTAATGTGTGTGAGCACACAGCAGGCTGTAATTATTCCATATACACTTTAGGCTTTTTTTAATTGGTCACATAATGGTGAATAATGTCGATGCAGATTTAACACGGCGGCAACCTCCTGATACCGCCGCATTCTAAAACTTAATACACCCTCCACTATCCTATTTTTTGAAAAGGAAAACGGCGGCGTTGATTTTTCTTTTATCTATAGGCAGTACCTGTCATCGACAAACTATTATTGCATCTTACAAAATTCATTGACAGAAACGGAAACAGAGGAGTAAAATAGCAGTAGGCATCTGCCTACTGCTATTTTACTCCATGGAGCGTGTATTTTTTATAACAAAGAATCAAAAAACGCTGATTATCTGCATTTATTTGATTTGAAAGGATTATTATCATGAGTCGATTCGGTCATTCTAGCAATAAAACAGTTTTAGCTTCGGAAAATCATAACGCACCCCATCTCCCAGATCGCTCATTCAGGAAGAAGTTGCGCTTGTTGTTAATAATAGGTTTATCTGTACTGGCAATTTTTTTTACACTTGGTTTTGTTATAGGGACGTACTTCAACCGTCCACCGGGACTTAACCAAGGCTATGGTATGACCAGTTTGGAGAACGGAGACGGGCCGGTTATGCCAGACAAAGGTTACAAGGATGGCTTTTATACATTTCTGGTGATAGGAACTGACAAAGACGGCTATCACACTGACACCATTATGGTTGTTTCCTTGGATACTGTCGGCCATAAGATCAATATTGTCTCAGTGCCAAGAGACACGCAGGTGGATGTGCCGCGAAATCCCAAAAAGATCAATGATGCCTATGCTGTTGGTGGCGTGGAGCAATTAAAAGAAGAAATTAAATCCATATTGGGTTTTTCACCCCATTACTATATTGTGGTAGACCTTGAAGCTTTTAAAGAGTTGGTCGATGCCATAGGGGGAGTGAAATTCTCTGTTCCCCAAGACATGAATTGGGATGACCCGGCCCAGGACTTGCACATTCATCTTAAAAAGGGCTTGCAAATTTTGGATGGGAACAAGGCTTTGCAGTTGGTGAGATACAGGAATTACATAAACGCCGACATAGGCCGTATAGAAATACAACAGCATTTTCTTATGGCCTTGGTTGATGAATTGTTAACCGGTTCCAACATTTCTAAAATTCCTGAATTTGCCGATATCTTTCAACAGCATGTGGAAACCGATTTGTCGCTGCGAGATATGCAATGGTTCGCCCGCCAGGTTATGCAGCTTGACCCGGAAAAAGATTTTACGGTGCAAACCCTGCCTTACAGCAGTTTTGGGGACTACCAAGGACATAATTATGTATATCTGTCGGCAAAAGAGGTAATCAGCTTGGTAAACCGGACAATTAATCCCTATATCCGTGCCATTACCAAGGAAGATATAAAGATTATAAGAATGGAGGACTGAGGTCATGATAAGCAAGAAGGTTACCCTTTCAGACGCGGAATGGAAGATTATGAGGCTCCTTTGGGAAAGCTCACCCCTTTCCTGCCGCCAAATTGAAGATGCGCTTAAGGAGGAAACCGGCTGGACCAGACATGACATCTTTTCCTTTCTCAAGCGCATGGAAGCCAAGGACGCATTGCGAAGGGAGGATGCCAATCCGCAGCTTTATTATCCTTTGCTGGACTACAATGAAGCCGTGACCGGGGAAACCCGTTCTTTTGTAGGAAAACTGTGGAACGGAAACTTGGGCCTGATGGTATCCACCATGATAAAAAATGAGCAGTTGGACGAGGAAGAAATCGATGAACTGATGAAAGCACTTCAAGAAGCAAAACAATCAAAGGAAGGCGGCCAAGTATGATAGAGAATATTTTACGCCTTTTACTGCAAATTACTTTGACCTCATCCCTGTTGATTGCCGTACTGCTGGTATTGCGCATGGTGTTTAGGGGAAAACTACGACCCACCTGGCAATATGCGGTTTGGATTTTGGTACTCATACGGCTTCTGATCCCGTTGAATATCTCCAGCCCATTCAGTGTTATGAACATTATCCAACCTCCGCCTATTACAACGGTTGAAACCCATGGATCGGATCTGCAAACATTTTCTTCTCCTTTTATTGAGCCACTGACATATTCCGAGCCGCAAAGCAACACAGCGGTACAGGTTAGAACTGAAAAAAATACTAGTTATATAGAAAAAATCGACTTGTTCCAAATGCTGTTTATCTTATGGGTAATCGGTGCTTTGGCTGTGTTTGTATACATGCTAATCCTGAACAGGGTATTCCTACGCAGGTTGCGCCAGTCGGCTATAGAGCTATCATTTGACCAGATCCCCTTCTACCGTGACCTATGCCGGCAGGTCGGGATAAAAACTCCATTGCCGGTTGTTATTTCCCATCACTTGACTTCCCCTTGCCTGGTCGGCCTGTTTCGCTCTTACATTGCCATCACGCCGGAGGCCAAAACAGACAGGACAATACTAAGACATGTATTGCTGCATGAGCTTTGCCACTTCAAACAGAAAGACAATCTTTTCTCTCTGCTTCGGAATATTTGTTGTATTATTTACTGGTTTAATCCCCTGGTATGGATGGCGGCTCTGGCTTCCCGCGATGATTCCGAATTAAGCTGCGATGACCGGGTGTTGCGTTACCTGGATGAAAAGGAAAGCCTTGAATATGGTCATACACTCCTTATCTTGTTTAACGCCTGTCACAAGAAAGTTGCCATTCTTAATACGGCTACAGCAATGGCAAACGGGAAAAGCAGAATTAAGACAAGAATTAGCATGATTATCAATCGCCCCAAGACATTAAAGACTATTTCGGTTCTGGCCGCAGGGCTGGTTATTTTACTGGGCGTGATGACTTTAACGAGCGCCAAGGCTGATGATCAGCAAAACCAGGGAGCAACCATACAAGTGGTGGGTGACGGGGGGCTAACCTTGTCCGATAAGGCAGGTGCTTCCCCTATGTTAAACGAAGCCGGTAGCCAACGCACCTTGGATATAGAGTCACTGCGCCTGCTGGCAAATGGAGAATTAACTTTTAGCGATATAATCAACGGCTATAAGGCCGATGAAGTGGTAAAAGATGAGACCTATCACTATACGGCATGGCGTTACACCCTGGATAACGGTTTGCGCTTTGATTTGCACTATATCCAGGAAAAAAACTTGCCTGATCGATATACCGCCTCGCTCAGCCACAGTGGATCAAATTACATATTTTTTCCCTGTCGGGCGGAATCACTGGAACGATTTCTGATGGCCTGCGCTCAAGGGGACCAATATTCTTTAAAAGCCTATGCGAGTTTTGATGCTAAAAAGGTTGCCGAGATAGAGTATGATGAGGCAAAACAAGCGGCGGCAAGCTTAAGGGTTTTCGATGAGGGCCGGATCTATACTCTGGATGAAAGCGGTTTATTCGGACGGGTCTGCTGGTCACCCGACAGCGTTTACGGGGCGTTTATCAATATGAAGACTTTGGATGGAAAGTCGGGAAGGGACTATTGTGCTTATCTGTACGATTCCCAAAACCATCAGTTTTATAGGCTGGTAAACCCGAAGACAGTTCTGGCGGCGTTCAACGAACGCGGTATATTTGATCAAGAAGTCAGCGGAATCTACCTTCGTCCTCGCATCCAATGGTCGCCGGACGGTAAAAAACTGCTTCTTTCCTGTTATCCTGCGATTAATGGCAACCATATTGTTGCTTACTTAGTCTACAATGTTGCTCAAAATGCGGTGGAAGATATCGTCATGCAAGAGGTCCCGAAAACACTTGACGAGGCGCTATCCTGGGAGTGGTGACCAAGTAACTCTGGTAACCGCCCATTTATACGCTTATGAATCACAGCAGGAAACTAACCGGTAAAGCCTAGCTAGTAGTTTGTTAAATCTTAAACCATAATGAAACTCATTTTCGTGGTATACTCTTCTCAGGAGGGAGGGGTATGCCTTGCCAAAAATAAGATACCATGTCCGTCTTTCTGATGAGGAGCGGAAGACCCTGCTCAAGATCGTTTCCAGGGGTTCCGCCCCGGCAAAAACCATCATGCATGCCAATATTCTGTTGGCAGCTGATGAGAACGGCACGGGCGGGCGAAAGAGCGAAGTTGAAATAGCAGCGTTGTTTCATGTTCACCCGCAAACCGTTCATACCATTCGAAGTCGGTACTCGGAACATGGGCTGCAGGCTGCGCTCGGCAGAAAGAAACGCGAAACGCCGCCCGTTGAACCGAAGATTACCGGTGAAGTGGAAGCAAAGATCATCGCATTGAGCTGCAGTTCACCCCCGTCGGGACGATCCAGATGGACTCTAAGGCTGCTGGCGGATAAAGCGGTTGAATTACAGTACATTGACAGCATCTCTTATGTGGCCGTTGGACGGCTTTTAAAAAAACGAACTAAACCCACATCTCCGTAAATGTTGGTGTATTCCGCCTGAACAGAACGCCGCCTTCGTCGCCTGTATGGAAGATGTTTTGGAGCTGTACCAGCAGCAATATTGCAGACTATATCCGGTCGTCTGCATGGACGAAAAGCCGTACCAGCTCCTTGGTGAGAACAGAACCCCGATCCCGATGAAGGCCGGAAGGCCTGAGTGTCAAGACGGTGAGTATGTCCGCAACGGAACCTGCAGCATCTTTGTCTTCACAGAACCATTGGCAGGTTGGAGACATGTAACGGTCTGTGAAAGAAGAACTCGGGTTGACTGGGCACACCAGGTCCGGGAACTGCTTGAGGTTCATTATCCAAAAGCACAAAAGATCCGCCTGGTGATGGATAACCTGAACACTCATACCATGGCATCACTTTATGAAGCATTCCCGCCAGATGTTTCCAGAAGCCTTGCTAAACGCCTTGAGATCCATTACACGCCAAAGCATGGAAGCTGGCTTAACATAGCCGAAATCGAACTGAGCGTAATGTCCAAACAGTGTCTGGAACGCCGAATTTCGTCAATCAATTTCCTCCGCCTTGAACTGTTGGAATGGGAAACTGCAAGAAACAAAAAACAAAAAGGTGTTGACTGGCAATTCACGACCGATGATGCAAGAACCAAATTAAAGCGGCTTTATCCACAGTTTAAGAGTTAACAGCGTACTAGGCTACCATAGGAGGGTAAATGTTAAGGCTTCTTGTATAATAAATCGGTTTACCTTTCGCAACTGTTTTCTTCAAGGTTTTTTTCTCGCTTAGAAGCTCAGCTCGCAAGGACTGCAAGACTTCCCGTTGTTCCGAGTTGAGGTTAGTTGACAATCAGCAAATTTCCGTTTTCTCTGCCCATAGCAATGCCCACATGACTTAAATCAGCATATAAACGGCTTCGCCTCCCAATTCGATATCCAACAAGTTAAGGAAAACGGCGGTTCATGCTTCAAAACCGCCGAATGAAAGAGTGTATTGAAGCGGTTCGCCAAGTGCGGGATGGTCCGTTGCGCATGAACTGAAATGGCAATTATCTGCTCACGTTATCCTTTCTTTTTAATCAGCCAATCCTTACTGGGCTGTACCCGATAAAATAGACACACAAAACTGCATGTTACTTTGAATTTCTCACTCTTTCGCTGGGCACATTACGCTAAACCCAATTTTGGTTTAATACTCTACTTTAAAATATGAGCGAGAGTAATTCGCTAGGAATGGTTTATTAGCATTAGCGTATGCGGAAAATAACTGTTTTCCGGAATTCAAAAACCTTAGCGTATTTTAACAAGGATTTGCTGACACTGCCCCATATGGTAATAAATGTCTTAGGGTAAATAAACCAGCGATTTAGCTGGTATTATTTGTCTTAGCGTATATTCGGAAATGTTGGCGATACCCCAGTTACTGTACTGAAAACAAACGATCAAGGTAAAACATGGTCAAAAATAATGAATGAATCAGGCCGAAAGGTTTTCCTGTTACCCTGCCTGGAGATCTTGCCAGAATTGATTTTATCGATGAGCAATTGGGCTTGGGTATTATTGTTAATAAATCCACACCGAGTAATAAATTGAACATTGACATCCATATTCAGCCTGCCGTCCTGACTGAGCTTTTTCATCCGCTGCGCCTGCGCCAAGGAAGGGGTGCAATCCTCTGACTGCATGGTGTTGTACAGGTCTTGCTGTTCGTTTTCGGCCAGGTAGGAGATTTCCACGGCGGGGCGAAAAGCAATTTGATTATCGTCAACCATTTGCAGTATGGAAGGATTAAGCTCTGTAAGTCGGATATATCTTTGTATTTGTCTGCCGCTTTCGCCAGTGTTTTCACCTAATGCGTCTGCGCTTTCCAACTTCCCGACCACTGGTCGGGAAGTTAAATCCGTCCTTTGACCCTGGCGCTTCATGGCTTCCAGCTTCATCTTATATGCAAAAGCTTTTTCACTCGGCAGGATGCTTTCCCTTTGCAGATTGCTGTCAACCATGATAATTATCGCGGCATCGTCATCCATTTCACGGACAATGCAGGGCATGGTTTCCTTGCCCGCAAGCTCGCTTGCCTTTTTGCGCCGGTGTCCGGCCACCATTTCATAGCCGCCGTCCGCTTTGGGCCGCACAAGGCCGGGGACTAAAACGCCGTACTATGGTGTTGACGAGTGACACCTCTATCGCGGACAACTCGATATTTCCCGGCATGAGGTCAACGCCTTCCGAATGGTGGAGGATACCCTCATCAAGTTCATACGCTTCCTCCATCATTGTCTTAGTAAGAACAGTAGCCAGCGAAACGGGTAAATTGTCCGGCTCCCGATAACCCAATGAGTCTGTCAGGTTTCCCTGAGCATCCGCGTCCACCAGTAACACCTTTTTTCCTTGTGCTGCAAGGCCGATGCCCAGATTAACCGCCGTTGTTGTTTTGCCGGTGCCACCCTTTTGGTTTGCCAAGGCGATTACTTTTGACACTTTGAAATTCCTCCTTTCACGCAAAAAAGCCACTTGCTTTAAGGAATAAAGCAAGCGGTTACTGTGGTTTATATATAACACCGAAACAACGGTTTTTTGTAGCTTTCAAAAAGTGAAACAGTGTAGTGCCGCAAGAGGAAACCCCGCTCCTAACAATTGTAAAATTGAGTTCTTCGTTCAATAATTCCCACTGTATTTCCAACGCTGTCTTCTGAGCACAGTTTTTTTCCCAATACGTTTGGTGTTAGAGCAACCCAATTCAATATATCACCGTGTCAGAATACAACGATTTATTTTCCAACAGAGTACCGGAAGCGTTATAAACTTTAGCGGTAGCACATACCCGATAAGTACCGTGGACAACATAATAATCCTCACTTACATCGGTCATCAGGACAAGAATACCCATGCAAACGAATTTTTCCATAAATAAAAACCTCCCTTAAAATATCTTTCAATAGGAAAGACAATCAAAGGAGGCTATTGCAACAACATTTTTCCAAGAATTTCTCTTATCTTAATCTACATATTTTACTCCCCCGGCTATCTTTACCGCCATGTCTCTCTCTATCTGTCCCCGAATTATGAACATGTGGTCATGCATTGCCCAAATGATGGTAACCAGAGAGTTTTTCACTACCAGCGTTCCTTCATGTCCGTTGATAATGACTGCTTCAAAGACAGAAGCGTTTTCCGTATCCACTGCGAGCTTGTGAGCTGCGCTTAATTCCATATAAGTGATCAACGAGCCCCGCGGATTTGTAAATTCAATTTTTTTATAATTCTCGTTTTGGGACGTAGCACTGACTTCATATCCGTCCGGTATATAGGTCGGGACATAAGCTTGGCGCCAGTCTATGGTTGCACTGCCCCCTTCCGAACCGCTGCTGCTGTCCTTCAGTTGAAAAGACGTATATTCCTTCTGAATATCCATTAAAAAATTCAATACCCTGACTCGCACTGCCTCAACGGTCGCCACGGTAGTGCCCAGTATCACCAGCATGAGCAGCATGGCGACTGCAGCTCTGTTCAAAGCCTGCCAAATGCGCCGCCGTCTGGCATAAGCCTTCGATTTTTTTAGCTGCGCATCCAGTTGTTGACTGAATCTTTGGGCTGCCTCCTTGGAAGGCAGAAATTCCGGATCGTTTTTCAGCTTTTCTTTTTCTTCCAGGAAAAGCTGGCCTTCTTTTTCCGCGGCATCGTGCATGACCAATTTGAACAGACTGTCTTCATATTCCTCATAAAGTTTTTTGCGAATTTGTTCCGAGCTGTTCTTCGGCATGCTTATTCACCTCCCTTACCCATGAACTCTTTATCCAAGAGTTCCTTGGCTTTTCTGCGGGCTCTGGTCAAATACTGCCGAACACTGTCGGGAGCTATTTTTAAAATACCCGCTATTTCCGCATCAGCCATTCCCAATATGTACTTAAAATACAACAGATCTTTGTGCATCTCCGGAAGCCTCAATATGGCATTCCCCAGCTCTTCTATTTCTTCCTGATGAACAATCCTGTCCTCTAAATTGTCTTCAAGGCTGGGAACCTTTTTCGCCAGATCAAGATCTTCTCCAAAATACACATGTTTTTTCTGCACATCTCGGTGTTTTATGAAGTTGATGGCCACGCTCTTGGAAGTATAGACAACATAAGCGGCCAATTTGCAACTATCCAGAGTTCGAATTAAAGATATTTTTTCAATTAGTTTGCTAAAAGTATCGTTGGTCAGGTCTTCCGCATAGTCCGCATCATGGGTAATATTGTAAACCGTCTTCCGCACCAGACCATAATAATCGTTATATAAATTCATCATGAAGGCCTTATCGTCATCGCCTTCCAGTGCGGCGATTATCGTCATGATCACTCAAATCACCCCTTTGTTATGATTATACAAGCATCCAAATGAGAATTGGCGACAAAAAATGAATAAATCTCCATAATTTTTAAGAATTTTTTAGCGATAAAATGTTGCATAAGTTTTTTTAGATTGTCTTTATAGATAAGAAAATATAATGCTCCCAAGAGGTGAGACACAGGATAATAAAAATAAGTTACAATGGGAGCATGAAAAAGCGTAATCAGTATTCAGCCGAGTTTAAAGCCAAGGTAGTCCTGGAAGTTCTCCGGGAAGAAGCCACTGTCAATGAGATAGCGTCTAAATATGGCATTCATCCTGTGATGGTCAATCGCTGGAAGCAGGAATTTGTAGACCGAGCTTCGGAGGTGTTCAAGAAAGGCCCCTCAGAAGCCGAAAAGGCTCTTGAAAAAGAGCAACAACATGTGGCAGAACTGGAGCGTAAAGTTGGTCAGTTAACATATGAAGTTGACTGGCTTAAAAAAAAATCTGACGAAATCCTCAACCGTAAACGACCGTAAGGCCTTTGTTGAGCTTAGCCATAAAAATATCACGGTAAAGCGTCAGGCTGAGTTGCTGGGGCTCAATCGGAGTAGCGCATATAGGAAACCTCCCGTCAGGACAATTAGTGATGAGGAGTTATTAATCATGCGGTTGATTGATAAAATTCATACAGATGAACCGACCTGGGGCTACCGTACCATCACGGCCATTCTCAGAAGAGAACATAAACTTGTGATTAACAAAAAACGAGTTCGCCGAATTATGCGTGATATGGGTATTTATACGTTGTATCCCAAGCCCAATCTGAGCAAACGCTACCATGCTCAATATATCCGCCCCTATCTGCTGCGCAACCTTAAAATCATCAGGCCAAACCAGGTCTGGGGTGTGGATATAACGTATTTGCGCATGAAGAAAGGGTTCATGTATCTGTTTGTCATCATCGACTGGTATAGCCGCTATATTGTAGATTACGAGCTGTCAAGTACATTGGATAAATCCTTTGTCCTGAGATGTCTAAAGCGTGCTCTAAGTTGCCAGAAGCCAGAAATTATCAATTCTGACCAGGGCAGCCATTTTACTAATCCAGACTACATCAAGTTGTTGGAAGATAATGGAGTAAAGATCTCTATGGATGGCAAGGGCCAATGTCTGGATAATGCCAGAACGGAACGATTCTTCCGCACCTTGAAATATGAACGAATCTACATAAGTGAGTACGAAACACCTCGAGAGTTGAGAATTATGCTGAATGACTACATGAAGACTTACAACACCCGCCGGCCTCATTCTTCGCTGGGTGGCGCCAGCCCAGTATCCTATTACCTCAAAAGCAAGCTCAATGAAGCTGCTTGATACATATCAACATGGGAAGGAGAAAACTTAATTTTTTATATCTGTGTTCTTGACACGGGGGGCATTATAAAACCTTTAAAGGAGAATATTGCATATCAGACAATAATTATCACACTATCACCTGGTTGGACGAGACATACTGCCAGCCCATTCAAACAGGATGCTGGCTAAAATTGTGGGAGAAATAGAAATTAGCTGGTTTTATCAAAAGCCAATATACTTTAATGTCATTAGGGTAGTTTTTTGGAGATCGACATTAATGGTAAAAATGGTCTTGCTTTGGCCAAAGGGGGTGGGAAAATGAAGATAACGGCAAATCAGAGTAAATGATTTGCTATACAATTAAATATTTCATGCAAGTTTAAGTTGTAAAATAGTATAATGCGAGGAGTGTTATAATGAGTAAAAAAGGCAAAAAAATACTGATACTGATTTGTACATTGTCATGCTTGTTGTTAACTTTTAGCATTGCATTTGCAGATGCGCAACACTTATTTACAGGGGGTTATCGTGCTGTAACTGACCTTGGATATGTTCTTTCCGGAGGAGATTCCAGTTATCAACAAAATATCATGGTAGCCGGAGCTAACGCATGGAATGGGCTTTCCTCAAACGTTGCAGTCGGTCTCAATACTGATGTATCTGCAATGAGTATATACTATTTTTAAAGAAAACAGATGACGGAAACTATTCAATAGTTTCCGTAAATCAGGGTAAATTCAACATTGATAATTCTGACACTAAAGAAAAAGAAATCGCAGACACAGACAAGCAATATCAAAAATTAAAGAAAGATGTTTTGGAAAAGTTTAAAGATAAATCAATCTACTAAAAACTTAAGCGATCCTTTTGCCAGTCACCATTAAAGTTGATTAAAGTGAGTAAAAGAATACCTTCGTTCTACCATGCAAGTGGAGCGGGGTGTTTTTATTTGTAGCTATTCTAGCATTTTCGATGGGTGCAACATTTTAACAGGAGCTGTCAACAATTCTGTATAAACCCATAAATTACCTATAGCTGTTTTTCCACCCTCTCTCCGAATATGACTGTTAATTGAGCCAGGATAAGGCCCCAGTTCGGTATTCGCATCGTCCATTTATCAACCACATCCATTGTAGACCGACAATCAGCTCATTGCCTTGATGAAATCTATAATTAAGTAAGAAATGCAATTTTTCTAAAATATTTTTAGATTTCTTGTTGCAATTTATTTTTTTTGTTGTCTTTATTTGTATAAGTATAAATGTTTCGGTGGAGGTCAGCGTTTTGGAAAGCAATCAGGAAATACAGAATCAGGTTGAATTCCTATATAATGCCACCGCAAAGCAACTGTATAATTTAGCACTTTATACTTTGGGCAATAAGAAGGCAGCCGAACAAATCTCAATTAATGCGTTTTGCGCAGCTTTCAATAATATTTCAGACAAAACGGATGCCAATTTATTTAAAGAGCAAAGTATCAAATTATTATATAAGTATGGCAGAACGATACAAAAAAAGTCTGAGTGGAATGGCTATACGATACTTGTTAAAACATCAGAAGACATAGGAGAGCAGGTAGATGTTAAGAAAAAGGAACTTATTCAAATGCTTGGCAGTCTAAATTTTGATGAAAGATATATTTTACTGCTTTTTTACTGGCAAAATTTTTCTATTCAACAAATTGCAAAAGCAATTTGCTTGCCAGTATTTTTAGCAAAAAAGCGTTTTGGAGTGACAGTAAATAAAGCAGTAAAATATATGATGGAATGATATAGGAGTGATAGTAATGAAATATATAAGACAACGAAATAACTTGATATTGGCTTCGGTATCATTGCTGACCTTCGCAAACGGTTCAACTTGGGCCGGGTGGTCTTTGTCGGAGACCTCGGTATGGTGAGCAAAGAGCTCTTGGATGAACTGGACCGCAACCACATTGAATATATCGTCGGTATGCGCATGCGCAAAGCCAAAGAAGTCGGCGAGGTACTGAAAACCGGCGGCAAATACAAAGTGGTACGGGATAAACTGAGAGTAAAAGAAGTCTGGTGCGATGCCAACCGCTACATTATCTGCTACAACCCTATTCAGGCTGAGTACGACGAAAAAGCCCGGGAGGAAATGGTAGCAAAGCTGGAAAGCCAGATTAAAAGCTATGGAGATTAATCTCACATTATCCCTCTGTTACTGAGCTAAAGACTAAGCCAGTAACAGAGGGGCATATTTATATAAGAGGGGGATATATCAATCATGAAAAAAGCTATTTTTATATTTTTAAGCATTATCCTTTTTTTGTGTTCAGGTTGTCAATTTAATTTAGGGAGCTCGGCTAAACAAAGTTGGGTTAATTCTCAATACCTTGCCGTAAAAAACAATAATCTTGGTATTATTGCAATTTCAAAGGATGATTTTTCTCCTCTTTATAGTGATATCCTAGTTGAATCTATCGTTGGTATGATAGAGCCTGATAGTGTATTTGTTCTAGCTAAAGAAAAAGATTCTTCCTCCAGTTCAAACCTTTACCAAATAATATTAGAAAGGAATTCTTCAATTTGTCTCTCACAAAATGTTAGATATGCCCATTATCTCCGGACAAGAATAAAATGGCTTTAACAATAATTAACTACAAATCAAAAGTTGGTAATGATAAGCTAATTTATATGGATTTATCCTCGAATCAAAAAGTTATAATCTCCGAAAACCTTATTGGAAAACCGTACTGGAATGAAGATAGTAGCAAAATTTCATATACTATTTCAACCCCAGAGGGAGCCAGAGTTGAAGTATACGATTTAAAAACTAAAGAGAAGACTGAAGTTAAGGCAGAATCTGGTAAAGATCAATTCTCAGAAGGGTGGATTACGGAAAATCAACTCCTTGTACGTGTACGTATTGAATCAAAAAGCTCTCCCCGGAATAATAAGTATATTTCTTATAATCTTACAGCCAATTATTGGGGGGAAACATTTTTCGAGAGCCTTCATGTTGTCTCCATACATGATATCAAAAATAACCTTGCTCTCCTTTCATACATAGATTCTAATGAAACTAAAATTGTACTAACTAGTATTTCATTAAATACCCCTAATAATAAATATAAATTACTTGAAGTGCCTCTTTATAATAATGATTATGGTTATCGTTCAGCAGTTTTTTATACCAGTAATTTATAGGTCCTCATCAAGTTTTTTATCAGGTATTAACATCGGAAAACCGGGATACTGTTTCTTGTGGCATCGTAGATATTCAAAGAAAGGAAAATATCCAACTGCAAAATGAACTAGTTGATGTCTGGGGTTTATATCCCCTCTCTACTCAGGTCTAAAAAGCGATTTTGGCAAAGTGAACTGCAAAAAGTGAAAAATAATTTTCCAGAAAACGCAAAAAAGCCCGACTGGATAAAAACCAATCGGGCGCAGGAGCTTATATATCTTAACGTGTGATGTGTGTAGGTAACTTCATGACCGCAATAGTCCCATATACTCTGTTCCTGAAAAATTCTCATAATCGGCAGTATAGGTGCCTGTATAGTGATCCACGCCATATTTTCTTTTTCCCTCCAAAGACCAGTTGCCGGTCAATTGCGCGTCACCGGCCGCTTGGACGGCGTGATTGTATGCGCCGAGAATTTCATCTTTTGAACAGCCCGTAAGAATCCCCATAGCCAAGAGGACAACCGCTGCGGCCATAAAGAGTAGCCTTTTCACTGAAATCACCAACCTTTCCTTGTATAAAAATCATCGGCTCCTTTGCCCCGGCCGGAGGAAAAGATTCGACTTTTTATGCTTTTTATGCTTTTGATTCTCTGAAGCCGCTTGCGGCGGATTTGTCAGCATCACGATCGTCACCGCGAGCAAAAGCATCACCGCCAATGACAGGAAGGACAGCATCAAATTTGCCGGTTCGGAAGTGTTCATGAATGTACCTGTATCGAACCTGATAACGGTAAATCCCGCCAGGATCGGGTACAGGCTGCACCCAAGGGCGTTCTTGATAAACATGGCGCAATATCCAAGGATAAAGGATACAATTACTCCGCCCATAAAGGCCCCCGGCATCTTGCTTGTAAATGCAATAATAGGCAGAATCGCAATATATGTGCAGGCTGCAATCCCTACCATTTGCAAAAGGCTTTTGATGAGAACGGCAACGCTCAAGCCCGGTACGCCCGACAGAAGCCCGACAATCAGTGTGACCGCAAAGCTGTAAAACCCGAACAATACACTTAAAAGCCCCATTGCAATCAGCTTTCCGAACAAAAGACGCCGAAATGTCACCGGGACCGGCAAGATGCTTTTCAAGGTATTATCCGTATATTCTCTGTTGATCAGATAGCCGCCGATCAGCGTAAAAATCACGGGCATGAAAATCGTAACGCTGTTCCAGATGGAACTGTTGAACAGGGCCGCAAAATCAAAATTCTGTACTTTGGCTTCCTCCATGACAACCGCCTGCGTAAATACGGACAGGATTGCGGGAAAAGCCATCCCGATCAGGCCGACCAGCAGGATATGGAACCGCTTTAATTTCTCAAATTCGGTCTTTATAATGCGCAGCATCATAGGACCCCCTCTCCTTCATATTTCTCTGCGCCGGTAGATGCAAATCATCAAAAGAGCGCAAACCGCCGCTTCGATCAGCAGTACGACAAAGCATGCCGAGGTAGACGCAAAATATGGGCTAAAACGATTGTAGAACGCCGTCTGAATTTCACCAACCGGAATATTGAACTGGTACAGCCAGCGGAAAATCATGGGGATCGGCATGAGCGTCCCGGCATTGAACCCCAAAGGCTGCATCAGAATCGCGTCGCTGAAATGCATGGCATAATTCAGGAGCGTATAAAAGAACACAATGATTACGGAAAGAATGTAGCTTTTATTGAACCAGATGACCAGCACAATGCAGGGAAGCGCAGCCGCCCATATCAATATCCCCGTCGCCGCCGTTAAGACAAATTGCAGAGAGAAATCTGTCAGCGGAATATGATACAAAACAGTCATTCCCGTGCTGATCGCAAATCCAACAATCTGGAATACGACGGAAAAGATCAGCAGTACCAGCAGCTTCACAAAAACCAGCCGATTTTTCGATACGGGGATGCAAAGCAGGTTTTTGAGCGTATCATTATAATGCTCAGAAAAAAACAGGTTGGCCGCCAGGATAATCAGCAGCGGCATCAGGAGTAGAAAGTTGCTCTCCTCACGAGCGAAGCTGATCATGCCGGCGAAATCCGCGCTCGGACGCCCCGCAACCAAAGCCGAACCCAAGACAGGGAAAACAAAAGCGGCCAGCAGCGCAAGAAAAAAATTTTTCTTTCGCTTAAATTTCTTAAATTCGCAGAGAAGCAGATTACGCAATGCCCTCACCCCCGGTTATGCGCTTGAAATAATCCTCCAGGGTATCCTCAGAGGTATAAGCCTCGGCTACCTCCAATCCGTTTTCAATAAAAGCGCGGTTCAGCGCGGCCACCGACAGATTGCCATCGTACAGGCGCAAACTGTGGTCGTTCTCCACCGTAAAGTTTTTCGCTCCAAAGTTCCTCTCCAAGATTCTGGCTGCCTGCGCTGTGTCAGAAACGACGAAATGAATATATTTTCCGTTTTTTTCTTCCAACTCGGCAAGGCTTTCTTCCTCCAGCAGTACGCCGTGGTCGATGATGCCGATGTCGTCGGCCAAGAGCGAAATTTCCGAAAGGATATGGCTTGAAATCAGAATGGTTTTCCCTCTTGCGTCGCACAATTCCCGGATAAAAGAACGGACTTCGGCTATGCCAATCGGGTCAAGCCCATTGATCGGTTCGTCCAAAATCAGCAGTTCCGGGTCGTGCATGATAGCAAGGGCGATAGCCAAGCGTTGCTTCATGCCAAGCGAGTATTGAGAAAACAGTTTCTTATCGCCGTATGGCAGTCCGACAACATCCAACGCGCTTTGAACGGCGTCACGCCGGGAAACGCCTCTGAGCTGGGCAAAGATTTTTAGGTTTTCCGTGCCTGTCAGATTCGGGTAAAATCCCGGCGCTTCAATTAAACTGCCGATGCGGGGCAGGATTTTCTTTTCGTTTCCCTGAATGTTCTTACCGAAAATATAAACCTCTCCGGAAGTGGGCCGCGTCAGGTTCAGCAGCATTTTCATCGTCGTGGTTTTTCCGGCTCCATTCCGCCCAAGCAGGCCGTAGATACGGCCTCTTTTCACATGGATATTGAGGCCCGCGACACTTTTTTGCTCACCGAATTGTTTGGTAAGATTTTTGGTTTCAATCATGAAATCACTCAAACTTAGAACCTCCTTTTCTTGCTGAAACCAGTGTAACATGCCAAGCTTGCATTAACCTTGCCGGAACCTTGCATTAACCTTGCATTAACCTTGCATTAACCTTGCAATTTTGGCAAAAAGAAATCCCTGCCCGCGGACAGGGATTTTCTCAATTCCTTGATGGGAAACAGACGGTAAAAACCGTATATTGATTTGGTTCGCTTTGGACGGTGATCCTGCCGTCCATTTTTTCAACCATTTGCCGGACAATTGACAGCCCCAATCCGCTTCCCTTATCGGAGCGCCCTTTATCGCATTTATACAGCCGCTCAAAGATGTGCGGCAAATCCGCTTTCTCGATTCCGATCCCGTTGTCCGCGATACGGATTTCAATTTCCTTTTCATTTTGCGTTACTTCAATTCTGATCTGCGTGGCTTTGCTGTGAGCGATGACGTTCTGGACCAGATTGTTGACGATGCGGGCATATCCGTCCAGGTCCACTTTCGCATACAGCGGTTTTTCCGGAATTTCGATTTCGTAGTCCAGATGATTTTCTTCAAAGATGGGTATCCAGTCTTTCAGGATATTCCGCGTCAGCTCCGCAAGCTCCACCCGCTCGATGGACAAGGTGAATTCACTGGAATTGAGCTTGAACCAGTCAAACAGGACGTCGATATAGTCCTTCAGGTCATGGGCCTTGCGTCTGGCGATTTCCAGATAGTCCTCGCGCTCTTTCCCTGTGACAACGCCTCTGTGCGCCGCTTCCAGATATCCGATCAGGGTAGTGAGCGGCGTCCGCACATCATGGGAGAGGCTGGTCATGAGTTGGCGGTTGGTTTCATCCGCCGCCCTGAGCCCTGAAAGCTGTTCCTCGTAACGGTAAACAATTTCATTCATTTTATAGGATAGGTCGGCGGTCAGCTCATTGCCTGTGGCAAGGATTCTCCGGTTTCCGTTTCCAGCTTCAATGTCGTTGAGAGCATCCGTCATGTCTTTGAGCTGCCGCTTGACGCCGAGAAGCTTTCCCATGCAGATCGCACCGAACAGAAGGGCAAGGCAAAGCAATACGCCTAATGTCACGTCGAGAATCACGGCCTATACCTCCTTGTTGAAGCGGTAGCCGATTCCCTTTACCGTCTGGATATAATAGGGTGCGCCGGAATCGGGTTCGATCTTTTTGCGGAGCCGGCTGATGATCGCCATGATGTTGCTGTCATCGTAAACGTAAGGCTCGCCCCAAACTTCCTCGTAAATCTGCTGCTTCGTCAAAATCTTCCCCTGATTTTTCGCGCAGAACAGCAGCAGATCGAATTCCTTCGGCGGCAGTTCAAATATCCCGTTTTGCGTGGTGACGCTCCGGCTGTCCATGTCTATGGTCAGCCCCTGATAAGTCAGCGGCTGCGAATGATCTCCAGCCAGGTTGAAACGGGTATACCGGCGGATCAGAGAAAGTACGCGGGCGATCAGTTCCTCCGTATTAAAGGGTTTTGTCAGATAGTCGTCCGCGCCGGAGCGTAGCCCGTGAACCTTTGATGTGCTGTCATTTTTGGAGGTCAGCATCAGGATGGGAACGCTGCTTTTCTTCCGTATTTTCTCCATGGTCTCAAAGCCGTCCATCCCCGGCATCATCACATCTAAAAGGACGAGTTGATAATCATTTTTTTCAAGCATGGACAGCCCGTCCGCGCCAGAATAGCAGTGATCCGAATCTATATTTTCAGCCGCTACGCTTTGCTTTATCAAAGCACACAGCTCTTTATCATCGTCTATGATTAAAACTCTATTTAACATGTTTTTCCCTCCAAATATAAAATTGAAAAGACAAAATCTGAGTCTATTCTAGCATTTTCCTTTACTTTTACTTTATATTGATAACTCAAAGATTTCCTTATAATGACAATCTAATCATATTATACTTCTTTCTCTGAATCAACGAATTACAGTACTTATTACTAACATTTCCCTTTTATCATCATAGAAAAAGGCGCTGATCTCTCAGTGCCTTTTTTACTGCCATCTGTGCCATCACGCGGTTCTTTGTGACTTTCATAATATTTATTTCAATATAACCTGCACCTCTTTGCCAAGGGAGCGGGCAACTTTCGACAGAAAGTCCAGGGATGGATTGTAGGTTCCGCTTTCCAGGCGGCTGATATTGGATTTCTGGGTCCCAACCCGAAGAGCCAGTTCTTCCTGGGTAATATTTTGGCTGGTTCGCGCTTCAATGATTTGCGAAATCACATCATAGCGCGGTTTCAGCTTTTCGTATTCCGCCTTGAATTCTTCGTCCTTCATTAAAAGCTCTTTCACTTCGGAAAACTTTGCTCCTGCTTTACTCATTATTACACCTTCTTTCATAATCTTCTTTATAACGCAGTGCCCGTTCAATTTCTCTTTGCGGCGTCTTTTCGGTTTTTTTGGTGAAACCATGAAGCAGTACAAAAGTCTTCTGGCAATATGTGAAATAAAATATCCTGCTGATATCCGACGCGAATTTGATTCTCAGTTCAAAAAGGCCTTTGCCTTTTATCGGCTTAACGTAAGGTTCCCTTAATTCCGGTCCATGCTTCTCCTGTGCAGATATGCCGCTCCGCTGATAATCACAAGGCAAAGCGCGATGGCCAAAATCGTTTTCAGATCAGTCAAAAACACCTCCTTTGCGTCAAAGCTGCAATGCTTTACCGACCGAAAAAGCCCGGTCTACTTTTCGGGTATTCGGATTATCGTGTTGCTCCGACTGATTTAATTTCCAGTTGGTTTGTGTATTAGATCTTTGTGATGTGCAACAATTTGGGCAGTTTTTACTGCCGGAATATAAATAAAAGAGGAATACTTTAGCTCACATAGAAATTATTAACATGTAACTCACATACATTGAACAGTTTAGCGAGTACTATTGATATACAGAAAGGAGAAATCATGAAAAGCAAAATTGTTGTATTTATCGTAATAATACTAACTTTGGTAGGCTGTGCCAGGGTAAATGAACAAGCAGTAAGTAGTTTAACTGCTGAAGACGTTATAAAAAATCATTTTAAATATATCAATGAAAAAGATACTGAAAAACTAGAGAAAACCGTAACACATGCAAAAAAAGGGGTAACATGGGAATTTGAAAAACTAGAGTATTTTAAATTGATTAGTATTGAAGAAGATAAATCTGAAAAAATGAAAGATGCATACATGTCTAACGGTAGAGGTAGTGTGATTAAACCATTTCAAGTTAAGGTTTTTAAAGTTAATTTTGAAGTAAACTATAAAGGTGGTTATGGTTCTGGGTTTAGCAATGGAGATTACTCATGGTATTATTTTGTTATAAAAGAAAAAGAGGGATCAGACTGGTTAATCGATGATTGGGGTGTTTAAATATAATAAAAAGACTTCCTAAATTCAGCCAACCAGCTCCAAACATAACTTTCTCCTTTGCTCAATTTAACTCAGTCTTGTACTTAATAATCAACCCTGCTGCCCAATTGAAAAGCAGTTCAGAAAGCCGTTCAAACTCAGCCTGCACCAAATTCGGTTGCTTCTTGAGCGTAATGCCGGTCTGCAAAATCTCCCGTTCCTGTGGTTGCAGCACGGGGATAAGCTCGGCCTTTTGCTTTATGTAGGTTCTCGTTTGGTCGTAATAGACTGCCTGCACGGTAAAGGCGGCTGATTTATAAAGGGTCTTCAATATCTCCGCATCTTTCTTATGCACCATGTTGTGGCCACACATATGGTAGATGTTGCAGGCCCCGGTCCGGATTGCACGGTGAATATCCTCCTTACCGATCAGTGGCAGCAGAAAATCAATACTACCGAAAACCGGGGTGGTATCATGATAGAACTGGAACAGATCAGAGCGTTCCCAATTTAGTAGCTCCTGCCGGCCGGAGATAAATCCACAAACTTTCTCCCGGTTCGGAAGCGTGTCCAGCATAGCGCCATATGCTTTCAGATCTCCCGGAGTCGCCTGATCCAGTATGACAACCGCATCAATGTCGCTGCTGTCTGTTGCTTCACCCCGACCATAACTTCCCTGAAGCCCGACAAACAGCAGACGAGAACCGAACAGAGCTTTCAACTCGTCCAAGTATCCTTTCATCCAAGTGTTTATATTAAAATCCATTCTTTACTCCTTTGTGTTGGTTTCATAATCCCGCTGTCAAACTGCAATTTGTACGCTTCTCATCATGCTCATTTTTGGTGCTTCATTGGTATGTATCGTATACCATCCTTTGTTTGTTCCACATCGGTATCTGTAAATCCTAATTTATGATAAATCTCTCTTGCATAAGGAGAGGAATGGACAGTGATCATTTCTGAGGTGCTGTTTCTTAAAACCGCTTCAAATAATTTTCGCCCAATTCCTTAGGACATGAGATTAAGTGAAATAAGTTTACCGGCTATTAATTGCATTTATGTTACATAGCAAAGCCTACCGTACCAGCCAGCCATAATCCTGCCTGCAATCCATGATGTAGTCAACGTATACCGTCTGATCCTTAACTTGGTATAAAATGAGATACCATTTCTCAACGAACATCTTGTGGTATTTGTTTGGCGGAATAAACTCGGCCTCCAGAAACGGAAAACGCTCCGGCATTTGGTGCAGGGAACGGATGGCGTCCATCAGGTCGTTTTTGATTTTGCGGGCGGCGGTGGGACTTTTCTGCGCCAGAAAACGGACATGACCCGCCAGCATTTGGCGGGCGCGATCGGAAACAATCACCTTATACTGGGGCTTCTTTTCCATGTTCCACCTCATCAATAATGCTGTCCAGATAGCTGTCCAGTTCATCCGGCGTTGTTCCGGCGCGTCCAGCCAGACGGTCTTCCTCGACGGCCAGCAGTTCTTCCCGCAGCTTTAACATTTTTTCACGGCGGGTAAACGCTTCTATATCCATCACCACGAGATCACCCTCGCCGTTTTTGGTAAGATACACCGGCTCACCTGTAGACCTGCACAAATCCGCTATCTCATTGTAGTTCTGCCGGATGCTTGCGGACGGTTTAATCTGCATGGTATCAACTCCTTGTAGTAAAATTCTAACCATATTATAGTTCTCTCATGCTATGGAATCAACTGCTTTGGTTAGAACCTTTCAATTTCCTGCGGCCATCTTATCCCTAATGCTATTTTCAAATAGTTCAGGAAATAAACCATCCACACAAACAGATAGCCTATATCAGCTATGACTCACCAGGTGCGTTTGAAACCGCTGTTTTCGATTGCAAATGTCATCATAACATCATCGTCATCGTCCAGCATGCTCGCATCAACATCGCGCCCATCAATTGACTTTGTGACCAGCGCCCCGTTTTTAATATCCCGCAAAACCCGTTCGTATTCACGGACGACCTCATCCATTAATCCCTGGTTCCACACAAACCGGTCGCCAGAGACCGGCCGGCCCTTTTCGCCAGTCAAAGACTGTTCGTAATCTACAACCGCTTGCAGGTTTTCCTTTTCCTGTTCCAGCCATGTTTTGTATTCGTCATAGCTATACCACTCCACGGTCATCCAAGTTTTCCCTTCGTCCCAGCTGATCCTGTCTTTCCCAGTTGCTTGATCAAATATTGACATTGTGGCTTGACCAGACATGGCCCTGGCAGTTTGGTCATCTATATTAGCAGCTCTAAGGAGCACAAGCCGACGAACGGAAGGGTCCTGGTCATCCGTTTGTCCTGCCGTATTGGCAGAGGTAGCAAATACAGCGGGCACGCCAATAATCAAAGCAAGGGTCAGTATCATTCCGATCAGGGAAGTTTTCTTCATTTTCATAATCGACACAATCCTTTCTTCCATAACGTTTTGGCTGAAATTGTTGCACAAGGGGGGTAGCCTGTTCTTCCTTTCCTCCAGGCCGATGAGCGTCATAGCGTAAGCTGATTTCATGGTTTCCCCGAACGTCTGCACCACGGTTTCATCGCAGGACAGCTCAAGGTCACGGTTTGCCAGCACATACATTAGCCACACCAGAGGGTTGAACCAGTGGATGCATAAAGCGGATGCCAGCAATAGCTTGGTCAGCGCGTCAAACCGCTTGATATGCACAAATTCATGGGTAAGGATATGCCGCAGCCTTGTTTCGTCCGTCCAGTCTGTTGTTTTGGGCAATAACACCACGGGTCGGAAGATCCCATAGGTCAGCGGCGCTTTGATTTTATCGGATTGCTTTATCTGGACAGTCCGCCGCATCAGATGTTCCCGCAGCCAATGGGCTGCAAAGTTATTCGTGACTGGCAGGGCGGTTTGAAATTCCCGGCGGCATTTGATATAGGCCACGATGAGAAACAAGGCACAGGCGCACATGCCAGCCAGCCAAATGACCGTAACGGGCAAAACGGATACGACTGGCGCGCCAATCCCAATGGTATGCTCCAGATCGGGAGCAACGCCCATATTGGGGATGCCCGTCGTTTTTACAGGAGCAGTGAAAGCCGTCGTTTCCGTAACTGCCCGTTTCAGCATGTCGATACTCGTGTAAAAGCTGAAACGCGACGGAATGGAAAAGGGAATGAGCAAGCGGCAAATCACTACGCCCCACAGAACAAGAAACGTCTTTTTCGGCAGTTTGTGCAGGGTAAGCGCACGGACGATAACAACGGCGCTAATGAGGACAGCCCCAGAAAGGCTCATTTGCCAAATATCCATATTCGCCGCCTCATTTCAAATTATTGACAAGCTGCTTCAGCCTTTCGATCTCTTCCACAGACAGGGTTTTAGTGTTCAGAAGAGAAGCGAAAAGTAAATCGGCAGAGCCGTCAAATACCTTGTTGATCAGTTCCGTGGTTTCCTGTTCCTGCACCTGTTCTTTTGAGATGACAGCCCGGCACAAGAAATTGGGTTCCAGCCGTTCTATGGCCCCCTTGGCGATACATTTTTTAATCACAGTGTAGGTGGTGTTCTTGTTCCATCCCACCTGTTCTTTGAGGATTTCGGTAAGCCGCTTGGCGGTTAAAGGTCCTCCCTTCCATAAGACATCCATCACCTTTAGTTCGGAATCGAAAAGTTTTATTCCCATGCGCACATCTCCTTTGTGGACTATTGCAATAGTTTCCCCATAATTAAATACTACCGCGATAGTCTGCACATGTCAAGACTATCGCGGTAGTATTTGAAAATATTTTTTTGAGGATGAAGCATCCATAATGTAACCGTCTGAGCATAAATTCCAACATGGTTATACTTATAAATTGCCCATAGGTATCATATATTTAATTGTCTTACAGTGATTAAAGTTTCCTGCTTGCACTTTGGATAAAATAGAGGAAAATTCTCAAGTATAGTGTCTTTTCTGATTTTTAATCTTATTTTATTATTGCAAACAGTACATAATACCCAAATAATTTTCTCCATCACGCCACCTTTTTCGTGCATAGAAATCCATTTAATATAGTTTCAATACTTATTGTTAAGATGCCTAAATATAATGACGCCAGCAATATGTATATTCCGCTAAGAAAAAACACCTAGACCGCCGAAGTTGAACACTAAGACCGTTTAAATTGAACAATCATTCCGTAGTGGCTGTACATTGATAACTAAAGGATCACATGGTATACTCAAACTGCTTTTACTTTTAAGCAGGATAGGGCAACACTGAGGAGTGACCCGAGCGGCTTAAGAGTTTTGCGGGGAGAGTGATGCCGGTGAGCGTCGCTCTTTTTTTGTTAAAAGCAACATAACATCACTCTCTTTGGAAAACTAAGCGATAAACCTCGGGAGTTTGAGGGCAGAGCCCTCAATAGCCGTAAGGCTGTTTTGAATTATCTGTTGGCAATACCCTTGCGCTCCCGCATAGAGTTTTTACCGTCGATAAAAATGGTGTAGGAATCATGCACAATGCGATCTGAAATGGCATCGGCCAGTGTCGGTTCGCCAATTTTATGATACCAACCGCCGATCTCAAACTGGGAACAGAATATGGTAGAAGCTTTTTTGTAACGAGATTCTACGATCTCAAGCAGATCGCGGGCTTCGCTTTCCTTGAGCGGAAACAGAAGCCATTCATCCAAAATGAGCAGCTTTACCTGTTTGTAAGCTTTGATGACCTTGCGGTATGTCCCCTCACCGCGTGCAATGGCCAATTCACCCAGCAGATCGGGAAGCCGTACATATTTAACCGTGTAAAAGTTTCGGCTGGCAGCCATGCCAAAAGCATTTGAGAGGTAGGTTTTTCCGCTACCCGTGGCTCCAAGGATTATGATGTTATGGGCTTCTTGGATGTAGTTACAGCTAGCCAAGCGGATGATTTGAGCTTTGTCGAGTTTGCGATCGTCATGATACTCAATGTTCTCAATACAAGCGTCATTGAAGGCAAAACCCGCGTTTTTGATCAAGCGCGACAGCCGATTGTTTTTACGGGCTGCCCATTCGGCATCGATCAGCAGACCGAAGCGTTCTTCAAAAGCCATGTCAGACAAGTTTGCGTTTTTGAGCTGTTCCCGGAATGCTGCAGCCATGACACTAAGCTTCATTTCGTGAAGCTTGGCTACGGTTGAATCGTTTAGCATTTTCCATCCCTCCTGCTGTAGTAATCGGCTCCTCGTGTGAGTCCAAACTCAGAGGAGCATACCTGTAATCATTAGAAACGGTCTTTGAAAAAAGAGACGCTCACCAATAAAATGGTATTGTGCTGATCCAGCCAAGAAAGGCACAAAACCAAATTGAGGAGGCGCCTCTATATGAAGCGTACACAAAACGAGAAAATTTCGCAAATAAAAATTGAAACCTTGGTGGTCGGAATCGATATTGGAAAAGAAACCCATTATGCAAGAGCCTTTGATTACAGAGGGATTGAACTGGCCAAGCTGCTGATATTTAGCAACACGGCGGAAGGATTTCAACACCTTGACCGATGGATGCGGGACATCTGCAAGCAGCAAGAAAAGACCGAAGTCATCGCCGGTTTTGAGCCCACTGGACATTACTGGTTCTCATTGGGGGACCACCTAAAGCGCAAGGGTCATAAACTTGCAATAGTCAACCCTTTCCATGTCAAACGAACCAAGGAACTGGATGACAACAGCCCTACCAAGAATGACCGAAAGGATCCGAAAACCATCGCCATGTTAGTAAAAGACGGGCGTTACCGGGATGTGTACATACCCGACGACATCTATCAGGAACTGCGGGAAGCGGTGGCTGAACGGGAACGGCTTCAAGAGCGGTTAAATGCTACTCACAACAGGGTTGTTCGCTGGCTGGATATCCGGTTTCCAGAGTTTGCAGGGGTTTTTAAGAAATGGACAGGAAAAACAGCACTGCTGACACTTAAAATATTCCCGACACCAGCAAAGGTTTTGGAAGCGGGCGCAGACAAAATACTGGCCACATGGAGGACAGTTGTGAAACGTTCCGTAGGCATAAAAAGAGCGCAAGCGCTGGTAAAAGCAGCGTCCAACAGCATTGGCAGAACCACCGGCCATGTAGCTTCGGATGCCAGCCTGCAGAACCTGCTTGCAGAATATGAATTGTACCATGCACAACATGAACGCTTAGAACAACTAATGTTGGAACTACTGCTTCAGGTGCCGAATGCAGCCAAACTTCTGAAAATCAAGGGAGTGGGCTTGGTTACAGCCACAACCTTTGTCGGCGAAACCGGTGATATCCACAGGTTCGAACACCCTCGCCAGATACAAAAACTGGCTGGTTGTAACCTGGTTGAGAACAGCTCCGGCAAACACAAAGGAAAGACCACTATCAGTCACCGGGGGCGGAAGCGATTAAGGCATGGGCTGTTCATGGCCATGATTGCCATCCTGGGTAAAAACCCGGAGTTCCAGGAACTACACCAACGCAATCTAACAAGGGAAAAAAACCCGCTAAACAAGATGCAATCCATTATCGCCCTCTGCGGCAAACTCATCCGGGTATTCTACACCATTCTGAGCAAGGGTGTTGACTACAATCCTGAGAAGATGATGGGCGATATTCAACAGCCGGTTAAAATAGCCGCATGAAAACGCTGAGAACATCCTGATAAACGATACAGATTAACGAAAGCACATCATCGTAGTGGAATTAGCCGCGGCCATTCAGACGAAGATGTGACTGCCCCCAATAGTTATCTACAGGTTTTTATCGCACTTTGAAAACGGAGAGCCCGGGACAGTCAGGTTGAATTATTCCATTAGGGCATAGACCCGGTCTAGGAGCATGACTGACGTTCCACCTCTTGGATAGGCAGGACGAAGGTATTTAGGGCGAAGACCCAGGAAGATGTGGGAGGTTTGCTGCCAGGAGACGATGTGGAATCCCACTGGCCTTGATACAAAAAAACATGCGGCCTTGGTGAAAGTTAAACATCATCATCCATAATTACACATTGATGTAAATAACAAGAGATAGGCTATCCGAATAAAAAGTGAAAATCTAAGAAAAGCGGAGATATTTAAAGATAACCGAAGACTATTAAGGGAGGAATGGCCCGGGGTTTCTTTCGGCAGCTTGTCCTGACCGGATTTTAAGATGGCCTGAACGCTCTTCAAGCTAGGCTGTACAGTGTAGGACAATGCTTTGGTGCAGGCCGATTCAAGGCGCTCCACCGAATATTTGTCGGCCAGTTTCAAAAGAGCCATACAAGCCTTGTAGCCCTGCTGCTCGACTTTGTGACTTCCTAAAAACAGGTTAATGACAGCGCTTGTATTCTCACCGATTTTGGCTGCCCAGGATTTAAAGCGGTCGCCGTTCCAAGACACATATTTTTGATGATCTGGTGGCATATGGGCTTCCAGGGTGCTGTATTGATTGCTCCTACCATAGAGCCGGGGATGAGAACAAATGCGATTGCCTTGGAAGAAGACCTCAATCACATTGCGGGTAATCCTGACATCAACTTTCTGCTTGATGTATTCAAACGGCACCGAATACTTCTGGGTCTCCACACTGATATGGTAATTGTATTGAACAGTGGCAATCTTCCAGGTCGCCAATTCAAATGGCTTTAAGGGCAACGGCAGCAAGAAGGGTTTTTCCTCATCGAACAAGGTGGCTCTGCTCCCGTTCTTCTTCTGAAAAGGTTTCTCTAGAAAAACCATTAGCTTTTCCCGAATGGCAGCATTCAGCTCTCGTAACGATAAAAACTGCTGATTACGCAGAGCAGCGAGTATCCATGTTGAGATGATGCCGACCGATCCTTCTACCGTGGGTTTATCTTTGGGAGCCCTAACTCTGCATGGAATAACCGCTGTACCATAATGTTCAGCCATCTCCTGATAGGTCTTGTTAATAACTGCTTCGCCTTTCGTCACCTTCTCCACGCCGGTTTTTAAGTTGTCCGGTACCATAATGCGAGTGATTCCACCGAAGAAGCGATAGGCGTTGATATGGGCGGTAATCCAGCTCTCCTGATTTTGTGAAAGGAAGGCTTCCACATAGGCATAGCCGCTGTATGGCAGGGCAGCCACAAACACATAGGCTTGGATAATCTCTCCCGTGTCTGTGTCGATGATCCTGGCGGTTTGTCCCGCCCAGTCTACCTCCATGATTTCCCCAGGCTTACGGTGAATGTGCATGGTTGCCTTGGTGCTTTTCACATAGTCAGCGTAATATTTGTTGAACTGGGTCGACTTGTACGGTACTTGCCCGGATTCGCGACACTGGTCGCAGTATTCAAGCCATAACAGAGTTAAGGTCACACCGCTTTTCGCCATCTCACGATGGATGTAGTCGTAATTCGGCATTTTGTACGCGGGCTTAGCGCTCTCCGAAGAAAAAAGGCGCTGTGACAACTCCTTGTCGGACATTTCGGCCACTGTCTGCCAACTTAGCCCTTGATCCTTTGCTCTTTGAAGCACGTTAATAACCGTGGTTCGAGAGCATCCGCATCCAGACGCAATGCGGCTGTTGTTGATTCCGAGGCTATGTAGCCGCAGAATCTCTTTGTAACTGGTCATCTCTATGACCCTCCTTGAATTTATTTGCACCTTTCAGATGCATAAATTCAATTTAGCAGAAAGGTCATATCCGGTGTTCAACTTTGCCGGAAAGGGTGTCCAGTTTCAAACGGAGACACTGTTCAATCTCAGCGGTCAAACTGTTCAGTTTGACCCGGCATATTCACAATATACTGAAAAACAAAATACCCTCCTAAATACAAAATCATTAGTTTAGAGTTTGTAATTACTTCCAACTTTCCTAATATTGAAAAAAGCACTATAGAAAAACCAGTAATCGCTAAGCCTAGTACATAAGCATATCTTCCCGATTTATCCCTTAATTTTTCTTTTCGTTCGTCATGTAACTCTATGTTTTCATTTTCTAATCGCTCAGCATATCTGTTTCTGTTTTTGGGTGCAGTCCAATAAAAATATTTGCTTATCATTATAATCCCAGGCCCAATAAAGGCACCTGAAAATCCAAATAATAAGCTATTCAATCTTATATCAAACAGCAACGCTATAATGAGGAAAATGGCACCACATAATATATACAGTATGCCTACTAAAAGGTTATTTTTCTTCATTCGTTTTACTCCTTTCATATATAAAAATCTCTTCTATGGGCTTTTCAAAAAAATCCGATATGATGAACGCCAGTTGCAAAGACGGATTATATTTTCCATTCTCAATAGAACTGACAGTTTGCCTTGAAACGCGAATTGCTTTTGCAAAATCTTCTTGATTCAGCCCTCGCTCCTTTCTCAACTGTTCGACCTTGTTTTCCAAGAAAGCACCCCCCCCCAACATTATGACAAGGTTCCTTTACATTTTTATTGTAGCGCATAGAAATAGATTTGTCAAGGTTCCTTTACATTTTTCAAGTTTTAATCAGATGTAAATAATTAGCTTAATATAGATAGCGGCTGTCCAAAGTTGAACAGCCGCTCTTTTTTACACACTCGCCACCTCGCCCCGTCTTGGTGGTCATCAATCAGATAAGATCGCCTATATGCCGGTATCCAGGTGCCGCTTGATGTCCCGGCTGCCGTGCAGAACACGGTGGATTTCAATCGTATCCTCCAGCACGACATAGAAGACAAGATAGCTGGCCACCGGCATTCTGCGGTATGCCAGCCGGTATTGCCCCGCACTATAAGCCTCGTACTTTTCGGGAAAACGGGGCAACTCCTTGATCTTTTCAACAATACGGTCATATTGACGCAGCGCGGTGCTTTCGTAAAACTGCGCAAGATATTCCACAAAGTCCGCAAGGTCTTGTGCTGCGACGGGCAGCATGACCACCTTACGTATTGGTTTGGCCCACCTTTTCCGCAAGCCTGTTGCGCAGCGAGGCGGAAACCTCGTCAAATTCCAGGCGGGTAGGGTCGGACTCGGCCTGCTGCTGCGCCTCCAATAACGCGGAATCAATGCGCTTTGCCGTCTGGAGGGCTTCGTACTGCTCAATGCTCATAACCACCATGTCGCCGTAGCCGTTCTTCGTCAGGAAAACCGGCTCCTTGCCTTCATGGACGATGCGGGAAATTTCGGTAAAGTTATTCCGAAGATCGGAGATTGGCCTGATCTGAGGCATGGTAATACCTCCCTTCATTATCAAAACTTTATCATAATTATGATATTAAGTCAAGGGACACTTTATGTTTACAATTTGAAATCCTGACATTAAGATGCTATAATAAACCGAAAATTGTATTGTAAAGGAGACACATATCTATGTATTCTTAGACTTAATATTTTCCCTATATCACTTTTGATTTTGTGATATATCACCTGCCTCCTATATTTTGGTGCAAACACTATGTGGTATTTACAATTCCATTGCGTGTGTGCTAAACTTTCTGTATCCATTTGGATATCTACCTCCTTTGTTAGTGCGGCTGGCTAAACCTGCACTATTTTACCAAAGAGAGGTAGATTTTTCTACTCATAGCTAAAGCTTTTTGGAACCACCTGCATAGCAGGTGGTTTTCGTTATACAAAAAAATCCCAGTGGATACTATCCACGGTGATATTAATTCAAGCGGAGCGGGATTCATGGCATCGGCAGACTTTCATCCAGGATATTGCAAATCATTGTCGTGCCGTATTGTCTCGCGCTTTCAGAAGCGGGGCCAGAAATATAACTGAAATGAACACCATCAGTAAATCTGCTGCCAATACTGTCCAATGCACTTCAATTTTATTAAGAGCAAACCCATAAATTAAGGCGCCGAAGGGCATACCGCCTTTGGAAATCATCCCGACAATGGAAAAAACCCTGGACATGTATTCGTTGGGCGTTGCTTTTTGGACGAAAGTCTGTACCGGTACATTGACAAACATGAGCGCGGCGCCTAAAAAACTGAGCACCGCCGCCAGCAGGACAAAGTATAAAACCGTATCGTTTCCAAGCAGCGACAGGCTACGGGGAAACAGTAAAATTGCAAATGCTGTCGTCGTGACTATCTGCAGGAAGCAGCCGATAAAAAGAGAGGTTGTTGCCTTCTTCTCTTTACCAAACACCACGCCGACCAAAACACTTCCAAGCAGCGCCCCCAATAAAATTGCCATTTGCAGATAACCATACCAGGTGTCGGTGTAATGCAGGCGGCTTCGGAAAAACAAGGGCAGTACAACGGTAAACACAGGCTGGATCAACGCATAGATGACCAGGAAAAAGGTACAAAACCTGCGGATCGCCCGGTTGCCAAGAATAAACCTGGCGCCCTCCGCCAAATCGGTCCAAAACCCCTTTTCCTGCAGCTTGAACTCCCGCCGGGTATGCTGATACCGAATCAGCACAGAGCAGCTTCCCGAGATCAGGAATGAAATACCGTTGATCAGGAACACTGCAGCAACCCCCAGGCCCGTGTACAGCGCGGCGCCGATTACAGGGCTCAGCACGCCGGACAAGGTCCGCAGCGAAGCTAAGATGGCGTTGGCCCGGGTCAGCTCTTCCTCGGATACCAGCCGCGGCAGCATCCCTTTCGTCGCCGGATCAAAAAAACCGTACAAGAGGGCTACAATGACCTGAACAGCGAGCAGCAGAATCAAATTCATCCTGCCACCATAGGAAGCAAAGGCCAACCCCAGTATGACAATTGCGCTGGCAATGTCTGTTGCCGCCATGATCATTTTACGATTCAGCCTGTCTCCCCATACTCCGGCAAACGGATATGCCAGAAGGGTCGGCATTAAAGACAGGAAGGAAAACAGCCCCACGGTTGCCGCGGAGCCGCCTGCGTCGATAATATACAGCGGCATGATCACCATTTGGATACCTGTCCCTGTATCGGAAACCATTCTGCCGAAGAGCAACAGCAGAAGATTTGTATTGATCCTTTTCCGGTCTTTTTTCATCATCGCACCTACAGAATTTCCACATAGCCTTCTGTTCCGTTGATCCTTATTCTCTGTCCATCCTTGATCAGCTTGGTGGCATTTTCCACGCTGACTACCGCGGGTAAACCGTATTCCCTTGCCACAACGGCGCCATGGGTCATCATCCCGCCAACCTCCGTAACCAGCCCCTTAATGGATACAAACACCGGAGTCCAGCTTGGGTCGGTGAATGATGTAACCAAAATATCTCCCTCTTCTACATTGGCATCCTCCATTTTCAATATAACCCGGGCCCTGCCCTCTACGACGCCGGAAGAAACAGCCACTCCGGCCAAAGCCCCCCGGGGGATGCTTCCTGTGTCATATTCGCCGGATATCACCTCACCGTCCGAGGTTATCACCCGCGGCGGCGTCAGCTTGGCAAAAATCGCATATTCTTCTTTTCTCTTTATGATGATTTGGTAATCCACCTTATTGGATTTAACGGCTTCCCTGAGTTCGTCAAAAGTCAGATAATAGATATCCTCCCGGTCTTTTATTACTCCCTTTTGCGCCAGCCTGTCGGCTTCCTTCAGCAGGGCTTCTTTAATCGTCCAAAGATACCAGACCATGATATACTTGTTGTATTCTCTGAACCCCGCGTAATTGCGCAAAACGCTGATAACTTTCCTGGTCTTTTTCGCTTTGCGCTTTCCGCCGGGCAGCTGCTCCAGGCGCCGCAAAATGTCCTGTTCCTTCTTCCTGGCTTCCTGCAGTCCCTGTTCGAATTTCCTGGTATGGGCGCCCGGCTCAAAAGCTTTGATGTTCGATAGGATCATTGGGATGAGTATGGTTGGCTTCTCGTTCCAGCGGGGGCTGGTTATATCGATTTCGGCGGAACAACGCATGCCGTACTTTTTCAGATAGGCCCGTATCGCGTCACTTACCGCTTGACCGCCTTCCAGTTTGGCCAGATCTTCAAAAAAGGTTTCATCACCGGCCTGTTCAAAATACGCCGTCACGGCTGGATACTTTCTGACGACGTCCGCTACGTCCAAAAGCGCAAGTCCCATTTCGGAAGTGACATTATCGGGGACCGATTGGGCAAGCGTATCGGCCGCATTTTTTTCGCCCAGCCATTTTTTGATGTTTTTATTGAGCCAGGAAGAGGCGTAGGCGCCTGCAAAAACTACGCCGTAACCTGCAAAGACGGCATCCTTTAAGTTCCCGTAGTCTTTGCGTATAAAAGTAAAAAGCTCCTCTCCGGATAAACCTGCAATTTTTTGTTCTCTCTGACGCATTAGCGCCTCATGTCGGGCCATCAAATCTTTGACGATGGCATGATCGTTTTTGCGGTAGGCTTTGATGGTTTCAATACCCCATCTCAACCATACCGAAGCCCCTATCATCGCTGATTTTCCCCGGTATAGTGTTTTGACATAATCCCGGCGTTTCATTAAATTAATAAAGGCCTTCTGCATCAGCACATCGACGGCTGCCAAACCTTTGACAAAAGACTTGCTTACCAGGGGCGATCTAAGCTCGCGGGATATATCGATATACAATCTTCCCCCAATCTCAATCATCGCCGATCCGGAAATCAATTTGAAAAAATCCTGAAAGAAACTGTAACCCAACGGCCGCATCGCCTCAGTCATCATCTGCCGGTGAGCGAAGGAAAAATAAACATGATTTTTCCCATCTTTATTTTCCGGCGCAGGATACAGGGTGGTAATGGGGCGGCTTTGAACAATATAGATTTTATCTTCAGAGAGGCACCATTCTATGTCCTGCGGGCGGCCAAAATAGGCTTCAATTGTCCTGCCCATTTTTTCCAGCTGCAAAATCCGGTCGTCTGTCAACGTCTGCTTGTTCTGACGTTCGGTTTCTATCTTCTTTTCCTCCGTCCCCCCTTCTTTCAAGGCATAGATGGCCAGTTTCTTGGTAGAAATTTTTTTATCGATGATCTTTCCTTCCCGCACCTTATAGATATCTGCATTGACCAAACCGGAGACCAGCGCTTCGCCAAGCCCAAAGCTGGCATCTATAGACAACACTTTCCTGTTGGCGGTAACCGGATCGGCGGTAAACATAATGCCCGCCGCCTCCGGAAAGACCATTCTCTGGATGACGACAGACAAGTAAACCTTGCTGTGGCCGTACGCGTTTTGCATGCGGTAGACGACTGCCCGGTCTGTAAATAAAGAAGCCCAGCACTTGCGGATATGCTCCAGTATGGCCGCTTCCCCAATGATATTCAAATAAGTATCCTGCTGACCTGCGAAGGAAGCGGTGGGCAAATCCTCGGCTGTGGCGCTGGAACGCACGGCATAGGCATTTTTTTCGCCCAGCTTTGTGAGGCGACGGGTTATTTCTTCCTCTATATCACCAGGGATGGTTGTTTCTTCAATAACTTTGCGGATCTTTGCGCTAATTTCGCTGATTCTTTTCTGATCATCCACTTTTAGACCGGCTAATTGATCAAGCCATGCGTTAAACTCCCGGTTAGGCACGATGATTTGTTTATAGGCTTCAGTGGTAACACAGAATCCTTCCGGCACCTGTATCCCGCTTATTCTTGACAATTCACCCAAATTAGCGCCTTTACCCCCGACCGCAATCAGCTTTGTTTTATCTATATCCTTAAAATCAAGTACGTAAGCATTCATCTGTTTTTCCTCCTCGTCATTTCCCGATACCTTCCCTGATTATCTTAATCCCATCGCTCAGCCTTTTTATAAATTTCTCTTTATTTGATATGAACATGCAGCTCTGTTTCCAAATAAGTGCGTAAACCATTTCCGCAGCCAGATAGGAATCTGTTTCCTGCTTTATCAGGCCTCGTTCCTTATCCCGTTCGATAAATTCCACAATTTTTTCAATGAAAGACGCCCGCAGTTTGGTAACGAATTCACTGTCATCAATTTCCATATATATGCTTATCCTCAGGTACTCAGGGTGATGCTGAGCCCATTCCAATGTGGCTTTTGTTGACTCAAGGCAAATTTCAAAAAAGTCCGCATCCGTATCGATGTTTTCCGAATGCAGGGTAATCTCTCTTTTTTCCTTACTAATCCGCTCAAACATATAGAGATAAATATCCTCTTTGTTTTCAAAATATTGATAATAACTTCCCCGCGGTATTCCCGCCGTCTTGACAATCTGGTTAATCGACGCCTCACTGAAACGCTTGGTGGAAAACTCTTTCACGGCTGCATCAAAGATTTTTTGTTTCTTGTCTTCGTTTAAATTATTAAAAGTATCCTTTGGCATGCTATCATCCCCCATTGACACTAAAATAGCATAAGATCTCTCATGTGACAAGGGTGTCATATGACAATATTGTCATATGACCCAAAAAAGAATAGTCGATCGAGGCTTTTGTCCAGCGCCAGGGCGGGTTTTAGGGTTTTGTAACAGATGTTGGCAGGGTGAAAGGTCAGGCGCTTGGGGCAGAAGAAATTCCGACTTGATATACATCCAGCGAAACTGCTCCGACGGCCGAAGTAGATGCCGACGGCCACTTCCAAAATTCAATCACTCCACAAAAAATAGCGCTTCTTTAATGAAGCGCCAGCAGATCCCCGTATATACCCACTATACAATAGAAAGCCTGACAACATATGTCAAGCTTTCCAGGGAGTTTGCTTCACTATTGCTGAATCATTTTTACCATAACAAAAATATCTTCGGCGACCATTTCAAATTTTGACTTCTCAATCAAAATGTTTTGTCCCGTCATAATGTAGGACGGCATGATACGGATACCTTCATGGTAGATTTCACTGTTCCGCAGTTTGTATGTGGACACCCCGGGAACGGCATTCTTTCTTGTTACCTTTTTACTAATCATGTTAAATGCCTTTTTTGCCACATCTCCCATGAGCATGATCACTTTAACATCAGGAAACAGCGACAGCTCTTTTTCGAGAAACGGCAAACTTTCTTCAATCAGCGCTTTGCTGATTGTATATTCCGTTTTGGGAACCTTGACGGCATTGGTGATATAGACTCCTAAATTCAGAATATCAGATATGGAATTTACATGGATACCCGCTTTCTGAAACAGGGGGATGGTGGTTTCTAAATATGCCGCATTGTCATCACCGTAAAAATCCTGCTTTGGATC
Source organism: Pelotomaculum schinkii (assembly GCF_004369205.1). NCBI lineage: Bacteria > Bacillati > Bacillota > Clostridia > Eubacteriales > Desulfotomaculaceae > Pelotomaculum > Pelotomaculum schinkii. Next base: position 328,151 of record NZ_QFGA01000003.1, on the reverse strand, counting down.
TGCGGGAACCACCTCGTTAACCATAATTGCCCGAACCTTTTCCAGGTCAACATCCACATTGCAAAATTGCATGTTGCTCTTTTCAAATGGCAGGCTTTCCAGTTCTTTTTTTATGTTCATAACCTATCGCTCCTTCCTGACATTTAATACTGTAAGACGCCATTTTCTTTTTCAGTGGTTGAAGATCTACTCGTACCCGTAGCAGTATGCTTGGTTAGGGATGTTCCCCAACTTTTAAAACTTTCTTGAATTATCCTTTACTTCTCAACGTATACTATAACAGGTCACCATGACCACGGTAGCCCCCTTGACCACGATGGCTACATGTTATAAACTTGAAAGTGAGGATATTATGATGGAGTCTAGAGAGGGTGTAAATAAAATGTCATTAGCAATACCCAAGTTCAATATTCGAGATACAAAGAAGCGCTATTCCGAACTTAACAATATCGCTCTAAAAGGAATTGAAGTAATAACATTCAATGCAAATAATGAGAACGAAATGGTATCACACATTAAAACTTCCTACCTCGACAAACTTATGTCTAATTTAATTTTTAAACCAGAAATAGAATTTGATGAAGAAATTGAAATTCATACTGTTTCTCTTCCGGAAATTGACCTTTATGGTGAAGGTCCTACATTAGAAGCTGCTATTAATAATCTACTTGATAGCGTTCTAGAATTTCTTACTATTTATGTTGATAAAATAGATATGTTTTCAAAAGTTGAGTCAGAGCAAAAACAATTGTTTTTGCTTAAACTTCTAAGATACCATGGAGATAGGGATTCAATTAAGAAAGTGTTGGGTTTATAAAAATGCCTATACGATTCTGTCAGGGAGATATACGTAAACTTCTTTCGCATTTCAATATGAAACCGGAAAGGAGCTCAACTATATATTGGGGAATAGGTAGAGACGGTATTTGGCGTACTTGTAAGTTTGACTACCACAAAGACAAAGATCCTGTAGCCACAGGTACCGCTAAAATAATAGCTACTTCCTTAAAATTCAATACTGTACTGGAGATGAAGGAATATATTGACAAGTACTTATAGTGATAACGCTTTCAAACAAGTGCATCTTTGCGGACTTTTCCCTTGCCGGAATGGAGAAGGAGAAGTGCTTGTCGCTGCCGCTTACGTCCCCCATAAACCGGCTGCCACCCAGGATGCCCTTCGCAAACGGACAGGCGAATTCATAACTGGAGGGGCAGATCCTACCGCAGGGTCCATCTTAGACCTCTCCCTCCAGACGCGCCATCTGCCTGAACATCTTGCGGTAGTGGAAGCCTTTGATGGAAAAGCTCACCGCTTCCGGTAGGAAGCGCGGGTAACGGAAGGTGGTTTTGATCAGGAGCTTCCAGTAGTGACGCCGGCCCTTCTCCAGTATGCCCAGGTAGAACATCGCCTGCAGCAGGGCCTTGATGTAAATCAGTTGGAAGCGTTCGGCACGTTTCCGCTTAATCGGCTTGAATTCCCTGAAAAATTTGTATATCCGCTCGTAGAAGGCAGCCGGATCGTAGATAGAGGTGATGATACTCTTGTAGCCCTCCAGCAGCTTCTGGGGGTTCATTTTTGGGATGAAGTTCAAAGAAGAAAAGTCGGTGTTGTTACCTGTAAAACCGGACAGCAGCCGATTCTCCTGTTTCAGGCGCTCAAATAGCCGCGTCCCACTGGGAGCGCTCAGTAACCCCACCATGGCGTTGATGATGCCGCTCTGTTTGATGAAGTTGATTTGTCGCTCAAAAATGGATGGGGTGTCGCTGTCAAATCCGACGATGAAGCCAGCGCTGACCTCCATCCCGTTGTTCTGGATAGTCTTCACTGAAGCAATCAGGTTGCGGTTGATATTGTTGAACTTGTTGCACTCCTTGAGGCTCTCCTCGCTGGGGGTCTCGATGCCGACAAAGATTTGAAGCTCCAGAAGCTGTCCGGATACTTTGGATACACCAGTAATACTCTCATCTGTCCCACTCCTTTGGGATTCCTCAGGTGAACCCGTACTTAACACCCGATAACACTTTTATTATATTTTACCATGTTTTTTTGTTTAAATCCTCTTATTCTATTTTGTCAACCACCCACGCCTAAAGGCGAGGGCTTGCAGGGAGCAGTCCTAACAAGCCCCGGTTGCCCAGCCTAAACTGCCGGTATCGTATAGCGGGCACTTCAGGAGGCCTATAAATAAGAGGACAAGGGACCTCCCTGTGTCCCTTGCCCCGGTCGGTGCTTGTTTATCCATCTGCTTTAGGGGGAGCATATCATTCTTTTTTAGACCTTGGGAGGCTATATTTATGCTTCAGCAGATTTCACCCTTATTTTTGTTTTTTTATGATGCTGCCACATGGTCCATAGCGGCCCGGCAATACAGATAGTGGAGTAACAGCCGGAAATCGTGCCAAACATCATGGGCAGCGCAAATGCTCTGATCGATCCGATATCATAAACCTGCGCGAAGACATAGATAACGGCAATGCTCATAAAAACGGCAATATTGGTATTGATGGAGCGGCTCATGGATTGATTGATACTGATGTCAACCAGCTCCTCTGCCGGGGTCTTTCTTCCCAAAAGACGCTCATTTTCCCGGATGCGGTCATAGATAACAATGGTATCATTGATGGAAAAACCAATGATGGTCAGGATGGCGGCAATAAACGAGTCGTTTAAGGGGATTTTGAAGATGATAAAGACCGCGGTGACGATAAACACATCGTGGAACAAGGCGATAATGGCCATGGAACCGGCAGAAAGCCCGCCGATGTTTTTAAACCGCCATCCCACATACACGAGAATCAGCAGAAAGGATAGCGCAATGGCAATCATGCCATTGGTAAAAAAATGCTTGCCGATGAAGGGCTCCACCGTTAGCGACTCGGATAAGGCGAGACTTGCATCGGGATAGGCCCGGGTGAGGGCGGAAGTGACTGCTTCCTGTTCCCGGGAGGAAAGCGCTTCGTTACTGGCCAGACTGACCATAAGTATTTTATGATCCTGGGCCATGTTAGACTGCAGTTGACAGTTGACCGTCCTTCCCACCGCCTGTTCAACGATTTTTTCGGCCTGCTCGGCGTTGATGTCGGAGGAATAGGTGTATTTGAGTATGGTGCCGCCCTTAAACTGAATATCAAGCTGAATGCCGTTTATGAAGGCGGCCCCAACGCCCAACAAAATAAGGCAAAGCGAAATGGCAAAATAGATATATCTGTGTTTATAGAACCGAATCATTGCACCACCCCCTTAGCTCCAAAGTATTGCGGTTGGCGTAAGGCCTTAAAATTGCTGAGCGAGCGTATCATGAGGCGCGACGCCGTGACACCGGCCACAAAATTCATAATAACTCCGCACAAAAGCGTATACCCGAATGAGAGCATGGAACCGGAGCCGAAAATGATCAAGATGATGGCTACGATGACCACGGTAACATTGCCGTCAAAAACTGCTGAAAAAGCTCGTTTAAAGCCGGTTTCAATGGCTCTCAGCACAGTTTTGCCCCCATTCAGTTCTTCTTTGATTCGCTCGGATATTATGATATTGGCATCTACGCCCATACCAATGGATAAGATCAAACCGGCAATACCGGGCAGAGTCAGGGTAAACTGGGGAACGGACAGTGCCAGCAGCTGACCGGTAACCTGTAAGGTCAAAGCGATGCAGGCCACCAGGCCGGGCAGACGATAATAAATAAGCATAAACAGGCAAACCAGCGCAAAGGCAACCTTGCCCGCCATAACCATGACCGCCAGAGCGTTGCTGCCCAGGGTTGGACTGATAATGTTGCAGTTTTTCACTATCAGGGAATAGGGCAAAGATCCAGAATTGATGCGATTGGCAAGTAATGTCGCCGCTTGCAGGCTTTCCAGGTGAGTGATTTCCGCGTTGCCGCCCGTAATCTGGGTTTGCACAATGGCCGTAGAAATTAAGGCTTCATCCATATAAATATCGATATTTTGCCCGATCAGCCGGCCGGTAGCCTGGGCAAACTTGTCCGCACCCCGGGCGGACAAAGTAAGTGCGACAGCGGGTTGGGAATCAGACTGGCTTAATTGGGCCGAGCTTTTGGTCACGTCGGTACCTTCCATGATAACATTGCCGTCCGGATCCCTGAAGGTTAATTTGGCGGTCTCCCCCAGCTCGGATACGGCCTTCTGGGGGTCGAAATTGGTTTCATCGGATTTCCAGGGAAAGCGGACGATCACTTTACCATTGCCCTTGTCTACAGTAACATCCCGGTCCGTAATATTTTTGGCGTCCATACGCGTTTCGATGATCGTCCGTATCGCTTCCAGCTCGTTTTCCGTTGGCGCCCGCCCCAGGTCCTTGGGCTCATAGGTGGCCTCCACGCCGCCGCGGATATCTATGCCGTAGCGCATCTGGTCTGCGCCTTTAATCCAAAAATTTCCGATCTTGAGGCCAAATATAGAAAGGCAGAACAAAGCAGCCGTTAATAAAACGGTGATAAAAAACACGCGTTTAGAATTCATAATTTTTCCTCCAATTATGCCCGTCATGCACGCACCGGTCCTCTGACCATGACGCGGCCTGGACGGATGAAATGTCACGAATAGGCGCATTTTAAGCGCACTTCGCCCTTACGGGACGTTTCATGGTCCCGCCACAAAGCTTCCGGTCATTTCATTCCGTCTTTTTTATGGAGGAAGATGGTTATTCCGATAGAACGGAACTGTGCACCGAGTCTGCCCGCCAGCCGGGAAGAATAGAGGAAAGAGATGATTTGAGCGGTGATGAGTGAGGTTAATAGATAAAAAATGTTTTTAGTATGCAGCCATAGAAACGGTTTAACGGAGGATAAGAAAAAGCCGGCCCGGGTGTTGGTAATGGCTGAATAATCGATATACCAGAGATTTATACCGCCGTCCATGGACGAGTGTGGTGGTCCGCCACTGATGGAAGAACGGTCGAGTGCATACGCATCTACAGAGAAAATATTGTGGGGGCTTGCCATGCTGATATAGCCTATTAACAACAGGCCGCATAAGAACAGGCATATCCAATTATGCTTTTGGCTTATTTTTATCTGCATGCCCCATGTCTCCGGTTTCAACCATTTGCAGTATAACTATATGTAGCCATTATAATACGAGCTATTCCTTCTGTCACGCTTATATCAGCCGCTTCTGGTTTCATAGGAGGCAAAAAAAGATCATTCACGGTATTCCTGTTTCGATCCTTTTCGTTGCATCTATATAATTTTATAAATAATTTTATAAAAAAAGAAAGACCGCTTGACTTTGCCCTAACTGGAAGCCGTATACTCCAATCAGAACATGTTCAAATGCCATCGGGTGGTGATTTATATGCTCACAATCGGACAATTCTCCAGAATCAGCAGAGTATCTGCCAAGACGCTCCGCTATTACGATCAGATTGGGCTGCTCAAGCCCGGATTTGTCAGCAAGGACTCCGGCTACCGCTATTACGAGGTTTCTCAGCTTCGGGACATGCTGCTGATTTCGAGGCTGAAGCGATATCGGTTTTCTTTGCCTGAGATTTCCGCTGTTCTTGCCAGAAGGGATAACGGCCATTTGGCTAAACTCCTGCAAGCTAAAAAAGAGGAGTTCTTGCGACAGATTAACGACCAGCAGCACATCCTGCTGCAAATAGAGCAGGACATTGAGAAAATAGAAAGGCGTGAGAATATTATGCAAGCGAATTATTTGGTTAAAACCGTAGAGATGCAACCCAAAACCATCTATTCCCTCAGACGGAAAATGAGTATTCGAGATCTTGCTGAAGCCTTCGGCACCTTATGCGCCGGGTTGGAAAAGAGCCGGCTAAAACCTGCCGGGCCGTTCCTGTCCATCTACCATGATGAGGAATTCAATCGCGACTGCACAGATATTGAAGTCGGAGTGGAGCTATCGGGCGGCAGCGGTGAGCATGTGCGGACACTTGCTCCGGGGCTTTGCTGCTTTGCAACCCATATCGGGCCGTATGATGATTTTACTTCGTGCTATACGGCCCTGATAGAATGGATTGAAAAGGAGGGATATACCGTTTCCGGGCCACCCTTTGAGTTGTACATCAAAGGCTATAATGACAACATTTCGTCCGGTGAATATGTAACCGAAATTTATTTTCCCATCAAAAAGTAACTGTACGGGTAGTATGGAAGGCAGGGCGAATCTCAAAATCACCCTGCCTTTCAGTTTATAAAGGGTTCTTCAGCTTCCGGATAATCAGATTAGCCTTAGTTATTCAATTTTGTAATCTCAGGATACTCTGATAATAATTTTTCATTAGCAATTTCAAGTTGTTGACAATACTTTCCATAAGAATCACTTAACTTCTTCATTGCAGGGATAAAAACATCATAGTATCCACTTGTATTATTAAACTCTTTAAGCATCTCTTGAATTTTGAAAGCAGGAGAATTTTTATACTCATCAGACTTTTTATATTCAAGATACCATGTCAGCATTTCCTTGTTTTCCGATAAAAACTGTTCAAGATTTTCAATAGACCTCTTTGTTTGTTCATTCATCTCCCGAATATTCTCTGCGCTGATGTGCTGAGTGCTTTCAACCAGAAAATCCTGCAACTCTTTTGGAAAGGTCAGTGCAGGGGCCTCATCCAGAAACTCTGTGATTTCTTTATAAGCAGCTTGTTGTTGGGGTGTCGAAATCGGCCCATTCAAAAATTGCGCAAAGTGCAAACAAATAAAGCGACCGTAATATCCGGGAAACGCCTCTAACAGCTTATCCGTAACCGTTTCGTTCTGTTCAATGGCATTCAAAGCTGTTTCTATTTCTGCAAAACTCTTACCGATACTAAGTTGGTCAAGGATTGCTTGTTTGGCTTTTTCCCTTTGCACTCTCAATTCTTTTTGTACAGATATTTTTTGTAAAACATTTCCTTTTTCATCCGCAAGTATAGCTTTAATATCATCTATACCAATTCCGATTTTACGAAAGACAGAAATTTTCTTTAAAAGCTCCACATCCTTTTCACTGAAATATTTGTATCCGTTTTCCAAAATTTCAGGGAAAACCAATCCTTGATTTGTATAGTATTCAATCGCTTTTTTGGTTAAATTGGTTGCTTTGCTTACCTCGTTAATTAACATCTTATCACCTCGAACCAATCATAAGCTAACACCCAAGGTGATAGTCAATAGGTTTTTATGGAGAAAATGGGAAATCACCTTTAAGTCTACCGTACCAGCCAACCATAATCCTGCCTGCAATCCATGATGTAGTCAACGTATACCGTCCGGGTCAGGAAAAAATGCTTGACTTCAAACCTTTTGGCGAGATAGAAAATATAATCCCTAAGGCATAAACTAGGTAAGCTCCTGCACCACGGCAGCCGCTTTTGCGGCAAGCACAAGCCAGAATGAGTGTCCGAGGTTGGAGGAAAGCGCCGGTTTATTTCAACCAGCATCCTTTTGAGCATCATCATCGCATTGTGCGCAACCGGCGCAGTTGTGTGATTCACCCCACAGCCTTTCCGCAGTCACAGCCCATTTTTCAGCCGTACCACACACTTACCGCTCAAGCTGTGTACGTCCTCCTGTTTGACGAACTCCGTCGAGGTTGCACCGGATGCCTCCACCATCGCCGTTAGCCTGCCCGGATTGTCTAGAAGAGGGCAGGGACGCAAATGGTTGTCGTTAAAGGGCTGGTTCTTGTGGTACTCAAGGCTGTCTTCGGCATACCGTGAGCGGGCGAGAATGAGGGAGGGAGCCGCCAATGCCTCCCGCATCATCCACCTCAGGGCCGTCGCCCGGTCAGGACATGAAGCGGCGCGTGCAGAGTCGAATAACTTGAGGCTTTCCGCTATCTGATATTCGATACTTGCCCACTCCTCTTCCATAACCAAACGATGGGCCAAAAAGTCATCAAATATCTTTGGGGTTTCATGCATAACATGGTACGCACGATAGTAAGCCATTAACGTTGCGGTAAAGCTGGCTCTTTCTCTTCCATATAGTATCTCTTCTTTCCTTTTATTTGTTTGTTTGATTAACTAGTATATGCTATTCGACTACTACCTTGGCAAAGTGTAAATGCTCGCACGCGTGGTAGTCGTCCGTGCGTCCCTTGAAATAGCGTTCTTCGATGTCGGTTGGGCTTAAATTCTCTTGGAGATAAAAGCCCAGACTTGCAAGGTCGGCGGCGAGCGAAGACGGGTCAAACCCCGTTATCATCGGCTCACCCGCGTTCTGCTGCGCGTCCCTTATCGTATTTTTCACGCGTTTAGCCGCTTTTTCGGGAACAAACGCGTCTGTATCAAGGTAATCGAAAATGATTGCGCTGCCCGCGGGGACAATATTGGCGATATCATGCAGTGTGGTAAATATAGCATCGCGGGTTAGGTAATAGGTGACACCCAGCCAGCTAAAGAAGCTAAGTGCCTGCGGGTTATACGATGAGCGTGTTAGTACCTCTGCCAGGCTCTCCTGCTCAAAATCCACCGGAACAAAGTGAAGCTGTGCCGGCAGTTTCCAGCCCGCCTCAGCGAGGCGTTGGCGTTTAAAGGCCTGCGTGACGGGATGGTCGACCTCGAACACCTGAAGCTTCTCCAACATCTCCGGTCGGCGAAACGCAAAGGTATCAAAACCCGCCCCAAGGATCACGTACTGCCGCACTCCCTGCCCAACAGCCTTGTCGAGAATTTCTTCCGTGTACCGTGAACGGCTGAGAGTCATGGATGGGCCCGGTGTTATGGTTTGCAACGCCCACGCTATCGCAGCCGCCCGGTCAGGAAGCGATGCTGCGCGTTCGGGATCATCCAGCCTGGGAGCCTGCGAACAGGCGTTTTCGAAAAACGAGTGTTCATCCTCCGTAAACAAATGACAGGCCAGAAAATCATCAAATATCTTTGGGGTTTCATGCATGGCATGGTACGCGCGATAGTAAGCCATTAACATTGCAGTGAAGCTGGCTCTCTTCTTATCCATATAAGAATCCTCCTCCAGTATATAACGAATGCAACGAGTGTAAAAATCAACTCTCTTTCCCGGCCCGCTTTATGCAAAAGCTCTTTATAGCCGTTGATTATGGGCTCTAGTTTTTTGGATCCGGCCGTTAGCAATTCACCTTCGGTCGCATATATCTCAGCTACCAACTCAGTCAGACAACCTTTTGCAACTCTTTTCATCAAGAGAGAAAGCGCCTGGAAATTGGACCTGTCAGGACGGGCTGCATTGGCTTTTTCAAGATCTGAAACCTGGTAAACCACCCTCTTCAGACACTGAAACATTTTATCCTTCTCCTTTTTAACCTAAAATTGATTAGCCACTATTTAAGATCAACCCACTATCCGTTATAACTACGTTTTACGGTTGGGCCGCCGGCAATTTCAATGTTACCCCGGTCGCCGATATGCGAATCTTGTCATTTCTTGTTGGAATCCGCTAAAACCACAACGACCACCCTGATTGGGGCGGTCGCACTAAAATGCAATTCTTGGTTATTTCGATTAATATTTAACTAAAACCTTTTAATTACATAAAAATAATATAATACCAAAAGCATATCGAAATGTAAAAATTAAATCATGAAAGAGTATTTAATACTCTGATATTCAATTTCTCTTCCAGTTTAATCTCCAGTTCTATTTCGTAGTTTATGATAAGCCTCTTCTTTTAAATACACAATATAATATGGTACAATTTAATCTCATAAAGCAACCTGATTTTTTAAATTATACAGGAAGAGTTTATGTCGATATTAGATGGCAAGCCCATTGAAATGAACACCAAGTTGGTGCTGAGCGCTTCGCGCATGACCGACATGCCCCGATTCTATCCGGCCAAAGTGGCTAAGATTCGGAATCGTCTTTCTATTTTTTCTTTGTCCAGACATAGAATAATGTAACCTGTACCCCTTTCCCAAGAGAGCGGGCAACCTTAGACAGAAAGTCCAGGGTGAATTGTACGTTCCGCAGCTGATACAACTGTTCAAATATTCCATAAAATTTATTTTAACAGTTTGATAGTATGCAATAAACCAAGTTTCTTACTTGAAAAAATAGCCATGAAGCCTGGGAGGTTCCAGGTCCTTCACTCTGGTAGTAACAAAGGGGTTCCTTTTACCTTAATGAAAAACACCCTACCAATAATGGCAAGGTGTTGTTTTAATAATTGTAAACATGGTAAAATGGAAAAAATGTATGGAGGAAGGAAGGATGACAAAATGCTAAAGGTAGAATTTACCGATGACGCCAGGGATTATATCCTCCAAAAAGGCGACTCCATTACCGTGGATATGATGTTGTATGGCGGGTGTGGAGGCCAATTCAAGGAACCTGCCGTGTCAGCAGGCAAACCGCCTTTACCTGAAAGTTACGATTTAGTGGATGCGAACGGGATTAAGGTCTATATGTTTAAAGGCGCTGTAAGCAAACCGGATGGTATTAAAATATCACTGGCAGTTGATCGGATGGTGTTTAGAAGACTGTATGTAACAGGGCTGGTATATGAACAACCGGGCATGTAAAAAGTGTTGTGCTTCCGTCATCCCCAATCAAGTAAGTGACGACTTTACAAGGATTCATCATTTTCGGGAAGATGGTTTTCTCTATTTGTTATAGCAACGTGCCAGTCTTTCCAATGAGCGGTCATATGTACTTTCCACCTCGGATGGAAACAGACAAGCCGGAGCTTCATTATACTTTCGGTGATAAAGGATGCATTCGCAACAAATGCCCTTCCTTGAGCAAGGTTCATAAGTGCAGGTGCATTTTTTAATATTTTTTTCTTTGTTGCAATTCATAAACAACTCCCCCAAATGCAATAAATGGTAATAAGATATTCTGCACATTAGAAACTTATCCTGCCAAATGACCTCTATTTCCTGCAATGATTACAAAAGCCGGCTAAAGTCAGCCGGCTTTCACGATAGGTTTTTTCACACCCATGTTTGGAGATTACATAGTATTCCCAACCGTTTCCTGGCAGATTGAAAAGCCTTCTATTATCTAATCTTCTTCGTCATTTCGAACCTGGCTGTGGAAAATTCCCTCCAGACTCATGTCAAAGTCGTCTTTTAGCTTGACCTGGCTGACAACTTTGCGCACACCCCGCGCCTTGGCGGCTGTTTGTTTGGCAGCCTCGATTTCATCCGGGTTTTCCGTGCTGCCCATTAATATTACGGCGCCTCCGTGGGCTTCCGCGCCGATATGAGATAAATCTACTCGCGGATCGGCATTAAGCTCTTCCCGGACTTCCTTGGTAACGTCGGCATCAGTAATATTCCCATCGGTGCTGATGGTAAGGTCGTTCACAACCTTTTGCACGCCGGGGAAACTGGCGGCAAGTTCTTCCGCCCTTTTACTTTCGCTTAAAGTATCGACTATCCCGCTTATTTCAACCTCTCCACCACCGCCCCTGACGTTTAAACCATAGCCCTTGAGGTCTTTGTCGCTATCCAAAACATCCTGGAAACGGCTCTGGAGTTCTCCATGCCCTTCTTTTCCGTGAGCTGACCGGGCTTTTTCTTCCCAGTCTTCCTCGCCTGTTTGATAAGCTATTTTGCGCTTAACATCTTTGCTTTCGCCATGCGATAGGCTTTCCAGCTGTGCCTTTTGGGATTCACGTTCACGGGGTTGGGGCGACCCTGCCGGCCGGTGAAAATAATTTTTTTCAGACATGTTCAATCCTCCCTTAATAGTCTTCGGTTATCTTTAAATATCTCCGCTTTTCTTAGATTTTCACTTTTTATTCGGATAGCCTATCTCTTGTTATTTACATCAATGTGTAATTATGGATGATGATGTTTAACTTTCACCAAGGCCGCATGTTTTTTTGTATCAAGGCCAGTGGGATTCCACATCGTCTCCTGGCAGCAAACCTCCCACATCTTCCTGGGTCTTCGCCCTAAATACCTTCGTCCTGCCTATCCAAGAGGTGGAACGTCAGTCATGCTCCTAGACCGGGTCTATGCCCTAATGGAATAATTCAACCTGACTGTCCCGGGCTCTCCGTTTTCAAAGTGCGATAAAAACCTGTAGATAACTATTGGGGGCAGTCACATCTTCGTCTGAATGGCCGCGGCTAATTCCACTACGATGATGTGCTTTCGTTAATCTGTATCGTTTATCAGGATGTTCTCAGCGTTTTCATGCGGCTATTTTAACCGGCTGTTGAATATCGCCCATCATCTTCTCAGGATTGTAGTCAACACCCTTGCTCAGAATGGTGTAGAATACCCGGATGAGTTTGCCGCAGAGGGCGATAATGGATTGCATCTTGTTTAGCGGGTTTTTTTCCCTTGTTAGATTGCGTTGGTGTAGTTCCTGGAACTCCGGGTTTTTACCCAGGATGGCAATCATGGCCATGAACAGCCCATGCCTTAATCGCTTCCGCCCCCGGTGACTGATAGTGGTCTTTCCTTTGTGTTTGCCGGAGCTGTTCTCAACCAGGTTACAACCAGCCAGTTTTTGTATCTGGCGAGGGTGTTCGAACCTGTGGATATCACCGGTTTCGCCGACAAAGGTTGTGGCTGTAACCAAGCCCACTCCCTTGATTTTCAGAAGTTTGGCTGCATTCGGCACCTGAAGCAGTAGTTCCAACATTAGTTGTTCTAAGCGTTCATGTTGTGCATGGTACAATTCATATTCTGCAAGCAGGTTCTGCAGGCTGGCATCCGAAGCTACATGGCCGGTGGTTCTGCCAATGCTGTTGGACGCTGCTTTTACCAGCGCTTGCGCTCTTTTTATGCCTACGGAACGTTTCACAACTGTCCTCCATGTGGCCAGTATTTTGTCTGCGCCCGCTTCCAAAACCTTTGCTGGTGTCGGGAATATTTTAAGTGTCAGCAGTGCTGTTTTTCCTGTCCATTTCTTAAAAACCCCTGCAAACTCTGGAAACCGGATATCCAGCCAGCGAACAACCCTGTTGTGAGTAGCATTTAACCGCTCTTGAAGCCGTTCCCGTTCAGCCACCGCTTCCCGCAGTTCCTGATAGATGTCGTCGGGTATGTACACATCCCGGTAACGCCCGTCTTTTACTAACATGGCGATGGTTTTCGGATCCTTTCGGTCATTCTTGGTAGGGCTGTTGTCATCCAGTTCCTTGGTTCGTTTGACATGGAAAGGGTTGACTATTGCAAGTTTATGACCCTTGCGCTTTAGGTGGTCCCCCAATGAGAACCAGTAATGTCCAGTGGGCTCAAAACCGGCGATGACTTCGGTCTTTTCTTGCTGCTTGCAGATGTCCCGCATCCATCGGTCAAGGTGTTGAAATCCTTCCGCCGTGTTGCTAAATATCAGCAGCTTGGCCAGTTCAATCCCTCTGTAATCAAAGGCTCTTGCATAATGGGTTTCTTTTCCAATATCGATTCCGACCACCAAGGTTTCAATTTTTATTTGCGAAATTTTCTCGTTTTGTGTACGCTTCATATAGAGGCGCCTCCTCAATTTGGTTTTGTGCCTTTCTTGGCTGGATCAGCACAATACCATTTTATTGGTGAGCGTCTCTTTTTTCAAAGACCGTTTCTAATGATTACAGGTATGCTCCTTTAATCTTGTATTTTGCCCCAAAAGGGTCAGCCGCTCCAAGGAAAATAAAGGGAAAATACTGCTTTGAAAAAGAAATAAAAACTAGCTGACTATACCAGGAAAGCCCGCCAGGTATTGGAGCCGGCGAGCTTCGCAAAATGTATCATTATTCAGTTTATCTCTCGTACCGGAGCGCTTCAATGGGGTCCAACCCCGCAGCTTTTTTGGCCGGATAATAGCCGAAAAATATGCCGATGGCTGCGGCAAACCCTGCGGAGATTAATACGGAGTACAGCTTGATCGACATCGTCATGCCGGCTGCCATGCCAATGAGTTTAGAAACGCCTATGCCCAGGAGAATCCCCACCACTCCCCCGGACAGGCAGAGCACCATTGCCTCCACCAGAAACTGGTTGCGAATATCGCTTTCCTTTGCCCCCACCGCCATGCGCAAACCGATCTCCCTGGTCCTTTCTGTTACCGAAACCAGCATAATATTCATAATCCCGATACCGCCCACCAACAGCGATATGGAGGCCACGCCGGCCAGAAAGAGGGTCAAGATGGCGGTGGTGCTTTCAACTGTTTCCAGCACTGAGGCCAGGTTGCGCACGTTGAAATCATCTGAGCTGGTCCCGCTCAGGCGGTGCCTTTCTCTTAAAAGGCTTTCGATGCTGCTCTGGACAAAACTCATACTTTCTGCATTTTCAACCTGCACATCGATAAGACGGACGTTATTTACGCCCAATAATCTCCTTTGTGCCGTGGTTATGGGTATGTAGACGTTATTGTCCTGGTCCTGCCCGCCCATGGAGGAGCCTTTGGCGGCCAGGACGCCTACCACGGTAAAGGTCAGTTTGTTGAGCCTGATGGTGGTGCCTACCGGATCCGTGCCGTCGGGGTAAAGGTTGTCTACCACCGTTTGGCCCAGGACTGCCACCGGGGTGGCGCCTGTTACGTCGTCTTCGGTAAAAAACGACCCCGCGCTGGTGGACCAGTCTTTGATTAACTGAAACTCGGGGGTGGTCCCGTTGAAGGCGGCGGTCCAGGTCTGGTTGGAGTAAGAGAGGGTGGCGCTTGAACTAAGCTCGGGCGCCACATAGGCCACCATGTTCAGTTCGGCTATAGCTTGGGCGTCTTCCAGGGTCAGGGTATTGACGTTGCCCCCGGCGCCCCTGACCGCTCCCTGTCCGGCCCCGGGATATACCATCAGCAGGTTGGAGCCCATGGAAGAAATCTGGTCCTGTACTCTTTTGGTTACGCCCTGCCCCATGGAAATCATGATTATTACTGCCGCCACACCGATAATGATGCCGAGCATGGTCAAGGAGGACCTCAGTTTATTGGCCCTGATCCCGTTAAAGGCCACCTCGAAGTTGTTGGTGATATTCATAGCCCGGCCTCCGCTTCTACCGGCAGGGCCGCCAGGTCTTCGTCGGCGTTCCTTTGGTTTAATACCGGAGTATCCTCAATAACGTGGCCGTCCTTGATAGTCACTAACCGTTTGCAATATTGCGCAATATCTTTTTCATGGGTAACCATCACCACCGTTATCCCTTTTTCCTGGTTAAGCCTTTGAATCACCGCCACGATCTCGATGCTGGTCCTTGAATCCAGCGCGCCGGTTGGTTCATCGGCCAGGATCAGGGAAGGGTTGTTGACCAGAGCGCGGGCGATGGCGACTCTTTGCTGCTGGCCGCCTGACATCTGGTTGGGGTAATGATGCAGATATTTTGAGAGCCCGACCCATTGCAGGGCGTCTTTAGCCCTGACGGCCATCTCTTTCTTTTCCACCCCGGCATAGATCATCGGCAACTCTACATTGGCTTCTACTGTCGCCCTGCCCAAAAGGTTAAAACCCTGAAAGACAAAGCCAAGCCTTTTGTTGCGGATCGTGGCCAGCTGGTCCTTGTCCAATTCGGACACATTCTCTCCGTCGAGGTAATAGGTACCTTTGGTGGGTTTGTCCAAACAGCCGACAATATTTAAAAATGTACTTTTGCCTGAACCGGAGGCTCCCATGACCGCAACCATTTCTCCCTGCTTTATGGTTAAGTTTATACCCCTTAAGGCGTAAATGCGCGCTTCTCCCATGGTGTATGTTTTTCTGATGTCTTTAAGTTCTATCGTTGTTGTGTCAGGCATGCTGCGCCCCCGTTCGCTAATTAGTTCGTACCCTTACTCCGCCCCCCATCGGCGTCGGGCCGCCGCCCTGGCCGCCCTGGGCAGGCGCAGCGGCAGTCTGGCTGAGAGAGCCAATCACAACTGTTTCCCCTTCGTTCAGGCCATTTATAACTTCATAATTTCTCAAGTCCGACAGTCCCAGAGTTACCTTGCGTGGCTCCGGTGTTCCCGACTTGCCCATCACCAGGACCGTGGCTTGCCGGGTCTGGCTGCTTTCCAGCCGGCTTGCAGTGTCACCTGGGTTATTATTGCTGTTGCCGCCTGTACCGTTCCCGCTCGCTCTTTCGCTATTCCGGCCCTGGCTGTCGGCCCCGCTTTCAGTAGCCGCAGGGCTTGCCGTCCCGCTCTGGCCCAGTTTGTTAAGGTAACTTAAGGCATAGGTTACGGCTCCCTTAGAAACGGTGAGCGTGTCTTCGCTCCTGTCGACGATAATGTTTACATTGGCAGGCATACCTGCTTTTAACCCCTGCTGGTTAGCGTCAATTTCGATGATTACATCGTAAATTTGGACGTTGGACAGGGTGTATGCCTGGGGAGATATACTGCTGACCCGGCCTGTAAAGTTTTGCTCCGGAAAAGAGTTAACGGTAAATTCCACCTTTTGGCCTACTTCCGTCTTGCCGATGTCGGCTTCGTTAACCTGCGCCTTGATCTGCAAAGCTTCCGAGATCACAACCATAAACCCGCTGGACCCGCTGGTGCTGTTGTTGTTGGCCGTAGCCCGCTGCCCCACGGCGCCGTTGATCTCACTAACGATACCATTAATGGGACTTACCATCCGGGCTCCTGCCAGATCGATACTGGCAATTTGCAGCGACGCCTGGCTACTTGCCAGTTTAGCTGCAGCCGATTTGATATCTTCTGCCCGGGCGCCTGATTGCAGGGCCTTGTAAGATTCCTGTGCTTTGATTAAATTACCCTCGGCATTGGCATAGCTTATTTTGGCGGTTTCAAGGTCGGTTTGGGCAACCGCTCCCGCCTCAGCCAGCTGCTGGTAACGCTCCAGGTCGGACTTGGCCTGGTCATATGCCGCCTGGGCCATCTTTACGCTTGCCTCGGACTGCCGCAATTCCTCCTGGGTGGAGCCATTTTGCAGCAGTTCCATACTGGCGATGGCTTGATCCAAGTTGGCTTCCGCCTGTTTTAACTGCAACTCCAGGTTTTGGCTGTCCTGTTCGGCCAAAACCTGACCGGGTGTTACATGATCTCCCACTTGGACGTAGATATTTTTTATGATTTCGGCATTTTTAAAGGCCAGAGAAACCGTGCTTACCGGTTCGACCGTACCACTTGCCGAGATGGTGTTGGTTATTGAGCCTTTTTTGACATTTTCAGTAAGATAGCCTCCCGACGCTTTTTTTGAGTTGCCCAGGAAAAAATATCCCGCCAATGCAACCGCCACAATTATTGAGGTCCCATATAGCAGTTTTTTTCTTTTAAAGAATGCCGGAGGCATACAAAATTTTTTTAAAAGACTTAATTTACCTTCTTCGGTATTGAGCATATTTTCCACTCTGGCTTTCCTCCCTGGTTTTCATCATACAACACGTGTCGGACACAGGCGAAATATGGCTTTTAACCGGCGGTAACCAGCATACTCCGTGTCTGCCTGCAACACAAGAGCAACAGCAGTTTTATCTTCCACTATCAATATCTTTCACATATGCCGCCTTCGCGTCTAATCGATAGATATACCATAAGAAAGAAAATGTCAAGGGTTTCCTCAGAGTCGATGAATATTTTGTTGATGTGGATAAAATTTTACTTGCTCCAAATACTATTTTTGAAGCTGGAGGTGACGCATCTGAGCTTGTATGCCCGGGCCTTTCTGGCAAAGCTAATCATTGCCTTAACGGTAACCGCTATTCTGACTTATGTAACCGGTATTACTGTAATCTGGGGAACAGTGATTGCCCTGACTCTGACCCTGGTGACATCCCTGGCCGCGGACCGTCCCTTTCTACTGTTGTTGGGCCGCAACATCACCGTGCTGGTCGACGTAGCCCTGGCAATTCCCTTGATTTGGGGTTTAACCAGACTCATTACGGGGCTTTTGCTGCCTATATCGACTCTGGCAATCCTGACCCTGGTAATTGTGGTTGGAGAGTGGTTTTTTCATATCTACGCCATAGACATGAGGCTATCTAAAGACCTGAGATTACGTATCAAGGACTGATCACGCAGGCTCAGGTATGATTATAATGCTTTGCTAAGGCCCATGGCCTTTTTCTATTCACTTTAAGCTGCAGGATATTTTTACTCTTGCGGGTGGAAGCACGTATTGGTCAATAGGGACATATCCTTTAGTAATACCGCTGCAATTGGGAGGACCTTATGCCCTCCGGACCGCCCCTGCTATACTTCTGATTTTGGAGGTTCAACTGTGAGCTATGATCAAAAAGACCTACTGAAGTTTGCCCTGGACCTGTATGAAAAGACAAAGGAAACGGGCTTGAGCAGTTATTGGAACAAAGATAGGCTGGAGACAGTGCTGGAGGCAATTAAAAAAATAGACCCCGGCGAGCTGTCACCTTTTTCACACACCGGTAGAGATAAAAAAAACCAGCAGGAGAATTTGCAGAAGGACCCACAGGAGGATGAGAACCATCTTTTCTGGAAGCAGGAGACCAACCCTCCTCAGAACGCCTTCACTGAACCGGGTCAGGCGGGAAATGTCTCACCTGTCTCGATTTACGAAACTGCCATGGACGTCAACGTCCAGGCCATTCTGCCCGGCATCGTTTCTCATGAAGATTTGCACCTGCTGATTTCCCAGGAGGGTATCGAGCTTTTTGGGGCCAAAGTCCCCCCTGGAGGCAGCAACCCTGTTGATAACTTTCATAAAATTATCCGGCTCCCCGCCACGGTCGAACCTTCGGGGGCCACGGCGACCTACCGCAAGGGTCTCTTATCCCTCAGCGTCCCCAAAAAGAAACCGGACCCACCAAAGCGCATTCCGGTGAAGTTTGAGTAACGGTCTGTTCTACCATGACGGTAATTCCTTCGTTAACCTGCCAGCCCGGCACAGGTCGCTGCGGCCGGTGAAAGAGTGGCAATAGTACTTCTATTTGCTTTAGAAATGACGAGGCCCTTCCCGTTACCGGTAAGGGCCATGAATTGCTCTAATGCAACTGAATAAACATGGTTTCGCTGAAGGTGCGAATGAATTGCCCCTTCTATCATTGGTTATTTTTCGGCTTCGCTATCGTTGCTCGGGCCAGATTCCGGCTGACTGCCCGCATCATCCATTTTCACCACCGGCTGGTTGAGCCCCTGGTTGAACTGAATAATGGTACTCTGGAAATTATCCAACCCTTCTTTGATATTTTTAACCGTGTATTGAGCGGCTTGGGCTACGGCGTTGAATGACTCCAGGTGCTTATTCGAGTCCGGTATGCAGGACATCAAAAATAAAATCGGGTAAAGAAAACGCTTCACCTTGTTACACCTCTCCTCTTTTTTCGATTCATACCTGATCTAATCTTATGCAGGAGGAGTTGAAAGGGTTATGGAAAATCAGGCAAATATTTATTTAATAGAACCTATCTCTTCACAGTGACCGCCACAGGGCTCGGTGTGAATAAGAATTTGCGCTCCCGGCAATTGCGCGCGAAGATCATCTTCAATGCGGTCGCAGAGATTATGCACGGCATTGATGTCCTGATATTTGGGTACAACCAGGTGCAGATCAACATATCGGTCACTACCTGCCTTCCTCGTGCGCAGGTCGTGGAACTCAACGTATTCTTCCGCATAGCTTTGAAGGATTCCCTTAATTAGATTTTCCTCCGTTTTGGGCAGGTTAACATCCAGGATACTGCGTACTGATTCTCTGATCAAGTTGAAAGCTGCTTTAAAGATCATAAGGGCTACCGCAATAGCGATGATCGGATCCAGTATTGTCAGACCGGTCAGATAAATAGCTCCCAGCCCGGCAAAAACCCCCAGAGATGTATAAACATCTGTCATTAGGTGCCAGCCATCGGCTGCCAGCGCGGGGGATTCCATTTTCCTGGCAGTTTTTAATAGCTTACGCGATACTAACAGGTTTACCAACACTGAGACGCCCATCACCCCGGCGCCCAGGCCAAGGCTTTCGATTTGCCCGCCCCCTTGTAATTTGGGGATAGCGCTATTGATAATCATAGCGCCCGCGACCAGAATGAGGATGGCTTCAATAATGCTCGAAAGGTTCTCAAATTTGCCGTGTCCGTAATTATGCCTGTCATCCGCCGGCTTGGCTGCGGTTTTTACGGCGAAAAAGGCAATTACCGCAGCCACTAAATCCAGGCTCGAGTGTACGGCTTCTGAAATTACGCTGACGGACCCCATATAAAGTCCGGCGGCCAGCTTGCCCAGGGCCAGGAAAGTATTTGAACCTATAGAGAGCAAAGCCACCTTAGCTTTTTCATCCATTGGACCAGTCCTCTCTTTAACTACAATGATAACTATTCTTATTGTTATCAGTAACCATTCTCATTTGGGGTAAAAAGACAAATGCCCCGGCTCACACGTTAGGATGAATGAAAGCCGTGGCAAAATAGTTAATTATATAAAAGCCCATAAAGTTATCTATATTATTTTATTTTATATTATATCTTAGTTATCGTCAATCATAATATATGATACCAATATCATATATGTACCTTTATTTTTTCAAAAATGCGGTAATTGTGCCTGCAGGTATGCGCTCATGATTAAAAAAGAAAATACTGCTAAAAAATATTAGTGAGATTTATGGTCCCTTTTTCAGGTATGTGTTTAATCATCTGCCTTATTTCAGAAAGCTGTCCCAATGCCAGTGGGGTGTTTCTTTCAGCAATATATTCCTTGTTTTTGGCTATGGCGAAATCAATATTATCAATTTCCTCGTGGTCCAGTAGCGCGGGCCACCATTTTCCTCTCCGATCCCAGTTCCGTTCCAGCGCCTCGGTATGCTCTGAGGCGCTGTCCCAATTCTCCGCGTTGATTTCCCCGCGGATTTTGTCCACATCAAGTAAAAGTTCATTGGCTGAGACCGTAAGTTGGTGGTTGGTCCAAAAGCCCAACGCAACAACAGCGACGAATATTATTAGCAGTGTGGTTAGCAGCCTCATCTTAGCCCCCGGACCTGTTGTATTGGTTTTAAGTTTTTGCTTTAGCCTGATAGAAAAGTTTGCCTTCCGTGTCCAGGCTGGCAAACAGGACATCCTTAAAACTTTTGATACCGAATTTATCCAACTCCGACTTGAGCCAGCCGGGGTCAAGCCGGGCCTTCTGCAAATTCTTATCCATTATCTGACCGTCAATTACCAAAGTTAGGGGCAACCCCTCATACTGTGTAGACAAATTCAAATCCTGGGGAACCAACGGCCTTTTTTGTGATTTTGGAATAACGCTCAAATGCCCCGAGGTTTCCAGGATGGCAAATTCAACATCAGAAATATTGGGAAAGTTTTTGGACCTCAACTCTTCCAGCAGATCGTTTATGTTAAAGCGCGTTCTCTGCAGTTCTTTTTCTATTATTCTGCCGCCTTCGATTAAGACAACCGGCGTACCGCAGATAAACCCCCTGGCCTTCACGTTTTTCAAGGAAATATAGGACAATGTAACTCCAGCCACTAATAGGGTCAGGATTGGCAAGAGCCCGCTAAAAAGTGGAATGCCGATATTCTCCATGGGGATGGCAGCCAGCTCGGATAGCATGATTATAATTACGAGTTCGTAAGGCTGCAGCTGCCCGATTTGCCTCTTGCCCATGAGCCTCAAGGCCACTACTACCACGGCAAATAAAATAAGGGTGCGAATAATCGTTAAGATCATTTTACCTTCCCAACTAAAGGATTGTTAAAACGTATTATTCCCACCGCTTTTAATTATATGAATTTTGTTTACTTAACAACTATCCTGCAGCCGTTACTTGCGTCTCTTGAAGAAACCCAGACTGAGCGGGATAACGTTGGTCAAGCTTGGGGCGGGATCCACGTAATAGAGGAGTTTATTGCACTTCTGGCACAAGTAGATCTCTTTCTTTTCTTCGGGGATCCGGATGGCCAACTCACCGCACACGCACCTGGCCTCATGCCCCTGTTCTTGATTTTTTTTAACCTTAAGCTTGCCAAACAGGTCCAGCATATAAAACGCCCCCTCAAGATACCTAATATATAATTTACCATTATACAGCAATATTTTAAATATCTTCAGATTTCCTCATAGTAACTTCTCAACTCTACCAAATGCATTTTTTCTTCCTCAATTAAACTGTACAGCAACTTGCGTCCATTATCCGAACGGGTGCGCGACAGTAGTTCATGATAGACTAAAATGGCGTCCTTTTCAGCCTGGACCCCGATGGCCAGGGCATCCTTCATGGTTTCAGCTTTCCAGCCAGCCTGCCCCGGTTCCACATCCACGGGAAAGAGATTTTCCTGCATAACGGCGTTAAGATACTCCGAAACCTCCGGTTCAAGAAATTCATCGTGATCATAACACACCAGGAGCTTTTCAAAAACCTTTAAGTGTTCCTTTTCTTCATCAGCAAGTTTTATAAATATCTGCCTGGCCCGTTCATCTTCCGTCATGCGGGCCATGGCGCTGTAAAACCTGAAGCCCTTTTCCTCTATACGCATGGCGCCCCTGGCGATTTCGCTGATTTTGGACGGCCCCACCTGGATACCTCCCGAGTTTTAATATGATATATTCATTTCCACTATTTCCTTTCCTATCCGTCCGCCGCTAGTGCAAGTTCGCCTTTGAAATGAAGCTGTCCCGCAAAATTTCAAGCAACTGCGCCAGCTTGATATTGCTTTTGCTATACATGGCCTGATCGGCCACTTTACTGGACAGCTCTCCCATGCCCCGGCCCGCGTTGCGTACCAGCAAGGC
Source organism: Pelotomaculum schinkii (assembly GCF_004369205.1). NCBI lineage: Bacteria > Bacillati > Bacillota > Clostridia > Eubacteriales > Desulfotomaculaceae > Pelotomaculum > Pelotomaculum schinkii. The sequence goes on along the minus strand of NZ_QFGA01000003.1, from coordinate 305,636 downwards.
CCTGGGCCGGAATCTCCCCATCTTGTCCATCCCGGCTGCAATGCCCTCCTCGATGAGACGCCAGTCCGTCATCAAGACAACATGGCTGCGCCTGGTTATAACCGGCAGGTACTCCCACATGTCCAGTGTAAAGCCGATGGAAACCACGTCTTCTCCGTCCCAACCAATCTCCAGGGTAACCATATATTGATCATCATTGAGCAGTGTTAATTCCCAGCTAAACCAGTAATTTATTTCCTCGCCTTCATGGAAGCGCTTAAACAATACCGATAAATCCCGCTCCAGGGCCGGTACCACCAGAATCACAGCCTGCTCTGTCTCCCCAATAAATTCGGGAATGGCTATTTCTTTATACATACCCCTACCCCCATGCAATAAATGCGGTCACATATAAGTTCTCGACTTGAAATACAATTCCTGTCTAAAATTAAAAATGTTTGCACCTCGCGGCAACAACGCCTTTTTATCCCTTTACCGGGTAATTATAACATTAACGGGCAGGTGAAAATCAAGCAAAGCGTCGCGAGCTTAAATGTAGAGGAGAGGCTCAAAAGAGGCTGTTTGGTGAGTTGTTTATAGAACGCGGGGTCTACAAAGAGTAAGGGTGATTAACCTTTGTAATAAAATCCTTTTTTTAACCGGAGCAGCGTCTGTCCGGCCGCCCTGGCCAGCTCACGGTAACCCTTTTGGTTGGGATGAGCTCCGTCCGTAAAGTAATGCGGGTTACCCTTCCCGGTTTGGGGATCCAGCATGGGAGTGTAAAAATCCAGCGCCGGGAGTCGCTCCTGCTCTGCAAATGACCTGACCCAACAGCCGATGGTTGCCATTGCTTCTGCCAGACTACCGGCCAAGCCGGGAGGCACAAAGCCCCCGCCCGGCAAAGCCGGGGGCGGCACAACCAGGACAGGACATATCCCCGCCTCAAGAGCTACCGCTGCCATGGTTTTGATGTTATCCTGGATCTTCTCCACGCTGCCCCCAAGCAAGATATCGTTGGCGCCACCCAGGATGATCACATAAGCCGGCGCCATTGGTCGAACATCATATTTCAAGCGGTCCAGCATCCCGCAGGTGGAATCCCCGTTAATTCCTTCGTTAACCAGAGTGAGGCCAACCATCTTAGACGAAAGAGCTACCCAGGAGGTCTCCGGCCCGCCTGGGTAACCATAAGTAATGCTGTCCCCCAGGCAAACGACCTGGTCCCGCCTGGCTACTTTTAAAAAGGTCTCAAATGCCGTATCAGCAAAAACTGAAAAAATCACGTTTTCGATGCTGTTGCTGTGAGCCAAGAGACGCCTTGCCTCACTGACCATCACTTTAGCCGCAGCCTCCGGGTCAAGCTCTCCTAACCCTGTAACCGGAACAGGAACAGCGATGTTATGCAAGCCGCACTCCTCTGCCCGCAGCAAGGCCTTGCGGGTGACAAGCCTTACCCCGGCCTCGTCAGCGGCAAGGGCCTCTCCCGTGCCGGTTGTATAAATGCAACTGCCTCCCTTGAACGAGTCGCCGGCAACTAACGCATCCTCTACCGGAACAGGGCTTATATTGACAATGGCATCAACAGCCACTCCGGTAATATCTCCTTTGATCACTGTTATCATTTTACACCCCTGCCTTGCTTGTTATGTCAACCGGCAATTAATACTTCTCACAGGAGGATTATTTATCCTCTTAAAATAATTTTTGTTTTCATTCGTTTTTTATCCTGTTGCGAAGAGAATTTCTAATTAAGAGATAGGCCAGGCAACTTCCCAGCAGGGCCAGCCCCACCAGCGGCAGCCTGGTGTTTATGTAAGGCGCAATCAGCTGGTAATTATGGCCGAAAAACATCCCCAACAGGAGGTAAAGAAATCCCCATCCCACTGTGAAAATGGAGTTGTATAAAAGAAAATAAGGCAGGCTGATGCGGGTGACGCCGGCCATATAGGGGGTCAGGTTGCTCAGGCCCGGCAGAAAACGCCCAAAAATAATAAAAGCCGGAGCCGAACGGTCCAGCAAGGACTGCGCCTGTTCAAATCGCTCGGGAGATATGCGTAAAAAGGCGCCGATCCGGACAAAAAAAGGCTGGCCAAGGTTTCTACCGATAAGATAAGCGGTTAAAGAGCCTCCCGTATACCCGGAGAGGGTGGCCAACATGGCGCTGGAAAACTCCAACCGGCCCTGGTTAACCAAAAGACCGGTCAGGATTACCATGATCCCTCCTGGAAAAGGCACACCCATCGACTCAATAAACACCCCCATCAGCAACCCGACCAAACCCAGGGTAGAGAGGTAATTAAGAATAAAATCCGACAAAAAAATCCCCCCTTCGGTATTATTAGAATACCCGTAGGAAGGAACAATATGAGTCGTGAGACGTGAGACGTGGGACGTGGGAAGTAATCTTTTAAACAAAAAACGCCTGTATTTAGGTGTTTTGTCTGCAGTTTCAGTAAACGAGCCAATTTCTAACACCAATACATGTTTCCATCAATGACTTAACCCCTTACACCCTACACAAAACTGATAAGAAATGCAGAATATACTCACGTCTCACGTCCCACTTCTCACGTCTCATCACAGTACTTTGGCGGCGCCCTTGTAAATCAGGCCCCTGTGCCCGTCTATGGTTACCAGTTCACCGTCAGGCAGTACCGAGGTAGCTTGTTCAACATTTACCACCACCGGTATGCCGAACTCGAGGCAGACAATGGCAGCGTGGGAAGTCAGGCCTCCCGCTTCAGTAACCACCGCGGCGGCCTTTTTCATGGCCGGTATGTATTCGGTGTCTGTTGCTTTGGCCACCAGGACATCGCCCTGTTTAACCTTATCGACAGCCTCTCTAGAATCACCCGCAACCCTCACTACGCCGGTTACCGCATCACGGCCGATGCCCACACCCCTTGCCAGAATATCCGCCACGGTATGAACGCGCAGCAAATTGGTGGTGCCCTGTACTCTTGCGGGAACACCTGCAGTAAAAATAATCAAATCTCCCCCCTTAATCAACCCGGCCTGCAGGGAAGCCTCAACGGCTTCCGCCATCATTTCATCCGTGCTTTCCTTGGGAGCCGCTAAAAGAGGCTTGATCCCCCAGGTCAGAGCAAGTTTTCTCATCACCGCGGCATGCGGCGTTACCGCAATAACAGGGGCCTTAGGCCGGTATTTGGCAACCATTTTGGCAGTGTGCCCCGACTCGGTGGCGGTGATAATGGCGGCGGCGCCGAGATCCTGGGCGCTGGCGCAAGTAGCGTAACTGATGGCGTCTGTTACGGTGCGGTGAGGTATGGCGCCCCTTTTCTTTGCCAGCATACCTTCATAATGCAATGCCGCTTCAGCCCGTTCAGCGATACGGGCCATAGTTTCTACCGCCTCCAGCGGGTATTTGCCGGCAGCGGTTTCTCCTGAAAGCATCACCGCGTCCGTCCCGTCAAAAATAGCGTTGGCCACATCGCTGGCCTCCGCCCGGGTGGGACGGGGGTTGTTGATCATCGAGTCGAGCATCTGGGTTGCCGTAACCACCGGTTTACCAAGCAGGTTGCATCTCTCGATAATATCTTTTTGCACCAGGGGTACTTCTTCCGCCGGAATCTCCACACCCAGGTCTCCCCTGGCTACCATGATCCCGTTTGAAACTCTGATAATTTCATCCAGGTTGTTAACCGCCTGCCTGCTTTCTATTTTGGAAATGATGTCCAGGTTGGCGCCGGCCTCTTCCAGTACCTGGCGGATGGCCAGGACATCAGAAGCTTTCCTGATAAAAGAGGCGGCGATAAAGTCAAAACCCTGCTCAACACCGAAGGTGATGTCCTGAACATCTTTTTCGGTGACAGCAGGAAGATTCACCTCCACGCCGGGCAGGTTAATGCCCTTCTGGCTGGCCAATTTCCCTCCGTTGATAACCCTGCATAATATTTCTGTGGGTGTGGTGGACAAAACTTTGAGCTCGATCAAACCGTCCGCGATCAGGATAGCGTCGCCCTCTTTAACGTCACCGGGCAACCCGGGGTAGGTCACGGGTATGCGCTCCCGGTCCCCTTTGATCTGCTCGGTGGTCAGAGTCACGGTGGCATTCTCTTCGAGGATAACCGGTTCTTCCTTAAAATAGCCCAGGCGGATTTCCGGCCCCTTGGTATCGAGCATAATCGCCACATTTACGCCGGCCTCGGCGGCTGCCCGGCGCACCGCTGCAGCGCGCCTGCCGTGCTCCTCATGGGTACCGTGGGAGAAATTCAAGCGGGCCACATTCATCCCGGCCAGGAGAAGTTTCTTGAGCATGGCCACATCATCGGTGGCAGGACCAATGGTGCAAACTATTTTTGACCGCCGCAAACTATCTCCTCCTTAAATCGAAAGGACACCGGCTAAATCATACAGCGACAGGTCTACAGGCCTGGACTCGTTTAGCGCCTCGTCAATATCCACTCCAACGACTTGACCGGCTTTGACGCCGGCCATCTTTCTTGTCTCCCCGGCCATCAAGAGCTCCACCGACTTGGCGCCCAGACGGCTGGCCAGGAGCCGGTCGGCCGCGGACGGCGACCCTCCCCGCTGGAGGTGTCCCAGGATTGTTACTTTGGTGTCAAAACCAGTACGTTCCTTGATGCGCTGCCCGACCTCCATGCCGCCTGACGCCCCCTCCGCAACCACAATAATGCTGTGTGCTTTGCCGCGGCGAAAGCCGCGCAGGAGACGCTGGCAGATGTCCTCATAGTCAAAGGGCTGCTCCGGGATCAGGATGGACTCGGCGCCTCCGGCCAGGCCGGAGGCGAGAGCAATAGAACCGTTCCGTCTGCCCATGACTTCGATAATAAAGGTGCGCTCGTGTGAAGTAGCCGTATCCCTGATTTTATCAATAGCTTCCAATACCGTATTGATTGCCGTATCAAAACCGATGGTCTGCTCCGTACCGGGAATGTCGTTGTCAATGGTGCCGGGCACTCCGATGACCGGAAGGCCGAATTCCCGGCTAAAAACACTGGCGCCGCGAAAAGACCCGTCGCCGCCGATTACCACCAGGCCCTGGACCCCGAACCTTTTGACATTTTCATAAGCCCTGGCGCGCCCTTCAGGGGTAAGAAACTGTTCCGAACGGGCGGTGTGCAGGATCGTCCCTCCCCGGTGGATAATATCAGCCACCGAACTGAGGTTCATAGGACCCATGTCCCCTTCTATAAAACCGTTAAAACCGCGATTGATACCGATAACTTCCATACCGTGATATATTGCCTTGCGTGCAACAGCCCTGATACAGGCATTCATACCCGGCGAATCCCCGCCGCTGGTTAATAAGGCAATCCGCTGCAACTGTTTTAGCCTCCTGAGATGTTATCGTTATCCGTAACTTTTCAGTGAACCCGGCGGTGGAAGCATGGTTTACTGAATATATACCGTTATCCTGCGGGCTCAACACTGGTTTTTGATTAAAAAGTCCCTCCAAGGTTTCCTATCGCCCGAAACTTTTTATATCTGGCTGCTACAAGTATGTCCGGGTCTATACCAAGCAATTCATTCAGATTTGCGGCCAGCGCTTTGCCTAAGAGCTCAGCCGAGGCTTCAGGTTCTCTGTGGGCGCCTCCCAGCGGCTCGGGTACAATTTGGTCGGCCACACCAAGAGCAAGGAGGTCCTGGGCAGTAACTTTCATCGTCTCGGCAGC